>CANEWU010000050.1 GCA_947442825.1 Synechococcaceae cyanobacterium
GCCAGTCCTTCACCGAGGGGCCATCCACCGTTTTCTGGGTGGCGGTGGTGGCATGCACGGTGGTCATCAGACCGCTGGCGATGCCGAAGGTGTCGTGCACCACCTTGGCCAGCGGCGCCAGGCAGTTGGTGGTGCAGGAGGCGTTGGAAACGATGTCCTGGCCGGCGTACTCGCTGTGGTTCACGCCCATCACGAACATCGGCGTGGCGTCCTTCGACGGGGCCGACAGCACCACGCGGCGGGCGCCGGCGGCGATGTGTTGGCGGGCCGTGGCGTCGTCGAGGAAGAAGCCGGTGGATTCGAGCACGTACTCCGCGCCCACATCCCCCCAGGCCAGGTCTGCCGGGTTGCGCTCGGCCGTGATGCGGATCGCCTTGCCGTTCACCACCAGCTGGCCGTTGCTCACCTCCACCGTGCCGTGGAAGCGGCCGTGGGTGGAGTCGTAGCGGAGCATGTAGGCCAGGTAGTCGACCTCGATCAGGTCGTTGATCCCCACCACCTCGATGTCGTCTTGGCGGCAGGCGTGGCGGAAGGCCAGACGGCCGATGCGGCCGAAGCCGTTGATGCCGACGCGGAGGGTCATGGGGACTGCTGGCAGACGCTGAAGAGCCCGGGCGGCCGCGCGGGCGGGGGCCGATTCAGGCTCGCATATCGCCCTGGGAGACCATCCACGCCTCCTCCAGCAGCATGTTGAACTGCAGCAGCTGGGCATCGTCCAGCTGTTGGCGGCTGGAGGCCCCCAGCTCCTGGGAGAGGAAGCGGCGGGCGGTGGCGGCGTCCCAGCCGAGGCGCTCGAGCAGGCCGTCGCCCGTCGTCAGCAGATCCCGTCGCTGCAGAGGCACCGGTGCCGTAGCCGGATCGACGGGCGGGGTCAGCCCCTCCAGGGCCCGCAGGAAGGCCGTCAGGTCGGCCCAGCGGGTGAGGCGGCTGCGGCTGGGATGGCCGAAGGCGCGCTGCAGGTAGATCCCCTCCTGCTCCCGGCCCCAGCCGAGGCGTTGCAGCTGCAGGTCGAGCTGCACCAGCTCCTGGCTCCAGTCCTCCGGATCCATCGGCGGCTCCGGGCTTGGCTCGGCGCCCGGCTCGGCGTTCGGCTCGGCTGGATCTGGTGCCGCAGGCTCTTGGGCAGCAGGCTCTTGGGCAGCAGGCACTGGTGCCGCAGGCTCTCGGCTAGCAGGCACTGGGGTGGCTGTTGTCGGATCGGCGGCCGCTGCCGAAAACAGATCGGGCGCTACGGGGGCGTCCCCGCTGCTCGCTGGCGCCGGGGGCACCGCTCTTGGCGCAGGCACCGGCGGCGGCACAGGCGCGCGACCCGATGGGGGCGATGCCCCTGGAGCTGCCAGCCGCGCCCGCAGGCGGTTGATTGCCCGATCCTCCGCCGTTTCGGCATCCTCCGCTTCGCCCAGGGAGCTGCCCAGCAGCTGCGTTCCCTGTCGGGCCGAGACCCGCACCACCCGCCGTCCCGGCTCGGCGTGCACCAGCTCTGCCTGCAGCTCCATGGGTCGGTGGGGTCGGGGGGCGGTTGGCTCGGGTCGGCCGTGGGGAGACGTTCCTACAGTGCCTGCTGATTGCTCCGGCGTGAGCAGCCCCCTGGAGCCGTCGCGGCACGCCGCTGAGTATGGAAGCCGAAACGGTCGAGTCCCTCACGCCGCTGCTCCAGGCCGCCGACCAGTGGAGCGAGGTGCTGTTGCTCCTGCCGTTGCTGGTGGGGCTGGAGGCGGTGCTCTCCGCGGACAACGCCATTGCCCTGGCGGCGATCTCCCGTCGCTTGAAGGATCCGGCCCGTCAGCGCCAGGCCCTCAACCTCGGCCTGTTGCTGGCCCTGGTGTTCCGCCTCGGCCTGATCGCGGCAGCCCGCTGGGTTCTGGCCTTCTGGCCCCTGCAGCTCCTGGCCGCGGGCTACCTGCTGTGGCTCAGCGGCCGCCACCTGCTCGGCCTCGATGGGGAGGGGAACGGCGCGGCAGAGGTGAGGGGTACGGCAGAGGACTACAGCGAGGCAGAGGGCACCGGCGCGGCAGTGGGAAACGGCGAAGGAACCGCCGCCAGCACTCCCCCTGGGCCCGCGCACCTCCTACCGGGTCTGGGCTCGGTCGTTGTCACCCTGGCCCTCACCGATCTGGCCTTCTCCCTCGACAGCGTCGCCGCCGCGGTGGCCGTCACCGACCGTTTGCTGCTGGTGATGGCGGGCGGGGTGATCGGTGTGGTGGCGCTGCGGCTGACCGCCGAGCTGTTCATCCGCTGGCTTGAGGTGTTCCGCCATCTCGAAACCGCCGGCTACCTGGCGGTTGGATTGGTGGGGCTTCGCCTGCTGGTGCGTCTGGCGTTCCCGGGCCTGGAGATCCCCGACTGGGCCCTGCTCGCCAGCGTGGTGCTGCTCTTCCTCTGGGGCTTTTCGGCCCGGCGCCTGCCGTCCGTCCCCGCTGACGCTGCGGCGGCCCCCCTTCCCCTCGATCCCCCCTGAGCCCGCCGAACCCCCATGCGCGTGGAGTTGCGCCGCATCGATGACGACCGCCTGCTCGACACCCTCGAGATCGAGGCGTTCGACAAGGTCCCCCAGCCCGGTCGCTGGCTCGTGCACGACAGCGGCAGCTTCCTGGTGATGCAGCGCCGCCACCGCTACCGGCTGTGCAACGGCCGCTACGAGCTGGCCAGCGTGGCCCTGCAGGGCAAACCCCAGCGCCAACCCGCCGATGCCCGCGTCTGGAACGGCCGCTGGGTGATCGGCGATCCCCTCTGCCGCTTCAACGCCCGCTCGCCCCTGCTGCGCTGCGCCGTGCTCCCCGACGGACCCTGCGAGCGCTGCGCCCACTTCCAGCCCACCTGAGCCAGCCCAAGCCCACCTGACCCAGCCCGAGCCCGTCTGAGCCCGCCTTGGCCAGTACCGGCCTTCGCCATGCCCCCCTACGGTGAGGGCTGACGCCCGCGGCCCGATCACCTCCCCGTCTCCTGCTTCCCCATCCGCCGCCCGTGAGGGTCGCTCGAGCCGGCCCCGGCGGCGTAGTCCGGCCCCGGGCGGCTCCCCTGGCGCTGAGGCCGAAACGGCCGCCCCTAGCAGCGCCCCCAGCAGCGCCCCGGTGGCGGGCCTGGCGGCCGACTTTGCGGAGCTGGGCCTGGGGGAGCCCCTGCTTAAGGCGGTGGCCGCCAAGGGCTACCGCCACCCCTCGCCGATCCAGAAGCAGTGCATCCCAGCGGTGCTGGAGGGCCGCGACGTGCTCGCCGCCGCCCAGACCGGTACGGGCAAGACCGCCGGCTTCACCCTGCCGCTGCTCGAGCGGCTGCGCCATGGGCCCCATGCCCGCGCCGGCGTCGTGCGCGCCCTGGTGCTCACCCCCACCCGTGAGCTGGCCGCCCAGGTGGCCGACAGCGTCACCGCCTACGGCCGCTACCTCGATCTGCGCTCCGATGTGGTCTTCGGGGGGGTGAGCGTCAACCCCCAGATCGTCCGGCTCCGCCGGGGCGCCGACGTGCTGGTGGCCACCCCAGGCCGCCTGATGGACCTGCATCAACAGCGGGCGCTGCGGCTCGATCGGGTGGAGGTTCTGGTGCTCGATGAGGCCGACCGGATGCTCGACATGGGCTTCCTGCGCGACATCCGCCGCATCCTGGCCCTCCTCCCCGAACGCCGCCAGAACCTCCTCTTCTCCGCCACCTTCTCGCCCGAGATCCGGCGGCTGGCCACCGGCCTGCTCCATCAGCCGGTGTCGCTGCAGGCCACCCCGGAGAACCATGCCGCCCCGAGCGTCGCCCAGGTGCTCCACCCCTGCGACATGGATCGCAAGCCCGACCTGCTCAGCCACTTGATCCGCAGCAACGGCTGGGAGCAGGTGCTGGTGTTCTCGCGCACCAAGCACGGCGCCAACCGCCTCACCGACCGCTTGATCCAGGATGGACTGCCCGCGGCCGCCCTGCATGGCAACAAGAGCCAGGGGGCCCGCACCCGCGCCCTCTCGGGCTTCAAGAGCGGCGAGCTGCGCGTGCTGGTGGCCACCGACATCGCCGCCCGCGGCATCGACATCCAGCAGCTACCCCATGTGGTGAACCTCGATCTGCCCAACGTGGCCGAGGACTACGTGCACCGCATCGGCCGCACCGGCCGGGCCGGCTATGAGGGCCATGCCGTGTCCTTGGTGGCGGCCGAGGAGCACGAACTGCTGCGGGCGATCGAGCGCCTGATCGGCAACAAGCTGCCGCGCCAGGAGGTGCCGGGCTTCGAGCCCAAGATCCTCTCGGCCCCCCCCCTCGACCTCAGCGGCGGCCGCGGCCGCAGCGGCGGCCAGGGCCGGGGCCAGGGCCGGAGCCAAGGACGCCCCCAGGCCGGCCGCAGCGCCCGTCCGCGCCGCTGAAGACGCAACCCGCGGAGCCGGCGCCGGTTCTGCAGCGGTTGCGACAGTCCGTCGCCCGCCACTGCGGTCCACTGGGGTCAGGTCCGGGCCACCGGATCCCTTGCCCACCGGCCGCTTTCCCCCCTTCCTTCGCCTGCCATGCCCTACGAACCCGGTTCACCCGAGTGCCGTGTGCTGATCAACTGCAAGGCGCAGATCGAAACCATGCTGCTCACCCTTTCTCGTATCGAGAACAGCCAACACATCCGCGATCAGCTGGTGTCTGTGCACAACCAGCTCGAAGGCCTGCACCAGCTGCATCGCCGCCAGCCTGATCCGCTCACACCGGCCTGAACGCCGCCCGTCCCGGGCTCACCCCAGGATCTCCAAAAAACAACCCCGCCACCTCCAAAGAGTGCGGCGGGGTTTTGCATGGCACAGGTGCTGAACTTGCCCAGGTTTGCTAGCAGTGAATCAGCAGTTCTGAGGACGCTCTAGTGAGGACGATCTGCTCAGGACGCTCTGGTGGTGGTCTCCAGGCGATCAGGCTCGCAGGCGCTCCTTGTGCTGTTCCTGCCGCTCAAGGCCCCGGCAGGCCGCATGGGCTGCCGCCAAGGTGGCGACGCGTAGCTGTTGGCGTGGTTCCTCTTCCCGGCTCACCACATACCGACCGGTGGTTTCCCGGAAGATCACGCAACCGGACCCGGTGGCGTTGACGAAGGACAGCTCGCTTCCCATGGATCCCGATCGGTGGAACAACTCCGGTCTACAACCCTGTCCCAGCCCGATAGCTGTGTGGTTCCGCTGACAACACAGAACGTAAGCAGAATCTCCCGTTTCTTTATATCACCTTCCGATTTGCCTCAGGCGCCGTCCTGCAGTTGCTCCCCGGCCGTCGCCCCCAGCTGTTGCAAAAGCCGGCCGCCCTCCGCCGCCGGCTTCCCCTCCAGCTGCCCCGCGCGCAGCAGCAGCGGGCAGTCGCCGGTGGCCACCACCAGCCCCACCTCCTTCACCACCTCCAGCACCGTCCCCGGTGCCGTTCCCGGTGCATCGGCCAGGCGGCGCACCAGCGGTTCGCTCGCCAGCAGCTTCAGGCGCCGCCCCCGCCATTGGGCGTGGGCGTTGGGATGGAGCCCCTGGATGCGGCGATGGATCGCCAGCGCGGAGGCCCCCCACGCGATGCGCTGATCGTCCCGCTGCAGCAGGCGCGCGTGGGTGATCCCCTCCTCCCCCTGGGGCCGTAGCCCCAGCCGCGGCCAGCGTTCCGCCTCCGGCCCCGGCCCGGCCGCCTCGATGCGGGGCAGCGCCTCCACCAACAGCTCGGCGGTGAGCGCCGAGAGCCGCTCGCCCAGGGTGGTGGCGTTGTCGTGCAGGTGGATCGGCAGGGATCGCTCCAGCAGCACCGGCCCGGTGTCGAGGCCCTCCTCCATCGCCATGATCCCCACGCCGGTATGGCTGTCGCCCTCCAGCAGGGCCCATTGGATCGGCGCCGCACCGCGCCAGCGGGGCAGCAGGGAGCCGTGGCCGTTCCAGCAGCCCAGCGGCGGCGCCTGCAGAACCTCCAGCGGCAGGATCTGGCCGAAGGCCACCACCACCGACAGGTCCGCCCCCAGGGCCCCCAGGGCCGCTTGGGTGTCGGGTTCGCGCCGGATCCGGGCCGGGGTCACCACCGGCAACCCCAGCGACAGCGCCCGCTCCTTCACCGGCGAGGCCATCGTGGCCCCCCCGCGGCCGCGCCGCCGATCGGGTTGGCTCACCACCCCCACCAGCTCATGGCCGGCCGCCACCAGGGCGTCGAGGCTGGGCACGGCATAGGCGGGGGTGCCCCAGAACAGGATCCGCATCGGCGACGGGCCTCAGGCGTCGCCCGTGACGCTCAGGCCCTCCACCCACACCCAGGGGCAGAGGCCATCGGGGGTGATCTTGGCCTCGCCCTCGAAGCCCACGATGCGCTGCAGCACCTCGCGGATGTCACCGGCGACGGTGGCGGCCTCGATCGAGCGCTGCTGGCCGTTCTCGATCAGCCAGCCGTCGAAGGGGAGGGAGAAGGAGCCCTGGCTGGCCTTGACGCCGGCGTGCAGGGCCGAGAGCGAATCGATCACCACCAGCTCGGGCCGCTCGCCGCCGCGTTGCCCGGAGGGGGCGAAGCGATCGAGGCCGCTGGCGCCGCCTTCGCTGCCGGGGGTGGGGCCCACCTCGAACCAGTCGGGACCCACCGACACCTTGGCGCCCATCCCCGCATGGCCCGTGGGCTCCACCGCGAAGGCGCGGGCGGTGGCTTCGGAATGGAGGAAGTTGCGCAGCACGCCCCCCTCCAGCAGGGTGAGACGCCGGGTGGGGGTGCCTTCGCCATCGAAGGCGGAGGCGCCGATGTTGCCGGGATGGAGGCCGTTGTCGTGCAGGTCGAGGAAGGGCACCGCCAGGGACTCCCCCAGGCTCTCGCGCCGGCTGAGGCTGACGCCATCGAGCACCGCCCGGGCGTTGAACATGCCGCTGAAAGCGCCGATCAGATCGAGAAACGCCTCCGGGCTGAATACGCACACGTAGCGACCGGTCGCGATCGGGGCGTAGTCGAGGTGGGCGATGGTGCGCTCGGCCGCCTCTTCGACGCAGCCGGCGATGTCGAGGTCGTCGGCGCCGTAGGCCAGGCGCACCGCGCCGCTGCTGCGCGGTTTGCGGCCCGCCTCCTCGGCCCGGGCATAGAGATAGAGGCTGGCGGTGGTCAGGCGCTGCTGGCGGCAGGCGCCGTTGCTGTTGAGGTAGAGGCGCTCGCTGCGCCGCTGGGCCAGGCCGTTGTAGGGGACCGTCTGGATCGCGGGATGGCGGCCGAGCAGGTCGCGCTCGGCGTCGCGCAGGGTGTCGAGCAGGGTGAGGATGCTGCGGGGCTCGTGCAGGGGCTGATCGAGCGTGGGCACCGGAGCGGTGGCCAGGGGCGAGAAGGCGGGGATGTCCTCGGGGTTGCCGAAGGCACTGGCGGCGTGGGCGCCGCTGAGGGCGCGCCGCAGGCCCTCGTCGCTGAGGTCGGAGGTGCTGGTGATGCCCACCAGGCCGGCGCCATTCCAGACGCGCACGGTGATCGCGCTGCGCTGGGCGCCCTTCATCTGCTTGGCCTCGCCCCGATCCACCTGCACGGAGGTGTCGGTGCTGCAGGCGGCGCCCAGATCCCAGCGATCAATGCCCTCATGGGCCGCCAGCTGCTCGAGGCGGCTGCGCAGGGTCTCGGCGTCGAGGGTGGTGGCCATGGTCAGCGGCCCCCCACGGTGATGCCATCCACCTTGATGTGGGGCTGGCCGACGGTCACGAAGATGCTGCCGCTCACCGAGCCGCAGAAGCCGGCCGCCAGCTCCAGGTCGTTGGCGCACATCGAGATGCGCGGCATCACCTCCTTGGCCTCGCCGATCAAGGTGGCGCCCTTCACCGGGCGGGTGAGGGAGCCGTTCTCGATCAGGTAGCCCTCCTCCACCGCGAAGTTGAACTGGCCGGTGGGCCCGACGCTGCCGCCCCCCATCGACTTGCAGTACAGCCCCCGGTCGATCGAGGCGATCAGATCGTCCGGGCTGTGGGGGCCGGCGGCGATGAAGGTGTTGCGCATGCGGCTGGCGGCCGCGAAGGAATGGCTCTGGCGACGGCCGCTGCCCGTGCGCGCATGGCCGGTGCGCCGTTCGCCCGCCCGGTCGCTCAGGAAGGCCCGCAGCACGCCGTTTTCGATCAGCACGGTGCGTTGGGGTTCCATCCCCTCATCGTCCATCGCCAGCGAGCCGAAGGCGCCGCCGGTGAGGCCCTCATCGATGGCGGTGACGGCTTCGTGGGCGATCGTCTCGCCGATGCGGTCGGCGAAGGGGGTGGTGCCCCGCTCCAGCTGGGTGGTTTCCAGCAGGTGGCCGCAGGCTTCGTGGAAGATCACGCCGCCGAAGCGGTTGGCGAGCACCACCGGCAGCTGGCCGGCCTCCACGTAATCGGCGTAGAGCATGGTGGCGGCGCTGCCGCAGAGATCCTGGGCGGAATCGTCGGCGTCCCAGTGGTGGAGGGCTTCGGGGCGGTCGCTGGTGCCGTAGCGGCGCCCCAGGCTGGCGCGGTGTTCGCCATCGGCGGCCAGCACGCTCAACCCCAACGACTGGTGCAGGCGCACATCGCGGGCGAAGGTGCCGTCGCTGGCGGCCACCAGCACCTCTTGCCAGTCGCGGGCGTAATTACCGCGGCGGGCCTGCAGGTGGTGACCGTGGCGCTGCAGCCGGTCGGTGCCGAGCAGCAGCTTGGCGGTGGCATCCCCCAGCCCCGGGCAGAGGGCCAGCCAGTGGTCTTTGCCCTGGCCGTGGTCGCGCAGGGCCAGCAGGCCCTCGAAACCGCCGCTGCCCTGGGCTGGCCGCAGCAGGCCGAGCATGCCCAGGGCCTGGTCGAGGGCCTCGATCAGGCCGGCGGCGCTGAGGTCGTTGGTGCTCACGAAGCCGTCGCGCTCGCCCAGAAACACCCGCAGGCCTGCCCCCATGCCGAAGGCGGGGCTGACGCTGGTGATCGCCTCCTGCTCGGCCAGCACGCCGAGGTGATCGGTGCGCTCGAGGAACACCTCCACCAGATCGGCGCCGGCGGCCCGGCCAGCCGCCAGAAGCGGTTCGAGGCGGGAGCGCCAGAGGGGATTGAGCCAGGTATCGCCGGTGGGGCCGCTGGCGGGGCGGGAATCGGTGGTGACGGTCAAGGGAGGATCAGCGAACCGCCGGTTGGAAGCGCTCGCTGCGGATCGGCGCCATCAGGAACAGCTTGGCCATTTCCAGGCCGTTTCCGACCCAGTGGGGCAGCTTGCGAAGCAGCTTGAGGGGAGCGGGGGCGCCGCTGTCGTCGGCCTGGCTGAGGGCGGCGTTGTTGGTCACCAGCCGCTCGAGGCCCTCCCAGAAACGGGGGTTTTCGACGTCGAGCACCACGGGGAAGACGCGGGCTGAGGTTTCGTTGGTCTTGCGGATCACCAGCTCGTCGTAGGTGCGGGCGTCGAGACCGAGGGCCTCATAGAACTCCTTGCGGGCCACGTCGCGCACGTACATCGTGGCGAACACCGCCAGCAGGAAGAAACGGCACCAGAGGCGCGCCCGCAGACCGGTGACGCTCTTGGGCTGGGCCTTCATCAAGGCGTCGAAGAAATCGCCATGGCGGTTTTCGTCCTGACACCAGTTCTCGAAGAAGTTAAAAATCGGGAAGATCTTGCTTTCGGGATTCTGCTCGAGATGGCGGAAGATGGTGATGTAGCGCCAGTAGCCGATCTTCTCGGAAAGATACGTGGCGTAGAAGATGTATTCCGGCTTGAAGTGGGTGTAGGCCTTGTGCGAGGTCAGGAAGCCCAGGTCGAGCTGCAGGCCAAAATCGGCCATGGATTTGTTGAGGAAGCCGGCGTGGCGGGCCTCATCGCGCGCCATGTGGGCGAAGCACTCCGCCAGCAGCGGATTCTTTTCCTTGATGCGACGGCTGAGTTCTTTGTAGAGAAGAAAGCCGGAGAATTCGGAGGTGCAGCTCTGCTCGAGAAACTCGACAAACACCTTGCGGGTTTCCGGATCGAGTTTGTCAGCGGCGCCATCGAACTCGGCGTTGCGAACGAAATGGTGGCGGTTGTAGTCCTTGCGGAACTCCTCGCAGATCGCCTCCAGCTCCGCCTGGTTGGGCCGCAGATCCATCGCCGCCATCGCTTCGAAATCCGTGGTGTAGAAGCGGGGCGTCAGGATCGTGTCCTTCGCCGGATCCTTGATCGCGGGCGCCTCGGGGCTGCCCAGCGCCGGGGAGGTGGCGGCGCCGGAGGAGGCGGTGGAGGCTGTCGCGGCGGGAGGCACCATCGAATTCCGGGCGGACGGCGGGGCGTGTGCGGGCATCGTAGGAGCCTGGGAGCACGGGGCGGGGCGACTGTGAAGCCGGGGTTGGCTCAGTTGGGCCCGAGCCACTTCTGGCCGTTGAGCCGTTGCACCAGCCGCGACACCAACAGGGCCAGGCTCATCTTCTTCTCATCGATCAGGAACGACTCCAGCAGGCTCGGGTTGGCACCGGCCTCTGCCACCGCGATCGTCTTGGCCGAGGCGATGTCGGGCTGGGTGAAGCAAAGCCAGAAGCGCCGCTCGCCCGGCAGCTCGCCGGTCACCATCCAGCACTCGCTTCCCACCACGGGCATCGGTCCCTGGAGGAAAGCCAGCTCCGGCGCCGGTCCGCCGTAGCTCTGCACCTCCTTGGCCAGCGCCGGCAGCAGCAGCTGGGGCACGAAGGTCTCGAAGGGCTGGTCCTCGGGGGCGGGTGGCTTGGCTTTGGCCTTGGCGGCGGCGGGCGCTTCGCTGGCGGCGGCGGCTCCGCTGGCGGCGGCCTCCTTTGCGGGCGTGGCCTGGGGGTCGGGAGTGGGGCTGGTGCTCACCGCGGCTGGGGGGGAGACGGTGCGGCGGACTCTAGGCAGAGCGGCGCCCACTGATCACCAATCGTCGCTGGCGGCCGCCTCCCAGTCATCGCCCGCTGGCACCGGCTCGGCGACGGGCTCGCGGCTGCTCTCGGCTTGCCAGCTGCGGCGGCGGGCGCGCAGGGGCTCGTCTTGCGGCGGGGGGCCGCCGCCGCCGCGCCGGATCACCCGGAAGGGCACCGCCACGGTGGGCAGCGGTTCCCCCGGGGCGCGGCTGCGGCCCGCGCCCATCCCGGCCGGTGGGGCGGCGTTGGCGTAGGCGTTGGCGTTTGCGGCGGGCGGGTCCTCCCGCCAGCGCTGCCGCCGTTGGGGTTCGCTCGCCTCCAGCGGCTCCTCCTCCCAGGGTTCGGGGCTCTGGGCCCCCATCCGCCGGCGCACCTGGCGCCGCAGCGGGGCGCTCCCCTCGCCGAGGGCCAGGGAGGTGGCACCGGCGCTGAGGGCCGCTCCGCCGGCGCCCGCCAGGGCAATCCAGGCCCCCAGCGGCAGGGGCGGCGAGCTCCAGGTGAGCAGCCGCAAACTCACGCCCGGCCGCGGATTGAGGGCTCCGACCACCAGCAGGGCCAGCAGCGGCGAGAGCAGGGGCAACAGCAGCAGTCGGCGCAGCACGGTGAATTCAGAGGGACGGCGGAGACGCGATGGGCCCCGGTGTGGTCGGGGCCAGCGGGCCCTCCCAACGGCGCAGATCCCCCAGGTTGAGCGACAGGTTGTCGAAGATGCGGATCACCAGAAAATCCACCATGTCTTCCAGGCTGGTGGGCCGGTGATACCAGGCCGGCACCGGGGGGGCGATGCGGGCGCCGGCCTCCGCCAGCGCCGTGAGGTTGCGCAGGTGCACCAGGTTCCAGGGAAGTTCCCGCGGGGCGATCACCAGGGGCCGGGCCTCCTTGAGATGCACATCCGCCGCCCGCTCGATCAGATCCAGGGCCACGCCGCTGGCGATTCGCCCCACCGTGCCCATGCTCGCCGGCAGGATCACCATGCCGCGGGTGCGGCAACTGCCGCTGGCGATCGCCGCCGCCTGGTCGTTCCAGCGATGGCAGCGCAGCCGCCCGCCACTGCCGCAGCGGGCCCGCCAGAAGCGCTCCTGGGCGGCGGGCTCCGACGGCACCGTGACCCCCAGTTCCGCCTGCCACACCTGGATCGCGCCGCGGCTCACCACCAGCTCCACCGGCAGGTCGGCCTGGAGCAGCAGTTGCAGGGCCCGCTCCGCCAGGGGCTGGCCAGAGGCGCCGGAGATGGCCAGCACCACCGGGTCGTCCGCGGCAGGGGGCAGCGGTGTCACCTCAATCGGCCGAGCGCTCAAAGTCGGGCTCGTCCTCCTCTGTGTCGTCGTCGCTGCCGATCAGAACCCTGTCCTCGCCGCTCGCCAGGCCCTGCTCCAGCGCGGCCGGGGGCTCGGCCAGCTCTGGCTGGACCACCGCCAGATCGATCTGGTGACGCAGGGGATCCACCTTCTCGATCACCACCTCCACCGGGTCGCCGATCATGTACGTGCGGCGGAACTTGCGTCCCACCAGCCGGCTCTGGCGCGAGCGGTACTCGTACCAGTCGTCCTTCAGCGAGCTGACGTGCACCAGACCCTCCACCTCGGAGGGGGGCACCTCCACGAAGAAGCCGTAGCTCTGGACGCCGCTGATCATGCCGGGCAGG
This sequence comes from Synechococcaceae cyanobacterium, assembly GCA_947442825.1. Classification (GTDB taxonomy): domain Bacteria; phylum Cyanobacteriota; class Cyanobacteriia; order PCC-6307; family Cyanobiaceae; genus Cyanobium. Next base: position 12,385 of record CANEWU010000050.1, read on the forward strand.
GTCTGGCCCACCAGGGATTCGGCATGGCGGGCCTGGGCCAGGGCCAGCACGTCCTGGCTCACCTCGTGCAGGAGCCGGGAGCGGCCGTTGAGACGGCCCGCCAGGCCGCGGACCTGCGCCTCCTGGAAGGGGGTGAGCTGGGAGGGGGTGAGCAGGGGCCAGTCCACGGCGCCATGGCAGCTGTCACCCGCGAGGTCGACGGTGGTGCGGTGCCGCACGCTCGGGCGGTTCTTGCCCTCCAGCAGCAGCGTGATCAACATCTGCTGGTTCCACAGGTCGGCGTAGTGGAGGCCGGGCAGGCACCAGGGGGCCAGGGCTGTGGGCTCACCGGCCAGCCCGTGGGGGCCGGCCTCCGCGCCCAGCTCCACCGGGGCCAGGGCCTCACGGAGCTGCTGCTGGAGGGCGCGGCGCCGGTCGGTGGCGGCGAAGGCGGCGGCCAGTTCGGCCGCATCGGCGTTGCCCTCGGCGCTGAGCTCCAGGGGGATCTCCAGCGCCAGGGCGGCCTTGGCCACCTCGTTGAGGCCGGCGGGGTCGGCCGGGGGTTGAACGGCATAGAGGGCGGGCAGCTCCAGGGCCGCCAGGTGCTGGCCCAGGCAGCGCTCGGCCAGCAGCACCACCTCCCGCAGGATCGCCACCGGATGGCCATCGGGCAGGGCCACCAACCAGCCGGCGGCGGGGGCCTCCGGAGCCGGCTGGCGCAGATCCCCCAGGCTCGCAAGATCGGGCATCGGCAGGTCGAGCTCAAAGGAGCCGGTGGCACGCCGCCGCTCGCGCAGCAGGCCGCTCACCGTGATCAGCTGCTCCAGCAGGGGCAGCTGATCTTTCAAGGCCTTGAGGGCCGCCGGCACGGTGCGGGCCCGGGGTTTGCGCTCCGCCAGGGCGGCCAGGGCCTCCGGCTCCACCCGGGCATCCGGGCGGATCGTGGTGAGCGAGAAGCGGAAATGCTCCACGCTGCCGTCGGCCGCCAGCTCCATCGCCAGCGAAAGCGCCGGCGCGCTTGCCCCGGCGCGCAGGCCGGTGTCTTTGGTGAGGGCCGCAGGCAGCAGGGGCAGCCAGCGCCGGCCGAGGCAGAGGCTGTCGCCCTGCTCCCGCAGCCAGAGGTCGAGGGCACCCTCGGGCGCCACCCGCTCCGCCACGGAGGGGGCGTGCAGCCAGAGGCGCCAGCCGCCACCTTCGCGCTCCTCCAGGGACAGGGCGGGGACCGCGGGGGCGTCCGTGCCGCCCCAGGCGGTCAGCAGCAGGGTGGGCAGGGCCGTGAGGTCGTCGCGCTCCTTGCCCACCGCGGCCCGCAGGCCCGCTTTGGGGGGGCTGGGGCGTTCGTGCAGGCGGTGCTTGGCGAGCAGGAGATCCGCATCGGCCGCCTCACCACCATTCACCGGCAGGCTGCGGGCCACGTGGCCGCGGGCACCGTGCTGGGCCACCGGGAAGCGGTCGATCCGCACCTCCACCACCGACTCCTGCTCCGGCTGCAGATGCACCGCATCGGCCTCCGGCAACTCGATCGTGGTCAGCAGGCGGTCGTCGAGCGGGATCGCCACCAGCCGCTCCTCCTGCTGCTCCACCTGGGCCAGCAGGCTGTCGGTGGTGCGCTCGAGGATGCACTGCACCGATCCCTCCGGGGAACGGCGACGCCCCCCTTCGCGGGTGATGCGCACCAGCACCCGGTCACCGTTCCAGGCGTGGTTGAGCTGGTGATCGCGGATGTAGATGTCCTCGTCGCCGTCTTCGCGCAGGGCGAAGCAGAAGCCCTTGCTGGAGCAGCGCAGCCGGGCCGCGATCAGCTCGGGGGACTCCTGGCGCCGCAGGCCGTCGTCGGTTTCCTCGATCAGCGCCAGGCGTTGCAGGGCATCGAGGCCAATGCGCAGCTGCAGGCGGTCCTCCTCGTCGCTCAGGCCGAGGGTCTTCTCCAGGGAGGCCAGCGGCAGGGTTGCGCCGCTGGAGAGCTGGTCGAGCAGATGGGCGACCGTGAACTTCATCGAGGGTCTCGTCTTGGGGGGCTCGGGCGGAGGGGGTCCCGGGGCCGCGTCAGCGGATCGACGTGAGGCGGCGTGGGGTGGGGGAACGGGCGGTGCCGCGGTCGGGATCCGGGGCCTGGCCGTCGGATCCCGCGGCCGGTCGCTCGCCACCGGGGATCATCCGACTTTAGGGAGCGGTGGGCCCCGCCTCCTCCCCCCCTTCCCCAGCCTCCGCTGCTGCCCCCGCCCGGGAGCGCAGGATCAGGCGCGTGCCGAGGATCAGGAAGCCCACCGAGGCGGCCAACTGCAGGGCGTCGGTGGGGATCAGGCTGGAGAGGGAGCCGCCGGCGGCGGCCCCCACCAGGCTGGCGAGCACCAGGGCGGCGGCGCTGCCCGCGAACACGGCGCCGGGGCGGTTGGAGGTGCCGCTGATGCTGACGATCGCCAGCTGGGTTTTGTCGCCCAATTCCGCCAGAAAGACGGTGGCGAAGGTGGAGGCCAGCAGGGCGAAGGGCATGGCGGTGGGGAGGAGGTCAGGGGGTGAGGCCGGCCGGTGGGGCCACGGCCACCAGGTGCAGCGCCGCCTGGCGTCCGAGCCCCAGACCCAGGGCCACCATCAGGATTCCGGCCAGCCGCTCCAGCTGGTGGCCCGGCAACACGGTGGATAGCCAGCGGCCCAGCAGCACCCCCACCAGGCTGGAGCAGATCAGGGCCAGGGAGGCGCCTACGAACACCACCAGGGGCCGGCCCGACTCGGCGGAGAGCAGCAGGGCGGCCAGCTGGGTCTTGTCGCCCAGCTCTGCCAGGAAGACGGTGGTGGCGGTGCTCAGGAAAACCGCAAACCAGCCGCCCCCCCCCTCACCCGCCTGGGGCCCGGCCACCGCGGGCGGCGCCGGCGGGACCGGATCGGGGGTGGGGTCGCTGGGGGCGCCCGCGGGGAAGTCGCTCATGGCCGCTGACGGATGGCGCGCAGGAAGCGCCGCATCACCCTGCCACGGCCCCCGTATTCACTGCGGATCTGCTCGGTGCAGCAGCGGATGGCCAGGGTGTCGGCCTCCTCCCCCTCCGCCCCGAACAGGCGCATCAGGTTTTCAACCCGGCAGAAGTCGGGTCGATCGGCGTAGACGCGGCAGCGACGGCCGCCGGTGTCGAAGTGGATGCACCAGCCGTCGGGACCCACCATCGCCAGGTATTGGTGGCGCTGCTCGGCGTTGAGGGCATCGAGGGCCTCGGGGCGCAGGGCGGGATCGAGGCGGCAGCAGGCGCCGCAGCCCTGGATGCAGCGCCAGGCGGGCTGTGACAAGCCGTCACAGTGGCCCATTGCGCCGGTGGGGGTGGGCCCGCCGACCTCTAGGGTCGGGTCCAGCGCCTTTCGCACGATCCGTCGCACCATGGGCATCGATTTCCACCTGATTGCCAACTTCGGAGCCCTGGCCCTGATCACCCTGGCCGGTCCGGCTGTGATCTTCATCCTCTTCTACCGCCGCGGCGCCCTCTGAGCTCAGGCGCTGAGCCCCAGGGCGTGGGCCGCCTCTCGCGCCAGGC
>CANEWU010000051.1 GCA_947442825.1 Synechococcaceae cyanobacterium
CAGGTGAGGCTGAGCAGCGGGGTGACGATCCGAACGAACGGCTCCAGCAGCCAGTGGTACAGCGTGAGAACGCCAAGCAGCACCAGGGTCAGGCCGATCATGCCGGGGAGACTCCCGTTGGAGGGATCGTGGCACCAGAGCGCAGCACCTGCCAGGGCTGCGCAGCAGATCCCTCCCGATCGGGGCACCACGCGAGCACCGTGCTGGCCTGGCCGGATCCAGTGGGCCAGGGCAAGGGCCCCAGGCAGGGCAGCTCCGGGAAGATCCGGGCAGCCTCGGCGGGATCGCGGATGGGATCTTCACCGGAACGGTTGGCGCTGGTGGTGGCCAGGGGGCCGGTGCGCCGGAGCAGGGAGCGGGCCCGTTCACTGGCCGGGACCCGCAGACCCAGGGTGGCTCCACCAGGATGGAGGCTCTCCGCGATGGCCCCGGATACCGGGAGGACCAACGTAACGGCGCCGGGCCAGACCGCACCGGCCATCTCCAGCCAGGCAGCAGACCAGGGGTGGTCCAGCGCATCACGCAACTGGAGCAGATCCGCCCCCATTAGGATCAGGGGCTTGTGGGCGGGGCGCGCCTTGAGGGCCCAGAGACGCTGAGCCGCCTCAGGGAGGGCCGCCAGCGCGGGGAGGGTGTCGGTGGGGAAGAGGGCCGCACCGCCGTCGCGCAGGTGGGCGACCAGGGCATCCGGATCCAGGATCCAGGCACCGGAAGAGGATCTCACCGCCCTACCTCAGCCCGGCGAGCGCTGGCGAAACGGGCAATCCCCTCGAGGTCGCGGTGGGCGCGCATCTCCTCCAGACCGGCCTCGCCGAGGAGCTGCAACACGGCTTCGCTCTGGTCGTGGTGATGCTCCACGAGCAACCTGCCCCCAGGAGCGAGCGCGCGAAGCGCGCCGGCCACCACCGCACGGATCGCCACCAGACCATCCGTTCCGCCATCGAGAGCCAGGCTGGGCTCGTGGTCGCGAACCACCGGATCGAGGCCCGCCAGAAGAGTGGTGGGGATGTAGGGCGGGTTGGCCACTGCCAGATTCACGCGCCCCCACCAGGGCCGCAGGGGAGCCCACCAACTGCCGTGGTGCAGACCCACCCGATCCCGCAAGCCATGGTGGGCGAGATTGGCTGCGGCCTGCACAAGGGCCGCTGGGCTGACGTCCACCGCCAGGCCGGCGGCGGCGGGAAAGGCCCGGGCCAGAGCGACCGCCAGACAGCCGGAGCCGGTGCCAAGGTCGGCCCAGAGGGTGGGCGCATCGGGCCCCGCGCAGGCGTGCTCGATGAGGAGCTCGGTTTCCTGCCGGGGGATGAGCACACCGGGGGCCACCAGCAGGTCGAGATCCCGCCATGGGCAGAGGCCCACCAGGTACTGCAGGGGCTCGCGATTGATGAGGTGACGGACCCACAGAGCCTCCAGGCCAGGCCGGGCCAACCGCAGCGCCACAACCCTCTCCGGAACCAGGCGCAGCTTCTGGAGCTCTGCCCAGCGCAGACCCCCCCCCAGATCCAGGAGCCAGTCGAAATCCGCTGGGCGGCCACCGCGGGCGAGCTGGCTACGGCGCCAGGCGAGCAGCGCATGACCCCCGATCCGCTCTGCACACGGCAGGGACGGTGCGGCCGATGGGGCAGAGGGATGCACCATGGCAGCAGTTTAAGAAGGGGCCGAGGAAGCTGGTGCCGTGGGCCGCCAGCGCAGGCCGGGCTCGGCCCGAAGCAGGCCGGCCAGCTCGAGCTGCAGCAGGTGGGGGGCAAGCTGGCCGGGGGGCCTGCCAAGGGCCAGGGCGAGCTGCTCGAGCGATGCCCCTCCGCCCACTGCCTCAAGCAAGGCGGAATCGGCAGCCTGCAGAGGGGGGAGCAGCCCGGAGCCCGCACCAGGCGGCGAGGAGCCAGGGCGCGCCGCCAGGGGACCGGGCCCTAGCGGCGCCAGCAGATCGGTGGGATCCAGCAGAGGCGTGGCCCCACGGGCCAGCAGCCGATTGCTGCCGGCCGCGGAAATCCGGGCAGCATCCGCGGGGACGACCCAGAGGGGCAACCCTTCGCTCCAGGCCAGATCGGCGGAATGGAGAGCACCGCTGACACGCGGGCACTCCACCACCACCACCGCCCGTGCCAGGGCCACCAGGAGCCGGTTGCGGCTGGCGAAGTGGCCGCGCAGCACCGCGGCACCCGGGGCCTGTTCGCTGACCAGCAACCCGCGACGCCCCACGTGGGCCTGGAGGCTGGCGTGATGGCGCGGGTAGACCCGCTCGAGCGGCGTGCCCAGAACCCCTACAGGGAAACCGCCGCTGGCCAGCGCACCACGGTGCACCTCCGCATCGATCCCCTCGGCCAACCCGCTCACTACGGGCCAGCCCGCGCCGGCCAGGGCCTGACCGAGGCGATGGGCCATGGCCAGGCCGTGGGAGGAGGGCCTGCGGGTGCCCACCACCGCCACCGCTGCCCGGCGGGTCAGCGACGACCACAGAGAACCATCCCCCCGCCACCACAGCGCCAGGGGCGGACGGGTGAGCCCCGCCATGGCAGGGGGCCAGCGGGCATCGCCAGGAACCAGCACGCCCCGGCCACCGCGAAGCCGGACCGCGAGGCGGGGCAAGGGGTCATCCCCCCAACGGGAGCGGAAGGCCTCGGCGGCGGACCGCAGGGAGTGCCCCCAGCCGGGAACGGGCGCCCAGGCCTCGGGCGGAGCGCTCCAGGCGGAGGCCAGGCTTCCGAAATGGGCCTCCAGGGCCCGCAGCCGCACGGGCCCCACCCCCGGACAGCCACTCCAAAGGAGCCACCAGAGCCGGCGCTCCCGGCTCCATGGGGAACCGATGCGCGCCAGCGGCACCCCACCGGCTCCCAAAACCCGGAGCGAGCCATCCCCACGCACCACCAGCACCCCAAACAAAGTACAAATGTACTACGGAAGGGATGGCGGGTGGTCAGGGCCGGTTGTCAGTCGCTGGATCGCCAGCTGAAGGTCGGCCGGCAGCTGCCGCAGCAGACGCCGGCGGGCTGGCCCCTCAGAAAGGTCCACCAGCACGAGCTCCACGCGGGCTTCGGCCGCCACCTGGCCATCTGCCCGCACGAAACGGCTGAACCAGGGGAGTTTCACGCCCCGGCGCTCCCCCACCTCACTCCGGAGTTGCACCACTTCCCCGTGGAGCAGGGCCTGGCGGTAGTCGATCGCCAGAGACACCACCGGCAGCTCAAGGCCGCGCGCCGAGAGGTCGCTATAGGCAAGGCCCGCGGCCGCCAGGGCCTCCACGCGGGCCTCCTCCAGCCAGGCCAGGTAAGCCCCGTGCCACATCACACCGGCGTGGTCGGTGTGCTGGGGGAGAACCCTGCGCTCCAGGCACCAGGACGAGCCTGCCGGCATGGGGGCACGGGAACTGCGGGGAGCGGGCTGCATCACGGATGACACCAGGTGCGGGAGTGGGCCGGCGGAATCGCCATAGGCTGGCCCTGAGACTCGTTCATGCTCGTGTTCCGAAACGTTCTGATCGCCGACTCCGGCACCGGCCATGTGGAGGAGATGGTGCGGATGTTGCGCGAAATCCCCCCTTGCCGCCAGGCGCGGCTCAACCTGCTGCATGTGATGTCCGAGCAGGGGGGAGCGGATCTCCAGGAACACCGCCAGAAGGCCACCGCGCTGATGGAGGCGGCCGTCGGACGCATGGGGCTGAGCAGCGGGGATGTCAACGCTCTGATCCGCGAGGGGGACACCAAACAGACCGTGCTGAAGGTGGCCGACGAGATCGACGCGGATCTGATTGTGATGGGATCCCGAGGCCTCGGGCGCCTGCAGTCGATTTTGGCGAACAGCGCCAGCCAGTACGTCTTCCAGCTGTCCACCCGGCCCATGCTGCTGGTGCGGGACGACCTCTACGTGCGGGCCATCAACCGCGTGATGGTGACCGTGGATGGCACCGGCGTGGGCGACGACGCCATCCGGCTGGCCTGCGAACTGGTGGCCGGGATTCCTGGGGGCACCTTGTGCGGGGTGCATGTGACCCGCCAGGACATCACACCCTCACGGGGGGGGCGGAGCCCGACCGATGAAGTGCTGGAGAAGGCCGTGCAACGGGCCCGTGGCTATGGGGTAACGATGCAGGCGCTACACCGCACAGGCGACATTGGCCGCACCGTGTGTGACATGGCAGCCGAGCTGAAGGCTGATCTGGTGGTGATCGCCTCCCAGGACCGTCGGCCGCTGGTGGCCCGAGCCTTAGTGGATCTCGACCGCCTGCTGGGCAGTTCGGTGAGCGACTACATCCGGGTGCATGCCCCGGCGCCGGTGCTGCTGGTGCGGGAACCGGAAGGCAGGCGCTGATGGAAGAGCCGATCCGGCGGCCGCACCGGGAGAAGCCTCAGCTGCCCTGGCGGCTGCTGGTCTGGATGTAAAGGACGATCAGGAACACCGCCGGAACCAGGACGAACAAGAGGCTGGCAACGAAGCCGAGATCGTTGGTTTCCATGGCTGGATCGTGGGTGAAGGGAACGTATCACCCGCCAACGGGGTCACCGTCGGGGGCTTCACCGCTCGTTGCGGTTGGCGGGGCCGCATCGCTCCCTGCCCCTTCGTCGGGCTCCTCGGCGGTGGGGGGCGTGGGCCAGGCAACGGGCCCCGCCGGAAGGGGCTCGGCAAGGGCGCGGGCCAGGGCCGACTCCCGATCCGCCAGCCCCACCTGGGGACGTGTAAGCACCACCAACGACTCCTGCACCAGGGCCTGGCAAGCCAGGCGCCAGGTCTGCGGGCGCCGACGCAGCTTCTGCTCCTCCACCGCCGTCTGGGCAGTCAGGGCACCAGGGGAGGCCCCCTCCACATCCACAAAGCAGGTGATGCATTGCCCGCAGCCCCCGCAGTTGCCAAGTCTGCCCTTGAGCCCGTAGAGCTCGATGCCCTCCCGCAGGGCCACCTCGCGCAGATTCTCTCCCGGGGAGCACTCCACGTCGCGACCTTCGCGCAGGAAGCGGATGACGGGCATGGCCGGAGTAGGCGTTGGGCAGCCCATTGTGAGACAGCCGGTTGCGGTCCGTTACCTGAAGCCCCGTGCGGCCATCCGCACCCTCTACCATCGCCGAACGGATCGGCTGTGCCGATCATCACCTCAACCCAGACCTGACCCCCCATGGGATTGCCCTGGTACAGGGTGCACACCGTCGTGATCAACGACCCGGGCCGACTCCTGGCCGTGCACCTCATGCACACCGCTCTGGTCGCCGGCTGGGCCGGCTCCATGGCGCTTTATGAGCTCGCCATCTTCGATCCCTCCGACCCGGTGCTCAACCCGATGTGGCGCCAGGGCATGTTTGTGATGCCCTTCATGGCCCGCCTGGGTGTCACCGGCAGCTGGGGCGGTTGGAGCATCACCGGAGAAACCGGTGTAGACCCCGGCTTCTGGAGCTTCGAAGGCGTAGCCGCTGCCCACATCATTTTCAGCGGCCTCCTCTTCCTAGCTGCCATCTGGCACTGGACCTACTGGGATCTCGAGATCTGGCAGGACCCACGAACCGGCGAGCCCGCCCTCGACCTGCCCAAGATTTTCGGCATCCACCTGCTGCTCGCTGGCCTCGGCTGCTTCAGCTTCGGAGCCTTCCACCTCACTGGCGTGTTTGGCCCAGGGATGTGGGTCTCCGACCCTTACGGCATCACCGGACACATCGAGAAGGTACAGCCTGCCTGGGGGCCGGAGGGTTTCAACCCCTTCAACCCTGGTGGCATCGTTGCCCACCACATCGCTGCAGGCATTGTCGGGATCATCGCCGGCATCTTCCACATCACCACCCGCCCACCCGAGCGCCTCTATAAGGCCTTGAGGATGGGAAACATCGAAACCGTTCTCGCCTCGGCCATCGCCGCTGTGTTCTTCTCCGCCTTCGTGGTGGCTGGAACCATGTGGTATGGATGCGCCGCTACCCCAGTCGAACTGTTTGGCCCCACCCGCTATCAGTGGGACCAGGGCTATTTCAAGACCGAAATCAACCGGCGGGTCCAGACCGCTCTTGACAACGGCGCCAGCCTCAGCCAGGCCTGGGCTCAGGTTCCTGAGAAGCTTGCCTTCTTCGACTACGTGGGCAACAGCCCGGCAAAGGGTGGCCTCTTCCGGGTAGGCCCCATGGTGAACGGCGACGGCCTGCCCACCGGCTGGCTTGGTCACATCAGCTTCACCGATCGGGAAGGCAATGCCCTCGAGGTTCGCCGCCTCCCGAACTTCTTCGAGAACTTCCCCGTGATCCTCCAGGATCAGAATGGTGTGGTGCGGGCTGACATCCCCTTCCGTCGCGCCGAGGCCAAGTACTCGTTCGAGCAGCAGGGGGTCACCGCGACCGTCTACGGCGGCGCGCTTGACGGCCAGTCGTTCTCCGACCCTGCCGACGTCAAGCGCCTGGCTCGCAAGGCCCAGCTTGGCGAAGCCTTTGAATTCGACCGGGAGACCTACCACTCCGACGGCGTTTTCCGCAGCTCGCCCCGCGGCTGGTTCACCTTCGGCCACGCCACCTTCGCCCTGCTCTTCTTCTTCGGCCACATCTGGCACGGAGCCCGCACCCTCTACCGCGACGTGTTCGCGGGCATCGATCCCGATCTGGGCGAGCAGGTGGAGTTCGGTCTCTTCCAGAAACTGGGCGACCGCTCCACCCGCCGCTTGCCTGAGGGTTTCGTGCCCCCGGCCGGCTCCCCGCTCCGCTGACCGCCGGGCGATTCCGCCACTCCCCCCCGAGAACTCCCCATGGAGAGCTTCGCTTACATCCTCATCCTGGCCCTGGCCATCTCCACCCTCTTCTTCGCGATCGCTTTCCGCGATCCCCCGAAGATCGGCAAGTGAGCCACGGCCTTCTACCGCCTTCAGCCCCCGCCCTCCCAGCGGGGGTTTTTCTTTGCTCTTCACTGGCAGCCCCCCGCGCACTTCCCATGCTCCAGAGCAGGAATCTCGAAACAGGCGGCCGCTGCACCCTTCTCAATGCCGATTCTGCTGCTTACACTCTTGAAACACGCCGGGGATCGCGGGCATGCAATGCCCTTCCTGCCAACACACCGACAGTCGGGTGCTGGAATCCCGCGCTGCAGACAGTGGTCGCAGCGTGAGGCGCCGTCGTGAGTGCCTGAACTGTGACTTCCGCTTCACCACCTACGAACGGGTGGAAACGGTGCCGATCACTGTGGTGAAGCGCAGTGGCAACCGAGAAACCTTCAACCGCTCCAAGCTGCTGCATGGCCTGCTGCGGGCCTGCGAGAAAACCGGGCTGGAGCCAAGCCTGCTCGAAACCGTGGTCGACGACATTGAGCTGGCCCTCCAGCAGCGCAACGGCCGCGAGGTGAGCAGTAACGAGATCGGCGAGCTGGTATTGGAGCGATTGCGCGGCATGAGTGAGGTGGCCTACGTGCGCTTTGCCTCCGTTTATCGCCAGTTCCGCAGCGTCAGCGATTTCGTGGCCACCCTGGAGGGCCTGGGGGACAGCCGGGGCCGCCCCGGTGGGCGAAAGAGCGACCAGCTGGCCGTGGTGGGCTGATTGGCTCAGCGGACACGAAGGGAACGAAGGGGCTGGCTTCAAGAGCCATGGCTTCTGGGCGTCTAGGCCCATTGGTAGAGTCAGGGATCGGGCGTGCATTGCTGGCGGGCAGGCACGTTGCTTCCCTTCGTCCTGCCTTCCGGCAGCCCGCCCCCGTTCCATGACCGTCACCCCTTCTTCCGAACTCGGCACCGTCGAGGTTCCCTTGGAGGCCCTGGCCGGCTCTGACGCCGCCGCGGACCTCGACCTGGCCATCCCGGAGGAGGTGCCCAGCGCCGACGATTCGAGCAGCCGCGGGGCCGGCAGCCGCGACAGCGAGGGGGTGGGCTTCACCCTCGATGAATTCGCTTCGCTGCTCAGCAAGTACGACTACAACTTCAAGCCCGGCGACGTCGTCAACGGCACCGTGTTCGCCCTGGAGCCCAAGGGGGCGATGATTGACATCGGCGCCAAGACCGCCGCCTTCATGCCTCTGCAGGAGGTGTCGATCAACCGGGTGGAGCACCTCTCCGACGTGCTCGAGCCCGGCGAGGTGCGCGAGTTCTTCATCCTCAGCGAGGAGAACGAAGACGGCCAGCTCACCCTCTCGATCCGCCGGATCGAATACCAGCGAGCCTGGGAGCGGGTGCGGCAGCTCCAGAAGGAAGACGCCACGATCTACAGCGAAGTGTTCGCCACCAACCGCGGCGGCGCCCTGGTGCGGGTGGAGGGCCTGCGGGGCTTCATCCCCGGCAGCCACATCAGCACCCGCAAGGCCAAGGAAGAGCTCGTGGCCGACTTCCTTCCCCTCAAGTTCCTGGAGGTGGACGAGGAGCGCAACCGCCTGGTGCTCAGCCATCGCCGCGCCCTGGTGGAGCGGAAGATGAACCGTCTCGAGGTGGGCGAAGTGGTGCTTGGCACCGTGCGGGGCATCAAGCCCTACGGCGCCTTCATCGACATCGGTGGCGTCAGCGGCTTGCTGCACATCTCCGAGATCAGCCACGAGCACATCGAAACGCCCCACACGGTGCTCAACGTCAACGATCAGATGAAGGTGATGATCATCGACCTCGATGCTGAGCGCGGTCGCATCTCCCTCTCCACCAAGGCCCTGGAGCCCGAGCCCGGCGACATGCTCACCGACCCCCAGAAGGTGTTCGACAAGGCCGAGGAGATGGCAGCCCGCTACAAGCAGATGCTGCTGGAGCAGGCAGAAGACGGCGAGCCGATGGGCGTCAGCCTCGACTGATCCCCCGCCGCGGCCTGTCCAGTCCGTCCGCCTCCGTCAATGGCGCACCTATTGCTACGGGGGGTTCCCCTGGGCCCCCCGGGCTGGGAGATAGAAGCTGTGCTGTTCGACAAGGACGGCACCATGAGCCACAGCGAGCCGATGCTCGAAGGGCTCGCCGAGGAGCGGATCCGCACGTGCCTGCGCCTGACGACCCCGCACCTGGAGGAGGCGCCCCGGTGGACCCACGACCTCCAGGACCTGCTCAGCCGGGCTTATGGCATACGCGCCGGCCGCATCAATCCGGCCGGCATCACGGCGGTGGCCAGCCGCGACCACAACCTGATCGCCACCGCCACCGCCCTCACCCAGATGGGGCTGGGTTGGCCCGATGCCCTGGCGGTCAGCGAGCAGGTGTTCGCCCTCACCGATGACCTCCATGGCCAGGGGGCAGGCCACCGTCCCCAACCCACGCCGGGGCTGGCTTCCCTGCTGGCCTCGCTGCGGCAGGCCGGCATCGGTTGCGCCGTAATCAGCAACGACCACGAGGCCGGCATCCGGGCCTTCCTGGCAGCCCATGGCCTCCAGGACCGATTTCAGGGCCTCTGGAGCGCCGATCACCGGCCCGCCAAACCGGACCCTCGAGCCGTGCATGCCCTCTGCGCCGAGTTGGGTGTTGAGCCGAGCCGCTGCGCCCTGGTGGGAGATGCCGACAGTGATCTGCGCATGGCCCTCGCAGCGGGTGTGCCCGTGGTGCTCGGCTACCGGGGGGGCTGGCGGGAGCCGCCACCCCTGCGCGAAGACGGGCCTCGCCTGGGCCACTGGAGCGAGCTGCAGGTTTCGCCCGGCCCCACGCCAGGCAGCTCCCCCGACAAGGAATCAGAGCCCGGTCGCTCTCCCGGCCCTGCCTGAGCGAAGGGTGCCTATGGCTTTGCCGCCCCTCTGGGTGTCCACGGCCACCCGGGGGGGAAACGGCAAAGCCATAAGCTCGCCACTTCTTCTCGCCGCCCCAGGGCATGAGCCGTTACGTCTTCACATCGGAATCCGTCACAGAGGGCCATCCCGACAAAATCTGCGATCAGGTCAGCGACGCCGTGCTCGATGCGGTGCTGAGCCAGGACCCCGCCAGCCGGGTGGCCTGTGAAACCGTTGTGAACACCGGCCTCTGCCTGATCACCGGCGAGATCACCACCAACGCCCGGGTGGACTTCAACAGCCTGGTGCGCGGCGTGATCGAGAAGATCGGCTACAGCGGCGCCCGCGCCGGCGGCTTTGATGCCAACAGCTGCGCCGTGCTTGTCGCCCTCGACCAGCAATCGCCCGATATTGCCCAGGGGGTGAATGAGGCCGATGACCATGCTGGCGATCCGCTCGACAAGGTGGGCGCAGGCGACCAGGGCATCATGTTCGGCTACGCCTGCGACGAAACGCCCGAGCTGATGCCCCTGCCCATCAGCCTGGCCCACCGCCTCGCCCGTCGCCTCGCCCAGGTGCGCCACGACGGCACCCTCGGCTACCTGCTGCCCGACGGCAAAACCCAGGTAAGCGTCGTCTACGAAAACGAGCAGCCGATCGCGATCGACACGATCCTGATCTCCACGCAACACACCGCCGAAGTCGACGGCATCAGCGAGGAGAAGGCCCTGCGCGAGCGCATTCGCGCCGATCTCTGGACCCATGTGGTGCTGCCCGCCACCGCTGACCTCACCCTGCAACCCAGCGAAGAGGGCACCCGCTTCCTGGTGAATCCCACCGGCAAGTTCGTGGTCGGCGGCCCCCAGGGCGACGCCGGCCTCACCGGCCGCAAGATCATCGTCGACACCTATGGCGGCTACGCCCGCCATGGCGGCGGCGCCTTCTCCGGCAAGGACCCCACCAAGGTGGATCGCTCCGCCGCCTACGCCGCCCGCTACGTGGCCAAGGCCCTGGTGGCCGCCGGCCTGGCCCGCAAGGCCGAGGTACAGCTCAGCTACGCCATCGGCGTGGCCCGTCCGGTGAGCATCCTGGTGGAGAGCTTTGGGACCGGCTCCCTGAGCAACGAAGACCTCACCGCCCTGGTGCAGGAGCACTTCGATCTGCGGCCCGGGGCCATCATCGAAACCTTCGGCCTACGTCAACTGCCCCAGCAACGCGGCGGACGCTTCTACCAGGACGTGGCCGCCTATGGCCACTTCGGCCGCAACGATCTCCAACTCCCCTGGGAGCAGGTGGACACCATCGCGGCGACCCTCAAGCAGGCCACCGCGGGCCGCACCACTGCCGCCAGCCCCGCCTGAGCCCGGCCCCGCCCCTAGCCCCTGATCCTGCCGGGCCCGACGCTGTTCTCGGTGTCGATCTCGGCAGCAGTGGCCTGCGGCTGGCCTGGCTGGCACCCGGCTCACCCGAGCCGCTCGTTGAGGAGCACGCCTGCCCCTATCCCGGCCCCTTCCCAGACCCCAGCAGCTGGCGTGACGGCCTGGTATCCCTGGTGCGGCGCCTGCCAGAGGCGAAACGCCGTCGGGTCGCCGCCCTTGCCCTCGACGGCACCTCCGGCACCGTGATGCTCTGCCGGCCGGACGGGAGCCCCCTGCCGGGGGATCTTGGCCAGGCTCTCCCCTACAGCCTGGCCTGCCCCGAACAGATGGGAACGATGGCGACCCTGGCGCTGGAAGGGCCAGCCGCCAGCCCCAGCAGCAGCGTGGCCCGGGCCCTGCGGCTCCTGGAGCAGGCTCGCGCAGCCGGTGAAACCGGACCGCTCTGGCTACGGCACCAGGCCGACTGGCTGATGGGATGGCTGCTCGGCGACTGGCGCTGGGGGGAAGAGGGCAACAACCTGCGCCTGGGCTGGGATCTGCAGCGGCGCAGCTGGGTTGGGCACGTAGGGGATCAGGTCTGGAGTCCCGCCCTGCCGCAGGTCCGCGGAAGCGGCGAACTCCTCGGCCCCCTGGCCCCGGCGGCGGCCGCTGCCCTGGGCCTGCCGCAAGGCGCCCAAGTGGTGGCTGGCACCACCGACGCCAACGCCGCGGTGCTGTCGGCCGCACCAGAAGACGGGGACGGCGTCACCGTGCTCGGCACCACCCTGGTGCTCAAACAGTTCGTGGCCGCCCCGATCCAGGGGCCCGGGGTGAGCTGCCATCGCGTGGGCGGTCGCTGGCTGGTGGGGGGGGCCTCCAACGGAGGGGCCGGGCTGCTGTTGCGCTTCTTTTCGGCCGCGCAGCTGGAGGAGCTCAGCCGCCAGATCGACCCCGCCCGCCCCACCGGCCTCCGCCTGCGGCCGATCCCAGCCCGGGGGGAGCGCTTCCCCTGGGATGACCCCGAGCTGGAGCCGGTACTCGGCCCCCGACCCGTGAGCGACGCCCTCTACCTGCACGCCCTGCTGGAGGGGCTCACCGAACTGGAGCGGGCCGGCTGGGGGCGCCTGCGCGAGCTGGGGGCACCAGCGATCCGACGGGTGATCAGCGTCGGCGGCGGCGCCCGCAATCCCCAGTGGCGAGCTCTTCGCCAGAGGGCCCTCGGGGTGCCCGTGCTGGGCCGGCCCCAGCGCACGGCCTGCTACGGCATGGCCCTGCTGGCTGCACGGGCCCTGGCTGCAGGCAAAATGGGAAGTTCCTCCCATTTCCCCCCACCCAGCTGATGAACGAGCGCCTGCGCACGATCCTTTCGATGGCGCTGTTCGTCGTGCTGGCGGGCTACGTGAGCTTCAGCGCCCTTCGCCTTGGCCTGTTGCTCTGGCAGCGCTTCGGGGCCAGCTGACGCCACGGGCCCCGCAGAATAGGCGGATCCCGCCCCTACCCCATGGCCGCCGACCCCCTCACCCCCTCCGTGAGCGATCGGATCTGCAAGCACATGAACGACGACCACGCCGAGGCTGTGCTGGCCTTCGCGAAGCATTACGGCGGCGCCCGTGAGGCCTGCACCGCCCGCATGCTCGCGGTGGCCCCCGAAGCGATGCGCCTGGAGGTGGATGGCGCGGTGCTCGAGGTGCCGTTCGACCACAGCCTCACCGACAGTGAGGACGCCCACCGCACCTTGGTGGCGATGCTGCGGTCGCTGCCTGGGAATCCTTAGGGGATCTCCGCGGCCGGCCTCCGGCCTCCCCTGTGCTCCTCTCCTGGCTGCTGCCCTGCCGCTGCGCCCTGTGCGGGCGGGAGAGCCCCTTGCCGCGCCCTCGGCCCTGTCCTCCCTGCAGCGAACGACTGGGGCTGCCACCACGGGGCCTGGCGGGCACCAACCCGCTGCCCTGGTGGGCGGCCGGCCATTACGAGGGCGACCTCAGGCGGCGGTTGCTTGCCCTGCGCAAGCGCCCCGAAGCCGCCTCGATGGCTGCCCTGGTCGCGTTCCTGCAGCCGCGCCTGCCCACCGCCCCGCAGCGCCCCCTGCTGGTGCCACTGCCCAGCTGGAAACGGCGGGGCAACCCCCTTCCCCCCCTGCTGAGCGACTGCCTGGCGCGGCAGCTGGGGCTGAGCCAGGCCCCCTTGCTGGCCCGGGCGCACCCGGTGCTCGGCCAACACCATCTGGGCCGCCGTCTGCGCTTCGCCAACCAACGGGACTCCTTCCTCTGCCGGCGTCCGCCCCGCGCGGGGGAGGCGCGCCGACGGCCTGTGCTGCTGGTGGACGACATCCTCACCAGTGGCGCCACGGCCCTGGCGGCGGCCGAGGCCCTGCGGCGAGGCGGCTGGCGGGTGGAGGGGCTGCTCTGCCTGGCGCGCACCCCCCAGGCCAAGGGGGGCCGTGATCTAGAGTGGCCAGGTCGCTGCGGCGACGAGCCGGGATAGCTCAGTTGGTAGAGCAGGCGACTGAAAATCGCCGTGTCCCCAGTTCAAATCTGGGTCCTGGCATGCTTTCCGAGGGGTTCCCTCCCCATCGAGCCCCTCTTTGGTTTGTCAGAGCGGCCCTGCGGTTTTATTGCGGCCATGCCCGATCCCCAACCCGTCTCCGACCGGCAGTTCAACAACGCCGACAGTTACGCCCACGCTTTCGATGAGGCCTGGAAGCGGTACCACGCCAACACGGCGGATTATTCGCCCACAAGGGAGGAAAAATTAGAGCGGATCCTGGCCAAAATTGCCGATCACCCCTTCGCCCAGGACGATCCGGCCATGGCCCGGCAGGTGGCGGAGTTTCGGATCCGCCTGCTTGGTTTGTAGGTTGCCCCCATGAGCACTCCCCTCTCCCGGCTGGTGCGGATGCTGAGCGGCGGCTTCAGCAACCAGGCCCAGGCCTTCGACAACCCGCCCCTCTACGCGCACATCCTCGTGCGCCTGCGGCCCCTCCCGCAGCTGTCGCCCGGCTCGCTGTTGCTGGAGCAGTCGTACGCCATCAATCCGGCGGCCCCGTACCGCATCCGGGTGCTGCGGGCCGAACAGGGCCCGGAGGGCCTGATCATCCACAACCAGGCGATCGCGGAGGAGCAGCGCTTCTGGGGCGCCGTCGACGACCCTGATCGCCGCGGGAGCATCGCGGCCGCCGACCTGCGTCCGCTGGAGGGCTGTCTCTACGTGGTGCGGGAGGAGGGCGAGGGTTTCGTCGGGGAGGTGGAGCCAGGCTGTCGCTGCCTGGTGGAGCGCAAAGGGCGCACGGCCTACCTGGTGAGCCGCCTGGAGCTCCTCCCCAACCGCATGTGCACGATTGACCGCGGCCACGACCCGATCACCCACGAACACCTGTGGGGATCGCTGGCCGGCCCGTTCGAATTCGAGCGCACCGACGACTTCAGCCAGGAAATCCCCCTCGCGTGGCTGGAGGCCTTCGAGAAAACCCAGGGGAGCGAACTTCCCGGCAGCGCTGCGTAACGGACCTTGGAGAGATGGGGCGAGCAGGCCCTCGAAACGGCGCACACGGCTTACCTTCGCCGAGCCGATCCGGCCTTCTGCCGAGCCGATCCGGGCCGCCCTTCCCCTCCTTCCCCATGAGCCTCCCCCTGCTGTCCTCGCCGCCTGTCAGTCAGAACGCCCGGGTGACATCCTTTGCCATCGGCGGCGACGAGACCCCGCGCCAGGTTCAGCAGAGCATCGGCCGCAACGCAGCTCGGGTGGACGATCTGATCGAGCAGGCCTACCGGCAGATCTTCTTCCACGCCTTCAAGGTGGACCGGGACGCGGCCCTGGAATCACAGCTGCGCAGCAGCCAGATCACCGTGCGCGATTTCGTGCGCGGCCTGCTGCGCTCCAGCAAGTTCCGCGACGACTTCTACCGCTGCAACAGCAACTACCGCATGGTCGACCAAATCGTCGGCCGCGCTCTTGGCCGCCAGGTGCATGGGGACCGGGAACGCATCGCCCTCTCGATCGTGATTGCCCAGCAGGGCCTCCCTGGCCTGATCGACCAGCTGCTGGATTCCGAGGAGTACCTCGATACGTTTGGCCTCGATACCGTGCCCTTCCAGCGCGGGCGCACCTTGGCCGGTCGGGCCCAGGGCAGCCTGCCGTTCAACCAGCAGGCGCCTCGTTACGACGCC
Source organism: Synechococcaceae cyanobacterium (assembly GCA_947442825.1). Taxonomy (GTDB): domain Bacteria; phylum Cyanobacteriota; class Cyanobacteriia; order PCC-6307; family Cyanobiaceae; genus Cyanobium. The sequence goes on from CANEWU010000051.1 coordinate 15,131, forward strand.
TACTGGCGCGAAGCGTCTGCGCGCCGCAGCCCCGCCGGCCGCGGCACCGCCTGGAGCCCTTCAAGCGGCTTCTCCCTGCCCCGCCCCGCCTGGCTGGCGGACGCCCCCTCCCCCCTGGCTCGCCGCCTCTGGCAGAACCTGGTCACCGCTGGCGGCTTCGCCCTGACGGGCCTTGTGATCTACACCGCCGCCGTGATGCTCAGCACCGCCGGTGCGGGCTGATCCGGGAAGAACGATCAGGCAACCCGTTCATCCATGAACGGCTGCTCGCCCTCCTCGGGGAAGGGATCCAGCTCCAACTCCCCAGA
>CANEWU010000052.1 GCA_947442825.1 Synechococcaceae cyanobacterium
GACGGATGCGCTCCAGCAACACCCTCGAGAAACCCCGCTACAACTGGTTCACTTGAGCAGTTGCGGTGTCTACGGCAATCGCCATGGTGCCTTAACCGACGAGACCGTCCAACTGGATTCGCTTCACCCGGTGAATGAGGTTCTGGCGATGGCTGAGGACATGATCCAGTCACTCCGCTCAGAATCGGTCAACGTTTGCATTTTTCGACTGGGAGGCATCTACGGGCCTGGCCGTGATATTCCCGCCATGCTCCTTTCAGCTGCAGGCGGTGTTGTTCAACGCAATGGCCAAAACGTGCCTTGCTGGATCCATCTTGATGATGTTGTTCGTGCAGTTTCATTTGCTTTTGAGCACAACCTCAACGACACTTACAATTTGGTGAATGATACCCAATTCACGGGTCAAGAGCTGACTGATCGCCTGTGCGAACAAGCTGGCCTGCCACTGGCAAAATGGTTGACAATTGACACGACCGATCGTGTACTCAACGCCAGAGTGAGTAATGAAAAACTTAAGCAGATTGGTTTCACTTTTACTCGACCATCGATAGTTTGCTGATAGCCAAGTCCGACCCAACGAACGCCCCCCTGCAATGGGGCTAATTGATTGGCTCGTTTTGATCAACCCCCAAGGTTGCTCGGAACCGAGCATGGAGGCTGACCCAGGCGCTCGGAACTGCGGCTTATCGCCGACGACCAAGGCGGGATCGATCGTCAAGGCTGCCTCGGGATTGCTGAGCGCCCATGCCATCCGTCTGGCTAGCGAGTTCCTCCGGTCTTCGTAGCCGTTGGTTACGGCCCCCGCCGGCTCGGCCGGCCCGGCGGGGGCCGCTGGCAGCATCAGGGCACGCAGGCATTCCACAAGCAGCCATGGCAGGGGAGGAGCACGGGCCGCCGTTGACGGAAGCCGGTGAACCGATCAGCGAAGCAGAGGCCCTCAGGCGGCTGCGGCAGACCGACGACCAGTCGCTGCAGTATTACGCCGCTTGGTGGCTGGGCCGGATGCGCAGCCGGCACCCCGACACCGTCCCCCTGCTGCGCTCCGCCCTGCGCCAACGCCAGCCGCGGGATCCCGGCGCTGGTGTGGAGCACAACGCCGTGGCCCGCAACGCGGCCCGGGCCCTGGGCAAGTTGGGGGATGGCGGTGCGGTGTCCGACCTCCTGGCCGCCCTTGAAGACGACGACGACGGTCTGCGGGAGGCCGCGGCCCGGGCCCTGGGCGAACTGGGGGCCCTTGAAGCGGTGGAACCGATCTGCGCCCGCCTGGCCAGTGGTCTGGCCGGCGCCGGAGCGCCCATGACCAACAGCCCCAAGCTCCAGGAACCCTGCGAGGCCCTGATCGAGGCCCTGGGCGCGATCGGCGTGGCCGATCCTGCGGTGGTGGGGGTGATCGAGCCGTTCAGCGGCCATGACCGTCCGCTGGTTCGCAGTGCTGCCGCCCGGGCCCTGCTGCAGCTCACCGCCGAGGTCCGCTGGGGTGAGGTGCTGGTGGAGCTGCTGGAGCATGCCCAACTGCAGGTGCGCCGGGCTGCCCTGATGGACCTGGGCGCCGTGGGCTGGCGTCCCGCCCTCGAGCCCATCAGCGCCACCCTGGCGGAGAACAGCCTCAAGCTGATCGCCCTGCGGGGCCTCGTGGAGCAAGGCAGCGGCGAGCCCGGCCTGGAGGCCTTGCTGGGCGCCATGGATGACCTGCTCTGAGGCCAGCCGATGTCCTCCCTACCGATGACCGATCCCTTCGCCAGCGTGAGCTCCCTGATCGAGGCGGTGGAGCAGGCCGACACCGCCGCCGCCCTGCTGGTCGCCACAACCCGCTTGGCCAGCCATCTGGCCGGTGGGAATCCCCCGGCCCCCGCCGCTATCGCCGCCCTGGTGCAGGTGCTGGGCTTCAACAATCCCGGTGCAGCCGTGGCCGCCGTGGACGGCCTGATCGCGTGCGGTGAGGCCGCGGTGGCCCCCCTGCTCGACAACCTTGATGCCCACAACTACGGGGCCCGGGCCTGGGCAGTGCGGGCCCTGGCGGGGATCGGCGATGTGCGCGGTCTGGAGCTGCTGGAGCAGGCCCTCGGCGGCGACATCGGCCCAAGCGTGCGCCGGGCCGCCGCCCGCGGCCTGGGCCAGCTGCGCAGTGGCGCCATGCCAGACCAGGAGCGGCGCGAGGTGCTGGAACGGGCCCTGACAGCCCTGGAGGCGGCGGCCGGTGATGGCGAATGGGTGGTGCGTTACGCGGTGGTGGTGGGCCTGGAATCGCTGATCCACGATCTCGCGCCCGAATCCGGGGGATCCGACGGGGAGCTCAGGGAGCGGGCCCTCCAGACCCTCACCCAGCTCAGCCAGCCCGATGAAGACACCACGGTGGTGCGGCTGCGGGCCAACCAGGCCCTAGGGCGCCTCGCGCCCGCCGCCTGACCCAGCCATCCCCCATGCCAAGCAGCATGCCCACCCCCAGCCCCCAGAGCGGACCCAGCGGCGGCCAGGCCCCACCCACCGGGGTGCTGTTTGTCTGCATGGGCAACATCTGCCGCTCCCCGGCCGCCGAAGGGGTCTTCCTCCACCTGTTGGCCGAAGCAGGACTGGAGGACTGCTTCACGGTGGATTCAGCCGGCACGGGCGGCTGGCACGTGGGCCATCGGGCCGATCGCCGCATGCTCGCCGCCGCCGAACGCCGCGGCATCCACCTTCCGAGCCGGGCTCGACAGATCGAGGCCGCCGATCTGCAGCGCTTCGACCACATCCTCACCATGGATGCCGACAACCTGGCTGCCGTGCAACGGCTGGAACGCCAGGCACCTGGAAAGGCCCGGATCAGCCCCCTGATCGACCATTGCCGCCGGCTCCGCTCCCCCGAGGTGCCCGATCCCTACTACGGGGGAGAAGACGGATTCGAACGGGTGCTTGACCTGCTCGACGATGCCTGCGCCGGCCTGCTGGAGGACCTGCTGCAGGAACGGCGCCAGGGCTGAGGGGTCCCCTCATTGAGGAGAAGGCCAGCGGTGACCCGTTCGGCCGCATCCTCGGCCTGCAGCAGGGGGGCCACCTCGCGGCTGGAATCGAGCCGATCGCGCTCGGCAAGGCGGAGCTGAGCGGCAGGAGGAGGGGCCGTGGGCCTGGCGGTCGCCTCAACCCAGGAGATTGCTCCCTTCGCCGGCGGCGGAGGGCCCGGGCCAGGCGTCCTCGGGCACCCGCGCCCGGAAGTGATCCTCCAGGGCCGCGATCACCTCGGCGATCGTGAGCCCATCGGTAATCACCTCGGCGGCATCCTCCGCCTGGAGCAGGGGCGCCACCTCCCGGCTGGAATCGAGGCGATCCCGTTCGGCGATCGCCGCCTCCAGCTCGGCCAGGGGCGGCACCGGAAAGCCCCGCTGCTCCAGATCCAGGGCCCGGCGCCGGGCCCGCTCCGCCACCGTGGCGGTGAGGAACACCTTGCAGTCGGCGTCGGGGAACACGGCGGTGCCGATGTCGCGCCCCTCCGCCACCAACCCGCCGTTGCGCCCCATGGCCTGCTGCTGCTGGGTAAGCGCCTCCCGCACGCAGGGGTGGGCGGCCACGGTGGAAACCAGGGCGGTGACCTCCGGGCTGCGGATCGCCTCGCTCACATCGTGGCCGTTGATCCAGACCCGCTGCTCCTCCGCCGCCCCGCTCAAGCGCAGATCCAACCCCTCCAGCAGGGGAGCCACAGCTGCGGGGTCGGCTGGATCGGCGCCCTGGCGCTGCACCCACCAGGTAAGGGCGCGGTACATGGCGCCGGTGTCGAGATACACAAGACCCAGACGGCGGGCAAAGGCGCGGGTGACTGTGCTCTTGCCCGCTCCGGCGGGGCCATCGATGGCAACGATCGGAGGGCGGCTCATCAGGAAGAGGTGATCGATCAGGCGGGCCGGGCCGCAGTGGACGGCAGCCGCTACCAGGGTGAGTCCCTCCAGGCGCGGCAGCCCAGCCAATGTATGCGCCTCCACCAGCTCCAGATAATCGACCTGGAGCTCCGCAGCCAGCAAGCGACTGCGGCAGGCGGCCAGGGCGTCAGCCGCCCCAGCGCCGGCGCGCAGTAACGCTGCCGCCGCCGCCAGGGCGATCGGCAGGGCAGCGGCGGCACGCCGCGCCTGCGGATCCAGGTAACGGTTGCGGGAGCTGCGGGCCAGGCCATCGGCCTCCCGCTCGGTGGGGCAGCCCTCCAGCACCACCGGCAACCCCAGATCCACCACCACCCGGCGCAGGATCAACAGCTGCTGCCAGTCCTTCTCTCCGAACAGGGCCCGCGCCGGACGCACCAGCGCCAGCAACCGGCAGACCACCGTGGCCACCCCGTCAAAGTGGCCCGGCCGGGAGCGGCCGCAGAGGGCGGCCTGCAGGGAAACAGGGGGCTGCACCCGGGTGATCTGCGCCTCGCCCCCGGGGTAGATCTCCGCCACCGTCGGGGCGAAGAGGGCGTGGGCCCCGGCCGCCGCCGCCCGCTCGGCATCCAGCTCCAGGCTGCGGGGATAGCGATGGAAATCCTCACCGGCAGCGAACTGCAGTGGGTTGACGAAAACGCTGAGCAGCACCCGCGGTGCCCCTGCGGCGCGAGGTTCGGCGGCCCGCCTCAGCAGCGAGGCGTGGCCGTCGTGCAAGGCCCCCATCGTGGGCACGAAGTGCACGGGCCGGTGCGGCTCCTGGCGGCGCCACTGCGCCAGCTCGGCGCGGCTGCGAAGCAGATCCACCCTCAGAACAGCAAAAGGCCCACCCGCCAATCTGGCGGATGGGCAGGGGCTATCTCGTGGGAAAAATCCCTCGAGCGAGGCGATCAATCGAGCACTTCGAGGCGCACTTGGGCCACACCGCTGGCGGTGACGCCGAGCTGCTGGGCGGCTCCGTGGGCCAGATCGATGATGCGGCCGCCGTGGAAGGGACCGCGATCATTGATCCGCACGACAGTGGAGCGCCCATTCCAGAGGTTTGTGACGCGCACGCGGGTGCCGAAGGCAAGGGTGCGGTGGGCTGCGGTGAGAGTGCCGGGGCGGAAGACCTCGCCACTGGCGGTGCGGTTTCCGTAGAAGCCAGGGCCATACCAGCTGGCCTGGCCAACGCTGACACCAGCGGATGCGATCTGCTGCCCTTGGGCGAGGGGGGCCGGGGGAATCTGCCTGATGAACCGCTCCTCCCAGGAGGGAGCGGGATTCGCCTCGAGGATGGCCACGGAGGCCGGGGTGTTCGAGGCGAAGCTGCCAGCGGAGGCAGGGGCAACAAAGCCAGCGCTGGTGATCAGGAGGGCGGCTGCGCCCAGGAGATGAGGTCGACGCATAACAGGCGGAACAAGCCGGCGACTGGATCCTGCGGACTGGGGCAAACCAGGGCGAGGACGAATTTCGTCATGGTGTGACCGGAAATTGCCGGTTCACAGTTGACGAAAGCACCAGACGAGTTCCTCACAGGAATCAGGACGAGGCAAAGGTAACGGACCTCTGCCGGCAGGTTCCGCTCGCTCAACCACGCCAATCACTCATCAGTTTTTTTCATCGAAACCCTCCGCACCCCGAAAGCACAGGGCTTTGCGCAGCCACCCGCCACCCCAACAGATCAGCGGATCCGATCGCAACGATCAGCCAGGCTGATCGTTGAATGGGCCAATCCCCAGTCCGTCCACACCCCCTGGGTGCGCCGGTGGGGGCGGGATGCCGGCGGAGCAGGATCGGGAAGCAGGATTTCCAGAGCAACGGGGCGCTGAGGCCATGGACTACCGCACGGCTGGGGTGGATGTGGTGGCCGGTCGGGCCTTCGTGGAGCGGATCCGCGCCAGCGTCGAATCGACGCGCCGGCCGGAGGTGCTCGGCGGACTCGGTGGCTTCGGCGGGCTCTGCCGGCTTCCTGCGGGGATGCGCAAGCCCCTGCTGGTGGCGGGCACCGATGGGGTCGGCACGAAGCTGGAGCTGGCCCAGGAGCACGGCCGCCACCATGGCGTTGGCATCGACCTGGTGGCGATGTGCGTGAACGACGTGATCACCAGCGGGGCCGAACCGCTGCTGTTTCTCGATTACCTCGCCACCGGCCGCCTCGCCCCCGAAGCGATGGCGGAGGTGGTGGAGGGCATCGCCGAGGGCTGCCGCCGCAGCGGCTGCGCCCTGCTCGGTGGCGAAACGGCTGAAATGCCCGGCTTCTACCCCGCCGGCCGGTACGACCTGGCCGGCTTCTGCGTGGCGGTGGTGGAAGAAGACGAACGCATCGACGGCCAGGCGGTGCGGGCCGGCGACCGCATCGTGGCGATCGCCAGCAGCGGGGTGCACAGCAACGGCTTCAGCCTGGTGCGGCGGATCCTCGCCAGCCAGGGGATCACAGCCCATACCCGACTCGCCCCGGAGGAGCCACCTCTGATCGAGCGGCTACTCACCCCCACCACCCTCTACGGAGAGTTGGTCCGGCGGCTTCGCCAGGCCGGGGCTCCCCTGCACGGCATGGCCCACATCACCGGCGGGGGCCTGCCGGAAAACCTGCCCCGCGCCCTGCCGGAGGGGCTGCACGCGGCCATCGATCCCCACAGCTGGGAGCGCCCGGATCTCTTCCGCTGGCTTCAGGAGGCCGGAGAGGTGCCGGAGGAGGACCTCTGGAACACCTTCAACCTCGGGGTGGGCTTCTGCCTGGTGCTCCCCGCTGACGCGGTGGAGGAGGCGCTGGCGATCAGCCGCGCCCTGGAGCTGCCGGCCTGGGAGCTGGGCCAGGTGGTGGCCGGCGCATTGCCAGGGAAACCCCTGGCCGGCTTGCCGTACTGAGGCGCGACTGGCCGGCCCCGCCGGGGGGTTCGTATGTTCCCCGTAGTGCTCCCCCCGAAATCGCCGGCGTCCCCGACCGCGGCTCCGGTTTCCTCCGTTCGCCATGTTCGAGACCTCGTCCCGCATCACCCGTCGACGCAGCTCCGCCGGTCCAGTGCCGCCCCAGCGGGCGTTGCAGCCCCGGCCCCGGCCCCGCGAGCCCATCAGCCCGATCCGCGATGGTGTCCCCGGCGGCGGCTCCCAGGGCGGTGGCGGCTCCCAGGGCGGCGGCGGCGGCCATCGCCCCACCTTCCTGACCCTGCGTGACCACGGCAAGGTGTACGTGGCTGATCTGCCCCGACTCTCCGATGGCCAGCTCACCCACATCGCCAAGGAGGTGCGGGAGGTCCACGAGAGTCTCAGCCGCCGTCTCCAGGAGATCGAGCGCCAGGGGGTGCTCACCCAGGCCGAGCAGGACACATTGATCCGCGCGACCACCAAGCGAGACGTCACCGAACGCTTCCTCTCCGCCATCGCCCAGGAGCAGGAGCTGCGGCGCGATAACCCAGCCCTGCGGGCGGCCGCCGGAGAATCCCTGGCCCGCGCCTTCCTGGAGCTGGCCCGGCACCGACTGCCCGGTGCCACCTTCGACTCGCTGCTTCAGGAGGCCCTGGCGGCCTGTGACCCCGGCGGTGCCGGCACACCCCCGGCGGAGGATCCCCAGGTGCTGCGCCTGCTGCAGGGTTCGGAAACCCCCGAGACCCGGCCCGCCTCCCTACCGGTGGTGCTCACCCCCGATCCGCTACGCGACCCGGCCCCCAAGGCCGGCTGAGCCGTCTCAGTCGCTCAGGAAGGGATTGGCCGGCATGCGGGCACCCGCCTCCGCACACAGGAGGCTGAGCCGGTCTAGCTCCTGGCGCTCGTTCTCCTCCAGGCACCAGCCCAGGGCGGCGGCGGCGGCCTCGGCCTGATCCACCCGGCGCAGTCCGGGAATCGGCAGGGCTCCGTGGGACCGGCACCAATTGAGGGCCACCGCCGCCGGCTCCGCCCCCCGGGCCGCAGCGATCGCCTGCATTCCCTCCAGCAGCGGCTGCAGGCGGGGCCAGAGCCGGCGGAACAACACTCCGCGCGGCCCGGCGGGGGCTGGCACCGATCCCCCCGGGCCCCGGGCCAGCAGGCCCAGCGCCAGCGGGCTGTAGGCGATCAGGGCGATGCCCAGCTCCCGACAGACCTCCGCCACACCCCCACGCTCCAGGGGGTCAGCCGCCAGCAACGAGAACTGCACCTGCAGACTGCGCAGCGGCACGCCGCGCTCCGCCAGGTGGGCGTGCAGTCGGCGCAGGCGACGCGGCCCCAGGTTCGAGACCCCCAGACCCGCCACCTCGCCGCTCGCCACCAGATCGGCCAGGCCATCGAGCAGGGGCAGCTCCTGCCAGGGGGCGTAGCGGGCCGTGCTCCAGTGCAGCTGGACCAGATCGAGCTTGCCCTGCAGCCGGTCCCGCGACGCGCGGAAGGCCCGCCCATAGCCCCGCCGCCCGAGGCGCCAGGGGAAGGGAGCCAACTTGGTGGCCACGCAGAGGCCCGCGCGCTCCGGCTCGGCAAGCTCAGCGCAGAAGCCCCCGAGCAGAACCTCACTGCGCCCTTGCAGGCGGCCGGTGCCATAGGAATCGGCGGTGTCGAAGAACCTCAAGCCCAGCGCCACGGCCCGTTGGAAGCAGGCCCGCAGCTCCCCGTCCTGGGTGGGGTCATAGCCCCAGAGGAAGCGGTTGCCCCAGGCCCAGGTGCCAACCCCGATGCCGGGGACGGTGCCCGCCTGGGGCAGGGGGGAGGCGGCCGGGGGCACAGGCATGGCGGTCACGGCACAGCGGGCGTGGAGCCATGATCGAATCGGCCGGCCCCACCCTGGACGCCCTCCCTGGATACCGTGAGCGAACTCTCCTCCCCCGCATCCCCGTGCGCCGCCGACCCACCGGTGCACGTCAGCGACTCCGGTGCCAGCGCCGCCCCGAGCCCCTTCCCCGATCCGGTGCTCTGCGGCCACTGCGGTCGCACCGCCAGCAACGGACTTTCCTGCATTGGCATGTGCGTGGCCGATTCCGGCTACTGAGTCCGGCCGGCGGCCTGGCGCTGGTATTGGCGCTGGCGCTGGCCCCCGCCGCAGCCGTCCCTCGGCCCCCCGGCGGTGCTGGGGGGCCGGAGCGGGCGCTCGAGGGGGTGGGGCGCTGGGAACGGCCCCTTCAGCGGTGCCGCCTGGAGCGTCGGCAACCGCCGGGCGCCGCTGCGGCGGGCTGCCGCGGGGTTCGCCTCGACCAGCAGCTGCCTGGCCTCCTGAGTCTGCGCCTGCTGGGGGCGGAACTCCAGCGAGGCGGCTCCCCTGGGCAGCTGGTGTTCGCCGGGGTTCTAGAACCGGGCAGCCGCCCCCTGGGCTGCCGCCAGCTGCGCTGCCGGCCCGAGGGGCCATTGCTCCTGCAGGTGAGCGCCATGGCCCGCAGCTCGATCCCCCAGGACCCTGGCGGCTCGGCCCTGCTTCAGGCCCAACGGGCTGAGGGGCGGTGCCGCCTGCAGGGTCAGAAGCTGAGCTGCCGCGTGCGGGGAGACGACGGTGAGGACTGGGAAGTCGAGGCCGATCTATGACGGCTCAGCAGGCCTCAGGATTACGACCCATAACAGATCGGCGGGCTGGGTGCCGACAAAGCCATGGCTCCTAAAGATTTCCTTTAGGGTCCGGCCCATGCCATCGGGGCCCCATGACCTCCTCCACTTCACTGCTTGCTCTCGTGGGCGTTGCAGGCTTCGCCCTCCTCTCCCTGCTCTTCGGGATCCTGCCCTGATCGGCGGCCTTCAGAGGCCTCAGCGCTTCTGCACCTCAGCGTGGGTGTCCCCGCTGTTCTGGTGGCCATCGAGGTGCTTCTCGCACGCCGACGAGGCTGGGGCGAACAGGATCCCCCAACCGATCAGCAGGGTGGAGAGAAGGGCGTTCATCAAACGGGTTTGGGAGCTGGCCGCACCGTAGCGACGATCCGGGGGCCGAGCCCGCACCCGCCCGACGGAAGGTGTTGAAACCCGTGCCGGGTGCGGGCGGATCGAAAAGAGAAGAGGCGGCACCCAGATTCGAACTGGGGGTAAAGGATTTGCAATCCTCTGCCTTACCACTTGGCCATGCCGCCAGCCGGGGAGCAAACTCCCCGGATCGGATCGTATCAGCCATGGCATGCCCTCCCGCCTGCTGGTCCTGAGCAACGGCCACGGGGAGGACCTGATCGCCCTGCGCCTGATCGAGGCCCTGCAACGTCGCCGTCAGGCCTGGCCGGCGGCGGGGGGCGAACCCCTGGTCGTAGCGGTGCTGCCCCTGGTGGGGGAGGGGAGCGCCTTCGCGGCGGCGGAGAGACAGGGACTGCTGCAGCGGGTGGGGCCGCGGCTGACACTGCCCAGCGGCGGCTTCAGCAACCAGAGCCTGGCGGGGCTGCTGGCCGATCTGGGGGCGGGCCTGGGCTCCCTGAGCTGGGGGCAGGCGCGGCTGGTGCGTCGCTGGGGACGCCGCGGCGATCCGGTGCTGGCGGTGGGGGATCTGCTGCCCCTCCTGCTGGCCTGGGCCGCCGGGGGGCCCTACGGATTCATCGGCACCCCCAAAAGCGACTACACCTGGGCCTCGGCTACCCCGACCGGATGGCGCGGCACTCCCCTGGCCGACGCCTACCACCGGCTCAAGGGCAGCGAATGGGACCCCTGGGAGTGGGGCTTGATGGCGAACCGTCGCTGCCAGTTGGTGGCGGTTCGCGACCCCCTCACCGCCCGGGGGCTGCGACGCCATGGTGTGAAGGCCCTCGCCCCCGGCAACCCGATGATGGATGGCCTGGCCTGCCCTCCCCTGCCTCCCTGGCTGCAGGGTCGCCGGCGCCTTCTGCTGCTACCCGGCAGTCGCATGCCCGAGGCCCTGCGCAACCTGCGCCGCCTGCTGGCGGCCCTGCCGCCCGAGCCCCAGGAACCCATCACCGCGCTCCTCACCACCGGCAGCCGACCCACCGTTGGGGAGCTGGCGACGCCGCTGGCGGAGGCCGGCTTCCACCCCCAAGCCGTTCCGGCCGGAAGCGGCGCAGCGGCGGCCTGGCGGCGGGGATCTCTGGAGGTGCTCCATGCGCCTGCAGGATTCGCCGCCTGGGCCAGCTGGGGGGAGGTGGGACTGGCGACGGCAGGCACCGCCTCTGAGCAGCTCGTGGGCCTCGGCGTGCCGGCCCTCTCCCTGCCCGGGCCAGGGCCCCAGTTCCAGGCGGGCTTTGCCCGCCGCCAGAGCCGGTTGCTGGGGGGCGCCGTGCGCCCCTGTCACGGGGCCTCCGAACTGCGCCACCTTCTGGAGCTGCTACTGGCGGACCCAGGGGAGCGGGAGCGGCTGGGGGCCATCGGTCGGCGACGGATGGGCCCGCCGGGGGGCAGCGAACGGCTGGCGGCGCTGATCGAGGCCCGCCTACTGGAAGGATGATGGGATCCCATACGCCACACCCCGATGGCCGGCATCCCCGACCGCGACTACAACGCCGCCTGCGGCCGCCTGGCCAGCCGCCTGGGGATCAGCCTGGCGGCCGCCCGCCGCCGTGTGGACATCCGCGCGGCGCAGGAGTCGCTGCGCGACACCCCATCCCGCATCGCGCTAGCCGAACGCATGACGGCCGAAGCCGAGGCCTCGGGCGTCGATAACCCCGCGATGCTCACCACGATGCTGCGGGCGCTGAGCAGCGACGAAAACTTCATGACAGAAGACTGATCGGCGTCCGCTCGCACTCCTGATCGCTTACTCGCCGTCCCGCGCCCCCGGCCCACGCTCTCAGTGCTCAAAGATCGATCCGAAGCGCTGCCGGTCGAGATCGGCGATCACGGGCACACAGGCGAAGCAACGGCATGCCAGCTCCCAGCGCTCCTCCCGCCGCAGCATCGCCTCGAGGCGATCGCGGGCGGCCAGCAGATAGCGCACATCGCCCGCGGCATAGGACAGCTGGGCGTCGCTGAGCTCCTCCACCCGGCCCCAGTCTGAGCTCTGGGCCTGCTTGTCGAGCTCCACGCCCACCAGCTCGCCCACCACCTCCTTGAGCCCATGGCGGGGGCTGTAGGTGCGGGCCAGGCGACTGGCGATCTTTGTGCAGAACAGGGGCGCGACGGCGATGCCCAGGTTTTCCGCCAGGGCGGCCACATCGAAGCGGGCGAAGTGGAACACCTTTTCGATCGCCGGATTCTCAAGCAGGGACTGCAGGCGCGGCGCCTGCCCCTGCCCGCGGGCCAGGCGGATGCACACCACCTGGTCTTGGTCATCGCAGAGCTGCACCAGACAGAGGCGATCGCGGCCGTGCATCAACCCCATCGCCTCGGTGTCCACCGCCAGGGCGCGGGCGCTGCTGTAGCGGCTCAGCCAGTCGTCATCGAGGTCGCCATCGAACACCGCGAAACGGGTCGGGGGAGGCAGGGAGGAGCTGGCGGAGGCCTGGGCCATGCGAAGGCAATGGGCGGAGGGGCTGACGCCATCGTGACCCACCGGCCCGGCTCGGATGGGTGAGAATGCAGCCCCCCGATCCCCTCCCACCCCCGCAATGTCCACCCTGGGTTCCACCCTGCTGCTCACCCTGTTGCTGGCGATCGGGCTGGTGTTCTTCCTGCGGGCGGCCAGCAAGGACCGCACCACGGTGGTAGACGTGCATTCGCCGCGGCCGCCGGTGGAGGTGCTCGAGGGCCTGAGCTCCTGGCTGAACGCCCGGGGCTGGCACACCGAGGCCAGCGATCCCGAACGCCAGGTGCTGCGCTTCCGCGGCCAGGTGAGCGCCAGCCTGCCGCTTTCGGTGCTGCTCTCCCTCCTCGGGGGGCTCGGGGCAGCCTGCCTGGGCCTTGTGCTGCGCCAGCTGCTGCCCACCCTTGGCTGGTGGCCCCTGCTGCTCGTCCTGGCCGGGCCACTGGCGGGCTGGCTCTACCGGCGCCGGGCCGCCCGCAGCGAAAGCCTGGAGCTGCGCCTGATGAGCGAGCCCGGCAGCACCGACAGCACCCTGCGGCTGCGCGCCCACCGCGATGAGCTGATCGCCATCGAAACCGAGCTCGGACCCCAGCTGCAGCTCGCCAGCGACGGCGCCCTGCTCACCTCCCCGATCTGACCCCCACCTCAGCCCCACCCCATGCGCCGCCGCCTCGCCCCACTCCTGCTGACCACCCTCCTGGGCGGTGTCTCAATCGCCCCCATCGGAGCGGCCCGCAGCCAGCAGGCTGCGCCGGCCACCGCCACCAACAGCGCCCCCCAGCAGGCCAGCCGCGGCGTCAGCCCCTACCCCGCCAGCGCCACCAGCGATCCCCTCACCGGCCCCCGCAGCCGCCTGGGCCGCGATTGGGTCGGTGCGCGCAACCTGCCGGCCACCACCCCAATCCTGGTGCTGGCCGGCCACGCCGACTCCCAGAACATCTCGGGCTCCGGCACCAGCGGCGCCGCAGTGACCGCCGGGGCGCCACCGATGTACCCCGGCATCAGCGACGAGCTCTACTGGAACATGGTGGTGGCCCAGGCGGTGGTGGCCGAAGGCCAGCGGCGGGGCCTGCGCATGCAGTACTACCGCCCCCCCTTCCGCACGATCCACGACGAAGACGCCCCCGGCACCAACTGGACGGTGGGCCGCCAGCACGTGGCCGCCGGTGGCTACGCCATGGAGATCCATTTCGACGCCTGGGGACCTTCCGGCGTGGGCTCCGGCCTGATCCCCCCCATCCACTCCTCCTTCACCCGCCTCGACGAGGAGCTGGCGCAGGAGTTCGGGGGCTATCCGATGTTCTTCCGCGACGGCCTCGGCGGGCCTCGACGGGGGATCGCCCTGCTGGAGATCGGCAAGTTGGAGGGCTACCTCGAAGCGGCGCTGCGCGATCCCCGTACCCGGCCGATCGCCGTGCAGCGGATCGCCCGCCGCGTGGTCGACGCCCTGGAGCGAGGAGTTGGCCGGCCCGTTGGGGCACCCGCCGGCGTGGCTGGCCGCCCCACCGTTACGCCACCGCCTGGTGCGGCTGGCAGCGGGCCTCGAGGGCGGGGTCTTCAAGCCAGTTCTGGGGACGAGTGAACACCTCGGTGAGCAGTCCCTCGCGGCTGCCTGGATCCACCTGATAGCCGTACTCCCAACGCACCAGCGGCGGCAGCGACATCAGGATCGACTCGGTGCGGCCGTTGGTTTGGAGGCCGAAAATCGTGCCCCGGTCGAACACCAGGTTGAACTCCACATAGCGGCCGCGGCGATAGAGCTGAAACTGGCGCTCCCGTTCACCCCAGGGCGTTTCCTGACGGCGCTCCACGATCGGCCCATAGCTGGGGAGAAAGGCATGGCCGCAGGCCGTGGCCAGCGCAAAGAGCTTCTCCCAGTCGTGGGAGATTGGCCCGCGGGCGGTGCTTACGGCAGCGGCTGGCCCACCGGGATCCTGACCCTTATAGAGCGTGCCGCCCTCATCTTGGTAGTCGTAAAAGATGCCCCCCACGCCGCGCGTTTCGTCGCGATGGCGCAGGAAGAAATATTCATCGCACCACGGTTTAAACACCGTGTAATAGGCGGGATCCACGCTGTCGCAAGCCTGTTTAAGGGTGCGGTGGAAATGGCGGGCGTCGTCGAGGAAGGGGTAATAGGGGGTCAGATCGGCGCCACCGCCGAACCACCACACCGGCCCCGCCTCGAAATAGCGGTAGTTGAGGTGCACCGTGGGCACATAGGGATTGTGGGGGTGCAGCACCATCGAGGTGCCCGTGGCGAACCAGCGCTGGCCCTCCGCCTCGGGCCGCTGGCTGAGGATCGAAGGAGGCAGGCGATCCCCCTCCACCTCAGAGAAATTCACACCCCCCTGCTCGAACACCCGCCCGGCCTTCATCACCCGCGAACGGCCGCCGCCCCCCTCCGGTCGCTCCCAGCTCTCCTCCTGGAAGCGCCCCTCACCATCAAGCTGCTCCAGCCCGGCACAGATGGACTCCTGCAGCCCCATCAGCAGCTCGCGGGCCCGGCGGCGGGAATCGGCGGGGGGCTGAGACATGGCGGGCTCCGGAGGCGATCCATGGGGTGGCTCCGCCCACCTTTCCAGCCCGGCGGGGGCCAGCACAACCCTTCGAGAGCCTCTGTCACGGCCCGGCCGTCCCAGGCCACGCTGCCTAGGATCCACGTCTTGCCGAGGTCGTGCCTTACCCCATGGTCCCCCCTCCCGTCGCCACGGATGACACCGCCCGCCAGGCGCTCGCCCCGCTACGCGACGCCGGCAGCGGCCGCAGCCTGCTGGAGCTGGGCTGGATCGACGCCGTGCGGGTTGAGGGTTCCCGCGCCGTGTTCCGCCTCGCCCTGCCCGGCTTCGCCACCAGCCAGCGCGACCGCATCGCCGCCGAGGCGCGCGCGGCCCTCCTCAGCGTCGCGGGCATCGATGACCTGCAGATCGAACTCGCCCAGCCCGCCGCACCACCACCATCGGCCGGTCCGATCGGCGGTGCCGGCCACGGCAGCGGCGGCCACGGCCAGGTGCCCGAGCGCCAGCCCATCCCCGGCGTGCGGCGCGTGATCGCCGTGAGCA
>CANEWU010000053.1 GCA_947442825.1 Synechococcaceae cyanobacterium
ACCCCCTCGGCTTCGGCTACCACGCAGCTGGTGCGGATCTCGCTGGTGGCGATCAGTTCGATGTTGATGCCGGCATCGGCCAGGGCCCGGAACATGCGCGCCGCGGTGCCGGCGGTGCACGCCATCCCTGCCCCCACGGCGCTCACCCGAGCGATCGCCGGCCCCGTCTCCAGGCGGGCACCGCCCCATTGACGTAGCAGCGGTGCGAGGGCCTGCTCGGCCGCGGCGAATTCGTCGCGCTTGAGGGTGAAGCTCATGTCGCGGCTGAGCCCTTCGGCCTCGGTGTGGGTGCGCTCCGATTGCACGATCGCGTCGAGGCTGATGCCTGCGTCGGCGAGGGCCCGGCAGATGGCGGCCGCCGCGCCGGGGCGGTCGGGCACGCGACGCACCACCACCTGGGCCTGCTCCCGGTCGAGGGCTACCCCGCGCACCGCCGGCGCGTCCTGGTGGCAGGGGGGAGGAGCCTGACGCAGCTGGTGGTCGGCCAGTTCGAAGGCCGCCGCTGCCGCCCGCAGGGCCTTGGCCCCCTGGCTGCCGGCCACCACGCAACTCACCTTCACCTCGCTGGTGGCGATCAGGCGCAGGTTGATGCCGAGCCGGGCCAGGGTGTCGAACAGGCGGGCTGCCACGCCGGGGCGACCCATGATGCCGGCCCCGGCGATGCTGATCTTGGCCATGTCGGCTTCGGTGCTGAGCACGGCCCCCTCCGCGCCGAGGGCGGTCAGCAGGTCGCGGCAGATGCGGCTGGCGGTGTCCAGGTCGGCGTCGGCGACGGTGAAGGCGATGTCGTTGCTGCCCCCCTCATGGGTGGCCTGCACGATCAGGTCGACGTTCAGACCGCCGGTGCCCAGGGCCTCGAACAGCAGCGCGGCGATCCCCGGACGGTCGGGCATGTGCGCCAGGGCCAGCACCGCCTGGTGCAGCTCCAGCTCGGCCCCGTCCACCGGGCGCCCCAGCTCCAGTCCTTCATGGCCGATCGGCCGTGGGGCGCCGCTGGTGAGCCGGGTGCCCGGATCATCCGTCCAGCTGGAGCGCACCACCAGGGGGACTCCGTAATTGCGGGCGATCTCCACCGCCCGCGGATGCAGCACCGCGGCGCCGAGGCTGGCCAGCTCCAGCATCTCGTCGCAGCTCACTGACTCCATCAGCTGGGCATCGGCCACCTTGCGTGGATCGGTGGTGAGCACGCCGGGCACATCGGTGTAGATCTCGCAGGTGTCGGCCCCAAGGGCGGCGGCCAAGGCCACCGCTGAGGTGTCGGAGCCGCCGCGCCCCAGGGTGGTGATCTCGGGGGTGCCGGCGGCGCCGCTGCTGGTGCCCTGGAAGCCGGCCACCACCACCACCTGTCCGTCATCCAGCAACCGGCGCACCCTCTCGGTGCGCACCTCCAGGATGCGGGCCCGTCCATGGGCCGATTCGGTGACGATGCCCACCTGGGTGCCGGTCATCGACACCGCAGGCACGCCGAGGGCATGCAGCGCCATCGACAGCAGCGCGATCGAAACCTGCTCCCCGGTGGCCAGCAGCATGTCCATCTCCCGCCGGGGCGGGTTGGCCGTGATGGCCCGCGCCAGGCCGGTGAGCTCATCGGTGGTATGGCCCATGGCGGACACCACGATCACCAGCTCGTGGCCCTGTTCCCGGCAGGCGGCGATGCGGCGTGCGACCGCCTGGATGCGGGTGACGTCGGCGACGGAGGTGCCTCCGTATTTCTGAACCAGCAGGGCCATCCCCGGCGTCATGCGACACGGTCCCGATTATCAAGGCCGGTCCACCCCGATCCTCCATCCGCCGCCGCCGGTAGGAAGCCGTCGCGGAACACGGCGGCGGGGTCGCCCCCCCGCTTCAGCGCCGTTTCCACCTCCAGCGCCCGCCGCAGCAGCTCGAGCAGCAGCGCTGGGCTGCGGCCGCGGATCTGCTTGCGCAGCACGTAGACCCGGCGGGGGTTGCCGATGCCGGCCGCCTTGGCGATCACCGCCACGTCCTGCTCGCCGCTGCTCTCCAGCAGGCTCACCCAGAGCCAGCCCCGGATCTGGCCGCTGAGCGCGGCAATGATGCGGAGCGCCGGTTCGTTGGCGGCCAGCAGAGCGTCGACCCGGGCGATCGCTTCGGCCACCCGGCCCGCCAGCAGGGCGTCACCCACCGCGAGGCTGCTGGTGGCCCGCCCGCCCACCAGGGCCTCCACCGCTGCCGCTGTGATCGGCCCCTCACCGGCGTGCAGGGCCAACTTCTCCAGTTCGCTGGCCAGCCGGGCGCTGTCGCTGCCGATCGCCTCCGCCAGGGCCTCGGCGGCCGCCGATTCCAGCCGCAGGCCCAGTTCGCGGGCCGTGGTCGACACCAGCTCCAGTTGTCCGGCTCCGTCCCAGACGGCCGGCAGCTCGAAGCCCTTCTCCTCGGCCCGCTGGCGCAGGGCCTTGGTGGTGCGCAGGCGGGCGTCCGGCTTGCCCGCACTCACCAGCACCAGGTGACATGACTCCGGGATCAGCTCGAGGGTGGCCTCCAGCCGGGCGGCCAGCTCGGCCGGGCAGGGGGAGCAGAAGGGGCTGCGCTGCAGCACCACCAGCCGGCAGCCGCCGGCGAAGGGCGGGGTGCGGGCCTCCTCCAGGGCCTGGGCGGCCTGGCTCGGGTCACTGCCATCGAGGCGACTGAGGTTGATGGCCGCCCAGGCCGGATCGAGCCAACGGGCCACAACCGCCTCCACCGCCCGGTTCCGCGCCGCTTCGTCGTCGCCCCAGTAGAGGTGGATCGGCATCGGGCCGGAGGCAACGCGCAGGCCGCTTAGCCTCGCAGGGTCGCGCGCCCGCCGCTGGATTCCGCCGTCCCGCCTGCCCCCTTCGATCACCCGATCTTCCTGGAGAGCCTGCGGCGCATTCGTGCGCTGCTCGGGGAGACCGGCCTACCGCCGGCTGAGCGGGATGTGCTCGAGCGCCTGGTGCACAGCGGCGGCGACCCCGGCCTGGCCGCCGACCTGCGCTTCTCCCCCGGGGCCTGCGCCGCCGGCCTGCGGGTCCTGGCGGAGGGAGCCGTGATTCTCACCGATACCGCGATGGCGGCGGCGGCCGTGGCCCCGATGGCGCGGCGCACCTTCGCCAACCCAGTGCACAGCGTGCTGGCCTGGGCCCCGCCCACCGCCCCGGCCGGCTCCACCCGCGCCGCGCGGGGCATGGCCGGGGCCCTGGCGGCCCACCCCGGTGCGGTGGTGCTGGTGGGCAGTGCCCCCACCGCCTTGGAGTACCTGCTGGAGAGTTGCGGAGCGGGCGCCGCCCTGCCGGCGCTGGTGATCGGCATGCCGGTGGGTTTTGTGGGGGTGGCGGAGAGCAAGCGCCGGCTGGCGGCCAGTGCCCTGCCCCAGATCCGGCTGGAGGGCACCCGGGGCGGCGCCGCCCTGGCGGCTGCGGCGGTGAATGCCCTGCTCCGCCGGGCCTGGCTCACGCAACCGCGTTCTGCTTGATCCGGTGGCGGCGTCGGAGATCCTCCATCAGGCGGCGGCTTCGGCCGCGCCCCGCCGCTCCAGCCGGGTGGCCCGACGGTCCGGCGCCTCGGGCCGCGGCCCCAACCCCACCGCCACGTGGCTGTTGGCTTCGATCCGGTCGAGCACCTGGCGAGCCCGCCGCACCACGGACGCGGGCACGCCCGCCAGGCGGGCCGCCTCGATGCCGTAGCTGCGGCTGGCGCCGCCGCGCACCACCCGATGCAGGAACACCAGATCTTCACCGGTCTCCTCCACCAGCACCTGGGCATTGCCCACGTTGGGGAGCAGCTCCGCCAATTCGTTGAGCTCGTGGTAGTGGGTGGCGAAGATCGTGCGGGCGCCGATGCCGCCCCCCTCGCGGTCGGCCAGGTGTTCGGCCACGGCCCAGGCGATCGACAGGCCATCGAAGGTGGCGGTGCCCCTGCCGATCTCATCGAGCAGCACCAGGGAGCGGGACGTGGCGTGGTGAAGGATGTTGGCGGTTTCGGCCATCTCCACCATGAAGGTCGACTGCCCGCTGGCCAGATCATCCACGGCGCCCACGCGGGTGAAGACCCGATCGGCGATGCCGAGCCGGGCCGAGCGGGCCGGTACCCAGCTGCCGATCTGCGCCAGCACCTGCAGCAGGCCGGTCTGGCGGAGGTAGCAGCTCTTGCCGCTGGCGTTCGGGCCGGTGAGCACCAGCAGGTCGGGGGCGTCCGGGCCGGCCAGCTGCAGATCGTTGGCGGTGAAGGGCTCCTCCACCAGCAGCTGCTCCACCACCGGATGGCGGCCGGCTTCGATCCGCAGCTCGCGCCCCTCGCCCAGCTCCGGCCGGCACCAACCGCCGGTGCCGGCCACCTCCGCCAGGGAGGCCAGGGCGTCGAGCTCCGCCACCAGGCGGGCGGCGGCCCGCACCGCGCCCGCCTGCTCCCCCACCTCCCGGCGCAGCTCGCCGAACAGTTCCAGTTCCCGCTGGCAGGCCCGGGCCCGTAGCTGCAGGATTCGCCCCTCGCGGCTCTTGAGCTCGGGGGTGACGAACCGCTCCTCGTTGGCCAGCGTCTGGCGGCGAATCCAGTGGTCCGGCACCTGGGCGGCCCGGGCGCGACTCACCGCCAGGAAATAGCCGAAGCTGCGGTGGTACTGCAGGCGCAGGTTGGGGTTGCCGCTGGCCTGGCGTTCCTGCGCCTCCTGCTCCGCCAGCCAGGCCTCCTGATCGTCGAGCCGGTTGCGCAGGCCGTCGAGCACCGGGTCGACTCCGTCGTGGATCAGCCCCCCTTCGCCCAGGGCCAGCGGTGGCGTCTCCACCAGCACGTGCCGCACCCGCGCCGCCAGGGCCACCAGCTCGGGCCAGGGCCGGTTCAGGGCCCGCATAGGGCTGCTCTCGGCGTCGCGCAGCAGGGCCGCGAGCCGCGGCAGCCGCTCCAGGCCATCCGCCAGGGCCACCAGGTCGCGGGCGGAGGCGCTGCCGGCGCCGGCGCGGCCCGCCAACCGCTCGAGATCGCCCATGGGACGCAGAAGCCGCCGCAGGGCCAGCCGCAGGGTCCGCCGTTCCACCAGCTCGCTTACCCCCCCCTGGCGCTCGAGGATGGCGGCGCGATCCACCAGGGGCGCTTCGATCCAGCGGCGGAGGCAGCGGCCACCCATGGCGGTGGCGGTGCGATCCACCGCCCACAGCAGGGAGCCGTGTACGACGCCCCCCATCTGGGTGCGGGTGAGCTCCAGGTTGCGGCGCGTCTGGGCGTCGAGCACCAGCTGGTCGCCGGCATGCCAGAGGCGCGGGGGATCGAGGGGGATCGCCGGGGCGGCGGATCCTGCCCCGTTCGGCGCCCCGGCTTCCCCGCTGCCGCCGGGCTGGGTGGTGTCGAGGTAGGCGAGCAGGCCGCCACCGGCCCGCAGGGCCAGGGGGGCTTCCCTCAGGCCGAGACCGTCGAGACTGGCCAGCCGGTAGTGGCGCTTCAGCCGCGCTGCCGCCTCCGGCGCCTCGAAGGGGGTGCGGGCCAGCCGGGTGAGCCGCAGCCCCGCCGGGCACCAGGAGGGGCCGGTGGCGTTGGGCGCTTCGCCAGGGTCCGCCGCCGGTGCCACCACCTCGGCGGCCTCCAGCTGCAGTAGCTCCTGGTGCAGGGCGGCTCCGCTCCGCCGCTCGGTCAGCCGAAACTCGCCTGTGCTGACGTCCGCCACCGCCAGTCCCCAGTGCTCCCCCTCCAGCACTACGGCGCAGAGCCAGTTGTTGCGACGGGCGCTGAGCATGCCCTCCTCCAACACCGTGCCTGGGGTCAGCACACGGGTGATGTCCCGTCGCAGCAGGGCGCCCTTGGCCGGGGTGGTCTCCAGCTGGTCGCAGAGGGCCACGCAGAGTCCGCGGCGCAGCAGGTCGTTGCAGTAGCGCTCGGCGGCGTGGTGGGGGATGCCCGCCATCGGCACCCGGCCGACCGCCCGGCCCGCGTCCTTGCCGGTGAGGGTGAGCTCCAGCAGCCGCGAGAGCAGGATCGCGTCTTCGAAGAAGAATTCGAAGAAGTCGCCGAGGCGGTAGAGCAGCACCCGGTCGGGGTGGGCGGCCTTCAGCTCCACGTAGTGGCGCAGCACCGGGGGCAGCAGGGAGGCATCCACCAGGCTGTGGTGGTGCCAGCGGGGCAGATCGGTCGGATCGTTGTGCTCCTCGCGGGCGCCGTCCCGCTCCTGCTCGAGTGCTTCTGCCCCAGCCTCCGCAGAAAAAACCTCCGTCTCCGTGTCCGCCTCTGGCGCCGGGGGGCGTTGGCGCGGCCGGCGCTGGGCCTCCGCGGCCAGGGCCTCATTCGCGGGGGGGGCGTCCTCGGGGTCTTCCGGGGCGGAGGTGGTGCCGGCGGCCAGGGCGCGGGACGGCCGGGTTGGCGGTCCGGGGGTGGGGACCACGAACAGCTCTCCCTGCAGTTCGAGGCCCGGGCGGCCCGGATCGAGGCCGAGCTGCCGGGGCTGCGCGGGGGACGGGATCTGTCCGGCCGTTGCCGCCATCACGCTGGGGATGTGGTGTGGGATCTTAGACCCCCCCACCGGTGGTGTCGCCGCGGCGACACCCGACAACTTGTAAAGGATGGCTGGCAGGCCCCCCGGCTTCTCCGGGCCCGCGTGGGAGGATGCCGCCATCGCCTGACATGGCCGGCGCGCTTCCCTCCCGCCCCACCATTACCCCCACCATGCAGATCATCAACACGCTCACGGTTCTGGCCCTGGTGGTGCTCTCCTTTGCGCTGATCGTGGCCGTCCCGGTGTTGTACGCCAGCAGCGAGGACAGCGGACGCTCCAACAAGCTGATCCTGATCGGGGGGCTGGCCTGGGTGGCCCTGGTGCTGGTCAACTGGGGCGTGAGTTTCCTCGTGGTCTGATTCCTTGGCCGTCTTCGAAGGTCGGTTCACCGACACGGCAGGTCTGCGCCTGGCGATTGTCATCGCCCGGTTCAATGACCTGGTCACCGGCAAACTGCTGAGCGGTTGCCTCGATTGCCTTTCCCGCCACGGCATCGACACCTCCCCCACCAGCGCCCAGCTGGATGTGGCCTGGGTGCCCGGCAGTTTTGAGATTCCCCTGCTGGCCCAGCGGCTTGCCGCCAGCGGCCGTTATGAGGTGGTGATCACCCTGGGAGCCGTCATCCGTGGCGACACCCCCCATTTCGATGTGGTGGTGGCGGAGGTCAGCAAGGGGGTGGCGGCCGTCGCGCGCGACACCGGCGTGCCCGTCATCTTCGGTGTGCTCACCACGGACACCCTGCAGCAGGCCCTCGAGCGCGCCGGCATCAAAAGCAACCTGGGCTGGAACTATGGGCTCCAAGCCCTGGAGATGGGCAGCCTGGTGCGCGCCCTGCCGGGTTAACCCCCTGATGCGGCGGCTCAGACCAGGGAGTGCTGCGTGAAGCCCCGCCAGCTGCTGCTGTTGTGTGCCACCGGCGACCTCCTCGGCATCCTGCTGGCCGTCGTGGCCGCCGACCATCTCCTCGGCAGCGATCTGCTCGCCCATCCCCACTGGCTGGTGCCCTACGGCCTGGCGTACGTGTTCTTCAGCTGGTTGTTCGGCAGCTACACGCTGCTGCGCTGGCCTCGCCTGCCCACCGGCCAGGTGGTCGTGCGTCTGGGGGCCGCGGCGCTGGCCACCACCCTGGCCGTGGTGCTCGCGTACTGGCTCCTCAACCTGCCCGTGAGCTTCACGCTGGGCCACCGCCGCATCCAGCTGCTGCTGCTCAGCCTGCTGAGCGTGTGGGCCCTTGGCCTGCGCCTGCTGCTCCGGGCCCTGGCCCGACAGCGTCCGCGCCCTTTCCCCAGCCTGCTCGAGATGGCGGAACATCAGCAGCAACGCCTGCTGCCTGCCCACCTGCCGGAGGAGGCCCTCACCCTGGAGGACGTGCCCTGGGCCGATTCCTTGAGCGTGCAGCGCCAGATCAAACGGACGGCCGATGTCGCCGTGGCGGTGGCCCTGCTGCTGCTCAGCCTGCCCCTGTTGCTGCTGGCCGCCCTGCTGATCTGGCTGGAGGACCGGGGGCCGGTGTTTTATGTCCAGGAGCGCAGTGGCTGGATGGGGGACATCTTCCGCCTGTACAAGCTGCGCACCATGCGCCAGGCCGACCCCAGCGAGCCGGCGCGCTGGACGACCCGTCAGGACGACCGCATCACGCGGGTGGGATGGTTCCTGCGGCGCGTGCGGGTGGATGAGCTGCCGCAGTTGCTCAATGTGCTGCGCGGCGATATGAGCCTGATCGGTCCCCGGCCGGAGCGACCGGAGCTGGAGCACCAGTTGGAGGCGCAGATCCCCCACTACCGCAAGCGCCACTGGATGCCCCCCGGGCTGAGCGGCTGGGCGCAGGTGTCTGCCGCCTATGCCGCCAGCGTGGAGGAGGCTGAGATCAAACTCAGCTATGACCTGTTTTACCTGCGCCACTGGAATTTGGGCCTGGATCTGTTGATCCTCCTCAAGACGGTCAAAACCGTGCTTAAGGCGAGTGGTCGTTAAGTGTGGGCCTTAGGACGGCAGAGGTTGTTGGCTTGAATTCCTTTCGGCTAGCATGGCACACGCTTGAGGTAAGTGGGCTGTGATGAGCCAGTCTTTGCCGTTGCGAGCACGTCCAAATAGGCATGCCGTGATTGTGCCCCTATTTGGACATCATGCATGTCATGGCTTGGAAGCCTACCTGGAAAACCTGGTGGCAGAAAACCTATGTGTGGTGCTTGTGGATAACAACCCCGAGGAGAGTGCCCACCGGGCCGCCCCAGTAAGGGGTTGCGAATTGCTGTTCAACTATAACCGCGGCGGCATTGCCGGCGGCCTGAATCGTGGCGTTGAGTTTGCGCGGCAAATAGAAGCCGTATGGATTACTCTCTTGGACCAAGATAGTCGCATTGATCCCGGTCAGATCCGTCGCTTAAGCGAGCCGTTAGCAGATCGCCCCCGCCAACGCATGGTCATCGGCCCAGCGATCTGGGATGAACAGAAGCATAGGCGCCACGGCCGCTGGAGCACCGCTTCGCAAGGTCTTGATTCAACTCGCCTGCTTATATCCTCTGGCATTACATTTAGGGCTGCGGACTGGCCTGATCTCGGTTGCTTTCATGAGGAGCTTTGGATTGACTTTGTTGATCATGCCTGGTGCTTCCGCGCCCAGAGCAGGGGCTTTGCCTTGTTCCAGCACCCTGGGGTGGTCCTCAAGCAGCACTTCGGTAGCGTGCACCCCCATCATGTCTGTCGGTGGCTGGGCATGAGACTCTATAGTCCTCAGCGTCATTTTTATGGATTGCGCAACCTGCGCTGGCTTTGCCTGCAGGCCAATGTTCCACTTGATCTGAAGCTAAAAGAGGTCTGCAAGATGACTTTAAAGCCTTTTCTCTGGCTTCTCTTTGAACCCCAGCGCCCAGCCAACCTCCGCGCTATTGGCCAATCTTTGATCGCCAAACTTCCGGGGCCCTATTGATGGCAGGCTCCCCCTCCTACTGTGTGCTGATACCCTTAGCCCCTTGGGAACCGCTTGGGCAGGTGGCTGCAGCGTTGGCAAGTCTCGCGCAGCAAACCTTGCCTTGTTCGCAGGTGGTGGTGAGTTGTGACGGACCTCCTCCCCCAGGCCTGCAGTCTGTTCTGAACGCCAGCAGCCTGCCCTTGATCCAGGTGGTGGGTCCTGGAGGTGAAGGGGTGGGCCCGGTCTTGAGCCGAGGCCTCCTGGCTTGTTCCCATGATCTGGTGGTCCGCGCCGATGCTGACGATCTGTCCTTGCCAGAGCGTTGCGCGATTCAGGTGGAAGCGATGACTGCTCGGCCGCACCTGGTTGCCTTAAGCACGCCGATCCTGGAATTCACCTCCAGCCCGCAGTACCTAAGCAGCGAGAGACCAGCGCCGATCGGCTATTCATCTTTGCTTCGTCGCAGCCGTTGGCGAAACCCTCTGAATCACCCAGCCGTCATCCTCCGACGCGGGCCAGTGTTGGCGATCGGTGGCTATCGCAGCTGTCCAGGTTTTGAGGATTATGACCTCTGGCTCCGCTTGCTCCATGCGGGAGCCCTTCTCGATAATTTAGACCAACCTCTCGTGCTCGCCCGTGTGGGGACCGATCACCTGGCCCGTCGGCGTGGGCTTGCTTATCTACGAAAAGAGTGTAAGTTTCTCCTCGATTGTGGACGCCAGGGCACACTCAGTTGGTGGAGAGTCTGCCTGTTGTTTGTTCTACGCTGTCCAGTCCGCCTAGCGCCTGCTTGGTGTCAGCAGGAATTGACACTTTGGTTGCTCAGAAGCAAGCCTGAGCCGGGCTAGTTCATGTCTTCACGCATACCCGTTCTGAGGTGATAAAGCTGGAGTCGCCAAGCCATCATCCCTGGCCCTTCAAGCCTGTCAATGTGCAAGAGGCATGGTGGCCTGCTGTCCTACAGTAGCAGTGAAATCCCCCTCCCGTGATTCTTATTCATATGTTGGCAAAAGTGTTTAATAGCATAATGGTCCGCTCGTTTCAGGCCGGATCGTTTTTTCTTTCCCTCATTGAGTATTGGTGTTCCCCGTATGGTCTTCGCGGGTCCAGTGAAAAGAGGCTCCGCAAACGAAGCGAAGTAGGTGTCAGCCAAGCTTCTGAGGAATCTCGGATTTGTGTCTTTGTTCTGTATTCACGATATCTCACCGTCTCGACTCGCTGCGCCATTGACTTCTGGAATAGCCTTGGCTTTCGTGTCATGATTGTCAACAATCAGCCCATGGATGCTGGTGATCTAGATGAGCTGTCCTCCCAGGTCTGGTGTGTATTCGAGCGTGTCAACATGGGACAAGATATCGGCGCCTATAAGGATGCGGTGCTCTGGCTTGCAAAATATAAGAACTTAGACCGCTGTATGGCTCTCGCGCTGACTAACGACTCGCTTCAATTCATTCCAGGGCAAAATGCGAGGGCTCTTGCCATGCGCATTGAGGACTTTATGCAGGCCCCTAAGCAGGAGGCTCTCTTCAGCCATCTATCCTATCAGTTTTGTCGTCACTACCAGTCTTTTTTCCAGATTCTTAAGCCATCCGTCTTTCTTTCTCGGTCTTTTCAGGATTTCTGGTTTTCCTATCAGCCAATCAATAATCGCCTTCACTGTATTCTCAAGGGTGAACTAGAGCTCTCCAAGAGTGTGTATAATCATCTTCGCCACGTCCAAGTTCTCTACTCTACAGAGGCACTTTGCGATCACATTCGCCAGTCCCTTCTGAATCAGGACCCGCCGACTGGAGATGTGCTACTGCGGCTTATGCCATCAACCTACCGAACGGAGATCCTAAGAGTTGACAACCCTGCTTTAGCTACCCTGCTTCAGTCTAGGCACGAGTGCAGGCCT
Organism: Synechococcaceae cyanobacterium; assembly: GCA_947442825.1. Lineage (GTDB taxonomy): Bacteria > Cyanobacteriota > Cyanobacteriia > PCC-6307 > Cyanobiaceae > Cyanobium. The sequence goes on from CANEWU010000053.1 coordinate 11,263, forward strand.
CTCTATCCCTCTGAGGTGTACTGCGTAGCTGACCTGATTGAGAATAACAACCCAAGCCATGTAGCTGCCTTCCTCTATCCATTCTATCTTGGCTGCCCGTATGTAAAAAAAGACCTGTGCTTTGCCGGTTCTTTTACTCTTGCGCAGGCGATTAATCTTTATCATGATGCTGTATCGAAGTCACTGGGACTAAGTACATTGCCTCAGCAGTTCTCGACTCTTATCAGCGAATACGCCGAAGTACTCGAGCAGAAAGGAATTCCCCTTGGATTCAAAAATAATCGCTTTGGCGCGATGAAGAAGGGCCTGAAGGGAGGTTTCTTCTATTCATCAACTACGATTGTTTAGTGGGTATGGCCCTTGGCCTTGTTGATCTTTAAGTAGAAGTCTTTAGCGCAAATGCAACCGCGTAGGCCGTCTCTCTCTCTCGACCCCAGGCGGCATCGATGTCGAGCAGGTTCTGCAGCTTGTTGATGTCTTCTGGAGACCTGAAGTTCTCAAAAAGCTCATCAAGGCAGACGAGATAGGCCAAGCCTCCGGTGGGAATGAGATCTAGTGAATGGCTGAATATCTGATCTAAGGCTGGAATGATATTTTTGCTATCTGCGGCCTCTGTAGGGTCCGTCGCGATGACCGATTGGAGGGGAGGCTTGCCGCCAGCCGTCCGCACGGTTCGGGTTGGATTGGTGGGATCCATGAGAAAGCGGGCTGGCAGGGATTGCAGGATTTCGGTGGCACGCTGAATTGTTGCATCTGACCATTGAAACTGGTTGGGTCCGACATAGTCGTCAATGGCAAGCAAGCCCCCTGTCTTTAGGCGCTCGTGGCTCCATCTAATTGCCTTTGCGGTATCGAGCATATGATGCAGGGAGTTATTCCAGTATACAAGATCCCAGTCTTCATCGAGATCGGAAGCGAATGCATCTGCGAGACAGAAGGTAATTCGCCCCGCAAGACCCTTGTCATGTGCGTTCTTAGTGGCAGCCTCAATGGCACCGGGAGCAACATCAAAACAACGAAATTCGAATTCAAGCCGGCCTGCTGCCGACTCAATCAAGGCGATCTCTTTGGTCCCGGTGCCACATCCTACCGACAAAGCACGAATCTTTCTGTTGGCCGCTGGCAGGAGATCGAGTATACGTTGATGAAAGCCCTCATGCAATCCATCAAGACTTTGGCCACACACGAGTCGGTTAATATGCCTGATTGTGGTCGGATCTTCCCACCAGTGAAGCCGAAGACCAGAGATGCCTTGTGCAAGCACACGGTCCCAATGCTCTCCGGAGGCTTGCTCTCTAGCGCCAATTGATGCTTCCTCCTGATGGCGCAGTGAAGCAATCTTTGCCGAAATACTTGCTGATATTGAAGAAGTCTTCGCGCGGGTTTTTGCTTTCAGTTCCTGCCCGTAACTGTAAAAACGCGAGAAAGGCACCCGGACTGAAGTATCACGAGATCTCCACGGTTCAGGGTTTTCGTTGCACAGCGAGAGCGCCTCCAGAAAGCTATTCTCTCTTTGTTGAGGATCTTGCTCAGGGGTATTCGCCAGTTGTAGGTAGAATTCTATGCTGTTTTGCGGCGTGTCGTGAAAGCTCTTCAGGCTGAAGGGGTGACGATCAAGGCGGGCGGAGCGCGCCATTAGCACCAGGAATGATGAGGGTATATAGATAGTGCAATGAACGTCAAGATAGCCAGCACTCCCCTCATCTACTTTCAGCAGGCCAAACGAGTCAACATCTGGTCCCTCAGGATTCAGTTCTTCTTGACGGGGTGCCCGTTGCCAAGGGATACCGGCATCCAAGCGAGCGGAACAGGTTGCCGCCTCAAATATTTGCTTGGGAGTGGGTTTGCGTTGATCGCTCCAATCAGAATCGATGAGTTCAGCAAGGGTGGTCAGAGGTCTACATAGATCAAATGTGAAGCGTTTATCCGGCACGACTAAGGATAAACACCCACCGACTTGGAGGATGGCGGCGCACTCACGCAGCCAGCCCAAGGGATTGGGTAAATGCTCAAAGACGTGGGAGGCGATAATGTAGTCGTAGTTGCCCCCAATAAGACGCTTCGGAAGTTTGCCGTCTTCCAGTACGTGATCAATCGCGGGAATAAGACTGGCGTCAATGCCATCTGCATCTGCATACTTCTGCCTCAGGGCTTCTGTGTCGAGGTGATCTACGTACTCGACGCTGCCCTCGCTCTTCCTCACTACGGCTGCGGTTAAAGGCCCAATTTCAAGACCACGCATGGAGCCAACTTGCAGCCCCTTCAGCAATGCATCTCGACGATTCATGGCTTTTGCGAATTAAGCTTCTGGGTTTACTTTACCATGGGCCTCATTGCGTTCCTTGGCTGCCGAGGCGGGCTCGGCTTCGCTGCGGGGGCATCGCCATGGTAGGTACGTATTATTCTGATTTTATGTGTTGGGGGGTGATAAATCATGGCCATGGCCTCGCGCCGAAATCACCTCAGGGCCAAGAGGAGTACCCATGCCATCCGGTCTCGGGCCATGTCGCCAAGCCAAGTCCAGGTCCGTGTTGGTGAGCAATCAACCCCCGGCAATAGCAGGCAATGGGATATTTGCTGAGCTTCGATGGTTTTATCCCTCGGCTAAGGGTGGCTGAGCGTGGTACAGGCGGGATCGCTCGGCTCTTGTCTAGGGGATCGGCTTGCTGGCGAGCAGCTCAAATCCAGCGGCGATAGCTCTTTGCTTCTCCTGGGAGATGCGATGAAAATACTCCCATAACTCCATCTCATTAGTGCGGGAGTGATTCCAAGCCTCAACCAGGGATTGTATTGGGGTTGAGCGAAAGCGATCGGCAGCATCTGCGGAAACATCCTGCCGCAGTGACGTTTCGCATTGAGAGGCGAGCCAGCCAAGAGAATACAATGGATTAAAGTTGTCCGAAACTCTGATTGCCTCTATGTTGAAATCTCGGAACCACAACCTTAGCCCTTCTGAGGTTGTGTTATAGAAGTGCCACGGATACTCATGCTCAGGCTGCAAAAAGGCAGTTTGCACCACGATCCAGCCGCCAGGCTTCAATACCCTCAGCAATTCAGAGGCAACCTTCTTGGGCTCAGAATAATGCTCGAAGGCATTCATGCACACAATGCCATCAAAACACTCCGAGATAAAGGGTAGCTCGTGTGCGTCGGCAATGACGTCGGTATTTCTAAATAATGCAAATTCAACTTCGACTATGTTGGCATCTTTCTGGCTAGATCCGCCAGCAGATAAGTTGAGAACCCATCCAGAGGTTCCCTGGATCTTGGTCTGGATGTGATCAGGTAGCGGATGGCTGATATGCTGCTCGTCCTTGATCATTGGCGTGCTCAGGCCTGCAAATAAGTTCGGAATCCCATGAACGAGCGGCCATTCAACGTCAGGTGCGTCCTTCACCGTTAGTCGTTCATCATCAATCTGCAAGGGTCTATGACTGGTCGGACAGCGCAAGATGGGCAAGAGACGTTGCAATCTATGTGAATCTTCTAGCGCAGATTGGACGCCATCGTGCATCTCCCCGTGTTGCGGGCAATCCAAAGAGTCTGCAATGTCTTTTGGTGGCGTGCTGATATGAAGCCATGGATGCAATTTCTCCATGGTGTCAATCAACTCATGCTTGTTGTCTTCCTCGTCAGTTGTTGTGCGTAGCATCGACTTCTCATGAACCCTGTAATACGCCAAGGGTTGGCTGCCTGCATGAGTCGCATCGAGACCAGCTTCCGCAAACCGACACCACAGTTCATAGTCTTCCCAGCCGTACTTGATGTTGCGGTAACCACCAATATGAAGCCATGCCGCCTTGGAAACGAGGGCCATAGCATCTATA
>CANEWU010000054.1 GCA_947442825.1 Synechococcaceae cyanobacterium
GCCGGCGGCGGTGGCTTCGCAGATCCCCAGCAGGGCACTGAGGGCCAGGCCCAGCGCCGCAGCGGGGCGCCGTAGCCGGGGGTGGCGTCTCATCCGCGGCGGGAGGCGTTTCATCCGCGGGGGGCGGCGGGGGGCCAGCGCTCCGCCAGGCAGTAGCCCTGGCCGCGCACGGTGTAGATCTCGGTCTTCCCCGCATCATTCAAAAACTTCTGGCGCAGGTAACGCACGTACACCTCGATCACGTTGCTGGCGCCGCTGCTGCCCCCCTCGTTCCAGATCGTGGTCAGGATCCGCTCGCGGCTCACCACCTCGCCGGGATGGCGCAGGAGCAGCAGCAGCAGCTGGTATTCGCGCTCGGTGAGGGGCAGGGCGTGGTCACCGCGGCGAGCCAGCCGCCGCAGGGGGTCGAGCCGTAGATCCCCCAGGCGCAGCTCGGCGATGGGGGCCAGGCCCCCGGAGGGGGGCGCCGCCGCCGGGACTGCGGCTGCGGCGGCCGCCGCCGGCCGCCCAGCGCTGCGTTGCCGTTCGGCCAGGCCCAGGTGCAGGCGCAGGCGGGTGAGCAGGTCGCTGGGGGGGCGTTCGGGGAGCCAGAAGTCGTCGGCGCCGCTGGCCAGGCAGCGGGCCCGCTCCGTGATCGAATCCGCCCGCAGCCCCAGCAGGATCGGCACCGCCCCCCAGCGCTGGCGCAGCCCGGGCAGGCTGGTTTCGCTGCCCGGAGCCAACAGCACCGCCGCGGGCCGGCCACCCTCGCTGCCCCGCTCGCTGGCCTGGTCGCTGCCCCGATCGCCCGCTCCGTCGCTGAGGGGGCTGTAGCCGGAAAGCGCCAGGCGGGGTCCCAGGCTCGTGGCCTCGTCGCCCACCAGCAGCACGCGGGCGCCCTGGCCGTCGCCGCTGGGCTCCGCTGGGGCCGTGTTCACGCCACCCCCTCGCGGACCGGGCTCGCCTGGGGTTCCGCTGTCCCGCCATTGCCGCCGGGCTTGGCCACATGGGGCAGGCCCCAGCCCAACTTGTTGCGCAACACCTGGAAGAACTCGTGGTCGGCCAGGCGCACAAACCGGGCCGGATGCTCGCTGCGGCGGATCAGCACCCGGTCCTCGGGCCAGATGTAACAGCCGGCACTGCCGTCCACCACCATCATCAGCCGCTCCGGCGTGGCCGGGAAGATCGTCACCGGTTCGCGGTCGCTGAACACCAGGGCCCGCGAGGCCAGGGAGTGCGGGGCGATCGGGGTGAGCTGCAGCACCGGGCAGTCGGGCGTGATCACCGGCCCGCCGGCACTCAGGGCGTAGGCGGTGGAGCCGGTGGGGGAGGAGAGAATGACGCCGTCGGCGGCGATGTCCACCGGGGCGTGGCGGCCGATGGCGATCTCGAAGTGGCACATGCTCGTGAGCGGCTCGCGGTGCAGGGCCATCTCGTTGAGGCAGAGCACCTCCCAGCGGCGCTGGTCGCCCCGCATCACACTCACCACCATCATCGTGCGATCCTCCACCGACCAGCGGCCCTCCACCACCTGGTCGAGAACCTGCTCAAGATCCTTGAGATAGGCCTCCGCCAGGAAGCCCAGGTGGCCGGTGTTGATCGTGAGAATCGGCACGCCGATCGGGGCCGTCTGGCGGGCGGCGGAGAGCACGGTGCCGTCGCCCCCGAGCACCAGCGCCAGGGGCATCTCCGCATCGAAGGAGGCCGGCACGCAGGCGCTGTAGCCCCGGGCGCGCAGGTGTTGGTCGGGATTGGCAAAGCCCACCACCCCACCGGCGCTGCTGATCCGCACCACCGTGTGGCCCGCGGCGGCCAGGCGGCGTTCGATGGTGTCGGCGGTGGCGAGGGCCAGCTCCTTGCCATCGTTAACGATCAATCCGACCCTGGACACCCGCTCGTGCGACAGAAAAGTCAAGCTAGCACGCTTTAGGAGATTTGTGCTGATTTTGAGGATATATGCGCTTTTTTCGGTGCGGCGGAAAATATGGCCGCTTCGCCGAAATTACATCGGTGTTGACATTAGATAGGCCGCTTGTCTTGCCCTTGGAAAAGCAGCCCCCTCAGAACTGCTCCAGGAAGCGCAGATCGCTGGTGTAGAGCCGGCGGATGTCGTCGATGCCGTGGCGCACCATGCAGAAGCGCTCCACCCCCAGGCCAGCGGCAAAGCCGCTCCAGCGCCGCGGATCCAGGCCCTGCCCCTCCAGCACCGCCGGATCGACCATGCCGCAGCCCATCACCTCCAGCCACCGGCCCCGCCACTGCACATCCACCTCCGCCGAGGGTTCGGTGAAGGGGAAGTAGCTGGCCCGGAAGCGCACCGGCAGGTCGCCGAAGAAGCTCTTGAGGAAGGCCATCACCGTGCCGCGCAAGTGGCTGAAATCGAGCCCCTCATCCAGCGCCAGCACTTCCACCTGGTGGAACACCGGCGAATGGGTGGCATCCACCGCGTCGCGCCGGAACACCCGCCCGGGGGCCACCACCCGCACCGGCGGTGGGTTCTGTTCCAGGAAGCGGATCTGCACCGGCGAGGTGTGGGTGCGCAGCAGCCGCTCGCCGCCATCGGCGCCGGGTGACAGATAAAAGGTGTCCTGCATGTCCCGCGCCGGGTGGTGGGGCGGGATGTTGAGGGCGGTGAAGTTGTAGTGGTCGGTTTCGATCTCCGGCCCCTCCGAAACGCGGTAGCCCAGCCCCGCGAAAATGTCGGTGATCTCCTCGATCGTGGCGATCAGCGGATGGCGGTGGCCCGGCGGCACGAAACTGGGCGGGGCCGTCACATCGAGCCGCTCCCGCTCCAGCCGCTGGCCCAGTGCCTCGCTTCGCATGCCCTCCTGCCGCTCCCCCAGCAGGGCCTGCAGCTGCTGTTTGAGCCGGTTGGCCCGCTCCCCCACCAGCGGTCGCTCTTCGCCGCTCAGCCGCCCCATCGCCCCCAGCACCGCCGAGAGCCGCCCTTTTTTGCCCAACAGCCCCACCCGCAGCTCCTCCAGGGCCGCCGGGTCGGCCGCGGCGGCAATCGCGGCGGCGGCTTCGGCCTCCAGCGCGGTGAGCTGGTCGGTGAGCTGCTGCAGGCTGACGGTGGCGCTCACGGGGGCAGAGGAGGGCACAGGGACCCGACTGTAGGCAGCGGCCGCCGGCGCCCCGCCTACCGTTCGACCTGCCCGGTCCGCACCGCCGCCGATGCCTCCGCTCCGCATCCTGCTCAGCAACGACGACGGGGTGTTTGCCGACGGCATCCAGGCCCTGGCCGCGGAGGCGGCCGGCCGGGGGCATCGGGTCACCGTGGTCTGCCCCGACCAGGAGCGCTCGGCCACCGGCCATGGCCTCACCCTCCAGACCCCCCTGCGGGCGGAGCGGGCCGATGAGCTTTTCGCCCCTGGCGTCACCGCCTGGGCCTGCAGCGGCAACCCCTCCGACTGCGTCAAGCTCGGCCTGTTTCGCCTGCTGGAGGAGCCGCCCGAGCTGGTGCTCTCCGGCATCAACCACGGCCCCAACCTCGGCACCGACGTGCTCTATTCGGGCACCGTATCGGCGGCGATGGAGGGCACGATCGAGGGGCTGCCGGCCCTGGCGGTAAGCAGCGCCGATTTTCAGTGGCGCCAGTTCGATGCCGCCGCCCGCCTGGCCCTCGATGTGGCGGAGGGGATGTTGGCCGCCGGTTGGCCCCCCGGCCTGCTGCTCAACCTCAATGTGCCCGCCCTGCCGCCGGAGCGGATCGGTCCCCTGCGCTGGTGCCGCACCGCCGTGCGCCGCTACCGCGACCAGTTCGACCGGCGGGTCGATCCCCGCGGGCGCACCTACTACTGGCTGGCGGGCGAGGTGGTGGATGAGCTGGAGCCGGCCCTGCCCGAACCGGCCGACTGGCCCTCGGATGTGGCCTGGATCCGCGAGGGCGGCGCCGCCCTGGTGCCCCTGCAGCCCGAATTGTTCTGGCGGGGTCGCCCGGAGCGGCTGCCGCCGCCGGAGGCCCTGGCGGCTGGTCCAGGCCCTCAGGCGCGCCGGTAGATCCGCTGCAGCAGCCAGAGGCTCATGACCAGGCCGATCAGGTGGGCGAAGAGCACCTGGGTGTTGCTCAGCACGCTGAGCATCTCCAGGGAGGTGATCGGGTAGTTGGTGATGCGGCCGCCTGGAGTGGTCATCACGCCGCCGAAGGCGAAGCCCGCCTGCATCGAGGCCTGCACGAACAGGCTGCCGGCCAGGGCCTGGTACCCCACCGCCGCCAGGGTGAGGCCCACCAGGTTCGCCAGGATGCCGCGCTTGAGCAGGCGCGCCGTCTCCCCCTTGCTGGGGCGCACCGGCGAGCCCAGGGCGCGGCCGCAGCGCACCACCATCCAGCCGTGCCAGAGGCTCCAGCAGAGCACGAAGAAGGAGAAGGTGGTCAGCGAGAGGCCGGGGCCCAGCCCCAGCGCCCGATCAGCGCGGGAGGCGATCTGGCCGCCGATGTTGTTGAAGATCAGCACCCCGACCACCACCACGGCCAGCACCAGCTGGATCCAGAAGCGCACCCAGCCGATGCGGCGCAGGGCGAAGGAGATGCGCTGCAGGTCGAGCGGGTCGGCCATCGATCGCCGGGGTGGTTCTCCAAACTTGCCATGGGAGGATCGCCAAGGCGAGCACAACTCCCCCCGATCGTTCCCTTCGGTCCTTTTTCCCCGGTCCTTGATTCCGTTTCACGGTCCCCGCGACGCCCTGCGCCCCACCGCCATCGCGCTGGGCAGTTTCGACGGACTGCACCGGGGCCATCGGCGCCTGATCACCGCCGTCACCGGTGAAGAGGTGGAGGCTGAGGGGCTGGTGCCCACGGTGGTGAGCTTCTGGCCCCATCCGCGTGAGGTGTTGCGCGGTGAGGTGCGGCTGCGGCTTGATCTGCCGGAGGAGCAGCTCGATCTGCTGGCGCCCCTGGGCATCCACCAGCTGGTGCTGGTGCCCTTCGACACCGCCCTGGCGGCGCTCACGCCGGAGGCCTTCGTGCGGCAGGTGCTTGTCGACTCGCTGCAGGCCCGGCGCCTGGCGGTGGGGGAGAACTTCCGCTTCGGCGCTGGCCGCAGTGGCGGAGTGCAAGAGCTGCAACACCTCGGGGAGGCCCTCGGCATCGCCGTGGAGGTGGTGCCGATCCTGGTCGACGGGGAGGGGCGGCTCAGCAGCAGCCGCATCCGCGCGGCGCTGGCCGGCGGCGATCTGGCCGCGGCCGCCCGCCTGCTGGAGCGCCCCTATCGCTTCCGCGGCCGGGTGGTGCGGGGCCGTGGGCTGGGGCGGACCCTGGGCTGGCCCACCGCCAACCTGCAGGTGGATGGCCGCAAGTTCCTGCCTCTGGAGGGGGTGTATGCGGCCCGGGCCTGGTTGGTGGGGGAGGAGGCGGGGGCGCCGCCCCAGCCCGCCATGGCGGCGGTGATGAACCTGGGCCCCCAGCCCACCGTCGATCCGCTCGCTCCGTCGGCGGTGGAGGTGCATCTGCTCGACCGCAGCCTGGAGCTCGACGGCCAGAGCCTGTTGGTGGAGCCGGTGGCGCTGTTGCGGCGTCAGTGCCGATTTGAAAGCCTTGAGGCCCTCAGCGCCCAGATCGGAGCGGATGCCACCGAAGCCCGGCGGCTTCTGGCCGCTCAGGCGGCGGGATAGGCGTGGGTGAGGCCCCAGCCGATGAAGGCGGCAATGCCCCCGAGCAGCAGGATTCCCGATACCAGCACCAGCATCGGGTTGTCGGCCCCGCTGGGATCGGGGTTGCTGGGAAGATCGGCCATCGGGCGCACCGGAGCGTTACCACCCTAGACAGGAAGTCTCGGCCGGGTTGTGCCGCACCCGACCATGTCTCGGCGCCGCCATTCGCCCCCGTCGCCCTCTCCGCCCCCGTCGCCTTCGCCATCCCCCCGTGACGACCTCCGCCCCCGATCCCCTCGCGCCGGCCGCCCCCGCCGACCCCGCGATCGAGCGGCTGCTCGATGCCAACCTCGACCGCGCCCGCGAGGGGCTGCGGGTGCTGGAGGACTGGGCCCGCTTCGCCCTCGACCGCCCCGACCTGGTGGCCCGTTGCAAGGATCTGCGCCAGCGGCTCGGCCAGCTCCACCACCGCCGCTACAAGCTCGCCCGCCATACCGCCGATGATCCGGCCGCCGGCCTCGGCCATCCCGCCCAGGCCGGGCGCCACAGCCCGGAGCAGGTGCTCGCCGCCAACGCCGGCCGGGTGCAGGAGGCTTTGCGGGTGCTTGAGGAATTCGGCCGCGGCGTCGACCCACCCCTGGCGGCGGAGGCGGCGGCGATCCGCTACTCCCTTTACGACCTGGAGGTGGCGCTGCTGCGGGCCGGCCCCAGTGCAGCGGAGGAGCTGCGGCGCCGGCTGGCCCGCTGCCGCCTTTATCTGGTTACCAGCCCGGTGCCGGAGCTGGAGCGGGTGGTGGCCGAGGCCCTTGGCGCCGGACTACGGCTGGTGCAGTACCGGGCCAAGCCCGAGGCCGGCCTGGAGGATCGGGAGCGCCTCGCCCAGGCCCTGCGCCTGCGCCGCCTCTGCGCCGACCATGGCGCCCTGTTCCTGATCAACGACCGCATCGATCTGGCCCTGGCGGTGGAGGCCGACGGTGTCCATCTCGGCCAGGGGGATCTGCCGGTGGCCGTGGCCCGCCGCCTGCTGGGGCCGGACCGCCTGATCGGTCGCAGCACCCATGGCCTTGAGCAGCTGCGCGCCGCGGTGGCCGAGGGCAGCGACTACGTGGGCGTGGGCCCGGTGCATGCCACCCCCACCAAGCCTGGCCGGGAGCCGGTGGGGCTGGCCTACGTGCGGGCCGCGGCGGCGGAGTCGCCGATCCCCTTCTTCCCCATCGGCGGCATCGATGCCAGCAACCTGGCGGCGGTGCGCCAGGCCGGGGCTGAACGGGTGGCGGTGGTGCGCGCCATCACCGGCGCCCCCGATCCCGCCGCTGCCACCGCGGCCCTGCTGGCGGGCCTGGGGGAGGAGGTGACGCCATGAGCGGAGCCCCTGGGAAGCCACCCGGCGATGGCGCCACCATCACGATCCGGCTGAACGGCGAAGAGCGCCGCGTTCCCGCAGGCCTCAGCCTGCAGTCCCTGCTGCCGGCGATCGGCTTCCAACCCCGCCTGGTGGTGGTGGAGTTCAACGGCGAGATCCTGCCCCGCGAGCGCTGGGGGGCGCAGCCGGTGGTGGAATCCGATGCGCTTGAAGTGGTCACCATCGTGGGGGGGGGTTCCTAGATTTCCGCCATCTCTTCCTTCGATGCGATGTCTGCCCGACTGCTGCGGCGCGTGGCCAGCTGGCTGGCCGTGCCCGTGCTGGTGAGCGGCCTGCTGTTCACCCTGCCCCATCCGGCGGACGCGGCCAGTGGTGGACGCATCGGCGGCGGCAGCTTCCGCTCCGCCCCCTCCGGGCCCCGCAGCTATGGCGGCGGCAGCTATCGCGGTGGTGGTGGTGGTCGCAGCTACGGCGGCGGTTATCCCGGCGGCGGCTATTCCGGCGGTTACTACGGGGGTGGGTTCGGTGGGGGGATCGGCTTCCCGTTCCTGGTGCCGATGTTCGGCTTCGGCGGCGGTCTCTTCGGCCTGATGGTGCTGATGGCCATCGCCGGCCTGCTGGTGAACGCCTTCCGGGGCGCCGGCCCTGCCTTACCCTCCGGCGGCCAGTCCGCTGAACCGGGCTACAGCGGAGATGGCCCCGTGGCAATCGCCCAGCTGCAGGTGGGCCTGCTCGCCTCGGCGCGGGAGCTCCAGGCCGACCTGCGCCGCATGGCCGAGAGCGCCGACACCACCAGCAATGAGGGCCTCCAGCGCGTGCTGCAGGAAACCAGCCTGTCGCTGCTGCGCAACCCGGAGCTGTGGGTCTACGCCAACCTCGAGGAGGGGCAGGTGCCCTTCGCCAGCGCCGAGAGCACCTTCAACCGCCTTTCGGTGCAGGAGCGCAGCAAACTCAGCCGCGAGCTCACCCTGAACGTTGCCGGCCGTCGCAGCGCCGAGGCCTCCGGGCCCCGCGTCGGCAGCAGCGATGCCACCAGCGACTTCATCGCCGTCACCCTGCTGGTGGCCGGCCGCCGCCGCCTCGATCTCAAGGGCTGCACCACCGCCGAAGACCTGCGCGATTCCCTGCAGAAGCTTGGGGCCGTCGGGACCGACGATCTTCTGGCCCTTGAGGTGATCTGGCAACCCGAAGGGGCCGGCGAGGTGCTCACTACCGAGGAGCTGCTTACGGCCTATCCCCAGCTGCAACACCTCTGAGGCTTTGCAGGATGCGCAGGGCGGCCATGGCCGCCCCGTAGCCGTTGTCCACATTCACCACGGTCAGCCCCGGCGCGCAGCTTGCGAGCATGCCGTGCAGGGCCGCCATGCCCCCGGCACTCACCCCGTAGCCCACCGAGACCGGCACCCCGATCACGGGCTGGGGCATCAACCCTGCCAGCACCGTGGGCAGGGCCCCCTCCATGCCCGCGCAGGCGATCAGCACCCGCGCCCCGCGCAGTCCCTCCAGCTGATCCAGCAGCCGGTGCAGGCCGGCTACCCCCACATCCAGCACCAGCCGGGTAGCCACCCCATGGCAAGCGAGGGCCAACCGCGCTTCGGAAGCAACCGTGCGGTCGCTGCTGCCTCCCCCCAGCACCACCACCTCCCCCAGCGCCGGGATGGCGGGGGGCGGGCAGGGGCTCACCAGGCAGCGGGCCTCCGGATGGTGGTGCAGAGGCATGCCCAGATCGGGATCCAGCCGCCCGAGTTCCCGTTCCACCGCCCTCACCTTGGCCGGGCTCACCCGGGTGACCAGCGCCAGTTCCCGGGCCCCGTGCAGCTCACGCAGGATCGATGCGATCTGTGCAGCGCTCTTGTCCTGCCCCCAGATCGCCTCCACCATCCCAAGCCGGCCCCGGCGTCCGAGGTCGAGCCGTGCCTCAGGTGAGGGCGAGGGATCGGGGTTCCAGCTCACTGGCGTGCACCAGGGGAAAGGGGTTGGCTGGCAGGGGGAGGTTTGTCGCCGGAGCGCCGGCCAGGGCGCGCCGGGCCAGGGCCTCAAAACGGACCTGCACCCGTGTCACCTCATCATCAGAGATGGCCTTCCACTGCTCGCGGCTGGCCCAGCGAATCAGCAGCACTCCCTCTTCCCGCTCGGCATCCCAGCGAAGCTCGCGGCCCAGGTAGCCGGCCTGCTGGCGGAGCCATGGTTCCCAGCTGAGGGCCTCGGCGTGCAGCCAGGCGGCCCGGGCATCGGCCCACACCCGCACCCGCAGGTGTTCAATCACCGCCACCTCCAGGGCGCCATCGGGATCGGCGAAGGCGGTGAGGGAGGCGTCAAACCCGGGCACCAGCACCGGCTCGCCGTAGCCAAGGCCACCAGCATCGCGGTCGCCGAGGGCAGCTGGGGGGGCGGCTGGGGTAGGGACTGGGCGGAGGCCGGGAACCATATGGGAAACGAAACGTTTCGATACTTTAAGGGATTTCCGCGTTCTCCGCCCGCTGCAGCAGGGCTACCGCATGACAGGCGATGCCCTCTTCCCTGCCCGTGGGGCCGAGCCGTTCGTTGGTGGTGGCCTTGACCCCCACCTGTTCCACTGCCACCCCCAGCTGGCGGGCGATCGAGGCCCGCATCGCCTCGATATGGGGGCGCAGCTTGGGACGCTCGGCCACCACCACCGTGTCGACGTTGACCACCTGCCAACCCCGTTCCCGCACCAGCTCCATGACGTGCGCCAGCAGGGCCAGGCTGTCGGCCCCCTTCCATCGCTCCTCCTCGGGGGGGAAATGGCGGCCGATGTCGCCGAGCCCGAGGGCGCCGAGCAAGGCGTCCATCAGGGCATGCACCAGCACATCGGCGTCGCTGTGGCCGTCGAGGCCCAGTCCATCGGGGTGGCTCAGGCTGACGCCCCCCAGGATCAGCGGTCGGCCGCTGACCAGCCGGTGGATGTCGTACCCATTGCCGATCCGCAGCTCCATGGCGCCTGTGCGTACGTGAAAACCCCCCAGTATCGCCCGCTGATGGGGCGACCCTGGGGGGTGTGGAGCCAGGAATTGCGCCGCAAGGCCCCGAGGGGCCGGCAGCACTCAGGCGCGCAGGCTGCGGGAGGGCGAGCCGCCGCTCAGTTCATCGACGTTCTGGGTAAAGATGTAACCCTCTGCGTAGACATTTCGGATAAGATCACCGGAAGCTTTCGTCTCCGCCAGCTTGCGACGTAGACCATGCACCGTGCGCGCCAGGCTCACCTCGCTCACCTCCTGGTGGCCCCAGACATCCTGCATCAGTTGATTCTTGCTGAGCACCTGCTTGGGGTGGCGGCAGAAGCAGTGCAGCATCCGCCGTTGCATCGGCGAGAGGTGCACCAAGGTGTCGCCCTCCCAGAGGGTCTGATCCGGATTGAGCTGGAAGGGACCGAAACGGAAGGAGGCCATGGTTGGGGAAGCGAGGTGGAACCTTCTACGAGTGTTTTCAATCTCGATGCCGATGTCAGTACCCATAAGTCGGTATTTCTCCGCTGTGCACTCCCGCGAAAGTTGCCGAGGAAGTTCCGGGTCTTTCGTCAGCCAGTTGTTATCAATTTGTAATCGACCAAAATGATTCGAGATTCTTCGCACTTTTCTCTTCGATGTGTCGTGGTTGAAGATCAAGTGATGTTTCTTCAGCTTCTTGTTGCCATGCTGCGCGGCCACCAGGGTCTCGACGTGGTCGGCACGGCGCTCTCGGTCGCCGAAGGGCGGGCGGTCTGTGGGCAACAGCGCCCCGACGTGCTGATCCTCGACCTGGCCCTCCCCGATGGCCGCGGTCTTGAGGTGGCCGAGGCCCTCCAGGAGGTGGCCCCCTCCGCCCGCGTGATCGTGCTCTCCGGTGAGGCCAGCAGCTTCGTCTGCCCCTCCCACCTGCAGCCGATGCTGCACGCGGTGGTCGACAAAACCCGCGCCTACGGCACCCTCAGCCTGGAGATCGCGGAGATCGTGCGCCAGCGGCGCGCCGAGGCCTGCGTGGCCGACGGGGTGGCCTTGGTGGAGGATCCGCCGCCCGCCGCCACCCGCCGGCTCACCCACCGCGAGGAGGAAATCTTTGCCCTCATCGGCCGCGGCCAGAGCAGCCGGGAGATCGCCGCGCAGCTGCATCTCTCCCAGCGCACCGTGGAGACCCACCGCAAGAACATCGTCGCCAAGCTCGGCGTCAGTGGCTCAGAGCTGGTGCGCATGGCCGCCCTCCAGCTCACCCCCCGGGCGGGGGGCCTGGATCTTCCCGCGCCCCCGGAGCGCTGAGATCCCCCTCCCGGGCCCTGGGATCCCCGTCCCCCCCCCGTTCGCGCAGCCAGCGACGCCACAGATCCGGACGGCGCTCGCGGGTGCGTTGCCGCTGCTGCTCGGAGCGCCAGCGGTCGATGGCGCCGTGATCGCCGCTGCGCAGCACCTGCGGCACCTCCAGGCCCCGGAACGCCGCCGGACGGGTGTAGTGCGGGTGTTCCAGCAACAGGTCGCTGTGGCTCTCCTCCTCCAGCGACGCCGGGGTGCCCACCGTTCCCGGCAGCAGCCGCACCACCCCGTTGATCACCACCATGGCCGGCAGCTCGCCGCCGGTCAGCACGAAATCGCCGATCGACACCTCCTCATCGGCCAGGGAGCGGATCCGCTCGTCGAATCCCTCGTAGTGGCCGCACAGCAGCACCAGCTGGTCGCACTCCGTGGCCCAGCGCCGCAGATCCGCCTGCTGCAGCGGCCGGCCTTGGGGGCTCATCAGCAGCACCCGCCGCCGGGGCCACGCCGGCAGCGACTCGAACGCCGCGAACACCGGCTCGGGTTTGAGCACCATGCCTGCCCCACCCCCGTAGGGCTCGTCGTCCACCTTGCGGTAGCGATCGGTGGCGAAGTCGCGGGGGTTGTGGCGGTGCAACGCGGCGATGCCGGCGGCGAAGGCCCGGCCGATCACGCCAGCGCCCAGCAAAGGCTCGAACGCCTCGGGCACCAGGCTGATCACATCAACGCGCATCGGGGCCATGGGGGCTTGCGGGCCGATCAGGCCGCCGGCGGGCGGCTCACCCGACGGATCTCGGAGCTGAAGCTGGCCAGTCCCGGGCTGCCGTCGGCGCCGCTCGCCACCGTGCTGCGCAAGCGCAGATTCGGCTGGGTGAACCAGAGGCGCTCGCGGATCTCCCGCTCCCCATCGCACTCCCAGAGCTCCAGGCTGCCATCCGGCCAGAGCTGCCAGTGCCCGCCGGCGCCTTCCACGCCGCTCGCCTCCTCGCTGCCGTAGGAGCCGGCGGTGCGGAAGCGCAAACGCCGGATGGGGCTCTGCGGGGGCTGGATCTCCAGCCCTCCGGCATCGTCGTCGCCCAGGGGCTCAAGAAACAGGATCTGCAAAGCACCGCGCTCGGAGCGGTGCCAGCTCTCCTCGTCCTCTGCGGCCTTGGGCGCATCCAGCGTCAACGAACTGCGCAGGGCCAGCCATTCGCCGGCGCACAACCGCAAGAAGCCCGTCAGGTCGTGGGGGGGGAAGGCGTCCTCGGTCATGGGCGCGGTTCGCTGGCGGCGGAGCGGACTTCGCCAGTCTCCCCGATCCCCGCGCCGGCCCGGGCTCAGGCGTCGAACCGATAGCCGAAGCGGGCCAGGTCCTCGGTGTAGATCCGCTCGGCCCGCGCTCGCTGGGCGGGGCTGAACAGGGTCCGATAGTCCTGCGACCCGGTGCTGCGCTCGTGGGGCACCGCCGCAACGACGATGCCGAGCCGGCTGGCCAGCTGGCGGTAGTCGCGCTCGAAGCATTCGAAACGGCCGAGGAAGTCACAACGATCGAGATGGAGACCCGGTGTGCTCATCGGCAGAGAGTGCCCGCGAATCTTGGTGCGTAGACCGATCTCCTCGCGGGGTGGGGGCTCCTCCAGGATGTCCATCAACACGTCAAGTGTGAGGCTGCGGCGCATCTGGGCGTCGTTTTCATCCTTGGCTGGTGCCTGGCGGAACATGCGTAGGCAAGAGCAAAGGCGATCGAAGGGATTGCGCACGAAGGCGAAGGTGAAAAATCCTTCAAATTCCTTCTGCCATCTGCCATCTGTGGAAATGATGGCGGCATTGCGCGCCCCGCCGAACAGCCCCTTCACCACTGAGGTGGAGCCCGTCTTGCCGATGCGGATGAACACGCACGCCGGATCATCAAACAACAGGATCGACACGCTCCTCTCCCGCCGCAGACCGCGATGCTATGCCCGGCCAGGCAATAGCCAAACCCTCAGTCCCCCCGGTAGCCCAACTCCGCCAGCCGGCCGGGATGGCGACGCCAGTTGGGCACCACCTTCACGAACAGCTCCAGGTGCACCGAACCCTCGAATAGCTTCTGCATCTGCAGGCGGGCCCCCTGGCCGATCGTGCGCAGCATGCGGCCCCCCTGGCCGATCAGGATCCCCTTTTGGCTGCTGCGTTCCACGAGCACCGTTGCCAGCACCGCCGTGCGTGGGGCCCGGCCGCTGCCCTCCATCTCCTCGATCCGCTCGATCGCCACCGCCACCGAATGGGGCACCTCCTCGCGGGTGTGTTGCAGCACTTGCTCCCGGATCAGCTCCGCTAGCAGCAGCTTCTCCGGCTGGTCACTCACCGCGTCAGGCGGATAGAGGAGGGGGCCGGGGGGCAGGGCGGCGCTCAGGGCCTGCACCAGGGTGTCGCAGCCCGCCCCGGTGAGGGCACTGCAGCGGTGCAGCGGCCAGTCGGGCATCAGGGCCCGGTAGCTGGCCGCGTGTTCCTCGGCGTCGGCACCGGTGCGGTCGCTTTTGTTGAGGGCCACCTGCACCGGCGTGCGCCCCTGGCGCAACAGCTCGACGATGAAGGCATCCCCCCGCCCCGCCGGCACGCTGCCGTCGACGAGCAGGAGCACCAGATCCACCTCGCCGATGGCGGTGCGGGCGCTGCGCACCAGCCGCTCGCCAAGCAGATGCTGGGGCTTGTGGATGCCTGGGGTGTCCAACAACACCAGCTGGGCCTCGGCGGTGGTGAGGATCGCCCGCAGCCGGTTGCGGGTGGTCTGGGCCACCGGGGAGGTGATCGCCACCTTTTCACCCACCAGCCGGTTCAGCAGGGTCGACTTGCCCACGTTGGGCCGGCCGATCAGGGCCACGAAGCCGGAGCGGAAGCCCTGGGGGGTCTCCGGCAGGGCAGGGGGCAGGGGCAGGGGATCCATCTCCACACCATGGCACCGCCCGGGGATAGGGTCGCGGCCGTGCCGGTTCGGGGGCCGCGCCCCCTCCCTCCCCGCCATGTCCGCCTCAGATCCTTCCCCAGCCCTCCCGTTCGCCGACGCGATCGAACAGGCCGGTCAATGGCTGGCCGCCTGGGAGTCGGGCGAGCTCAGCGATGAGGTGCTCGCCGATCGGGTTGGCGCCCTGGTGGCCCATCGCGATGGGGCCCGCGGCTTCTTCGTGGTGGCCCTCACCGGCGAGACCCCTCTGATGGACCGCTTGCCGGAGGCGTTGGTGCTGCAGCTGCGCCTCGCCGGGGACGGGGTGGTGGACCTCACCGCCCGGAACCTGGCGATGAGCACCGCCATGGTGCTGGCCCATGGCCGCGCCGGCGACGCCGAGCGCCAGGCCGCCTCCGAGCGGGTGCAGGCCCGCAGCCGCGAGCTGCTGCGCCAGCTCGAGCCCCAGGCGGTGAAGGGGCGTCTGGAGACGCTGTTGCGGGCTGCCCGCGATGGCGACGGGGAGGATCGGGCCTTCCTCGATCGCTGGGGCTACGACCCGGAGCAGCGTGCCGCGATCGCCCAGGCGGAGGAATCGGTGGCCGACGCTGACGCCTGAGGGGGCGCCGTGGCTCAGAAGCGCAGGTACAGCAGGCTCATGCCCTGCCAATCGGTGTCATCGATGTCGGTCTGGAAGATGTAGTTGAGATTGAATCCCAGCACGATGTTGCGGGTGATGTTGATGTCCACGCCACCGGTCAGCATCGGGTTGGTGGAGCCCGTGGAGTCGGTGTTTGTGGCGATGCCGGCCCCGAGATAGGGAGAAACAAGGGCCTTGCGGAAAAAGTCCACCGTCAGCGGCATCTGAAATTCCCCCTCGTTGTTGTCGTTGCCTTGCAGGTCGCGGTTGCCGAAGATATAGCTGGGCCGCAGCGAGATCGAGAAATCTTTGCCGAGCTTGTAGGCGATCCGCCCGGTTACCACC
>CANEWU010000055.1 GCA_947442825.1 Synechococcaceae cyanobacterium
GCACCGCCATCAAGGTGGCGTTGTAACGCTGGCGAAACCGCAGATCCCGCGGGCTGGCCCCCGCCAGGGTGGAGCCGTTCGGCAGCAGCACCTCCACGATCCGCTGGGTGGTGAGCTCCGGCCGCGACAACTCCTGGATCGCCTCCTCCTGCTCCCCCGCCGGCGAGAGCACCACCGTGTGCTCCTGCTGGAGCCGCAGCAGGGTTTCGCGGTTGCAGCGCAGCACCAGCCGGTCGCCCCCCTGCAGCACCCGCTCCGCCAGGGGTGCGCCGAAGATCTCGCTGCCGCGCTGCAGCTCCAGCACATCCACATCAAAGCGGCGCTGCAGGCGGCTGGCGTGCAGGCTCTGGCCGATCAGCTCCGAGTTCTGGGGGATCAGCACCTCGGTGAGGTAGCCCTCCCGGGTCAGGCCCCCCAGCAGGTCGTCCCCGTCGAGGCCGCGGTCGGGAAGGAGCCGATCGCTGGCCCAGAGCATATAAAGGCTGCCCAGCAGCCATACCGGCACGCCGATGGCGGTGAAGCTGAACAGCTCCAGCGAGCCGTAGCCCAGTTGGCGGCTCACATCACTGGCCAGCAGGTTGGTGGAGGTGCCCAGCAGGGAGATGGTGCCGCCGAGCACGGTGGCGAAGGAGAGCGGCAGCAGCACCTTCGAGGGGGAGATGCGGCGGCGGTGGCACCAGCCCTCGAGCACCGGCAGCAGGGTGGCCACGATCGGCGTGTTGGGGATGAAGCCCGACACGGGCCCCACCACCCCCACCAGCAGGGCGATCATGCGGCGGGGGCTGCGGATGGCGTCGGAGCCGATCAGGGCCCGCAGGCGATCGAGGCCACCGCTGCGGAACAGGCCGGCCGAAACGGCGAACAGGCCCATCAGGGTGATCAGGGCGGGGCTGCCGAAGCCCTGCACCGCTTCGTCGGGGGTGAGCACGCGAAAGGCCACCAGCAGGGCGGCCGCCAGGAGGCCCACCACCTCGGGGGCCAGGGCGCCGCTCACGAACAGAACGATGGCGCCGGCGAAGACCAGCAGGGTGATCAGGCCCGGGGGCGTGGCAGCGACCTCGACGAAGGAGCGCATGGGGCGGCGGGAGCGGACCACCACTCTAAACCCCGGTTTACCGACGGAAAACGCGCATTCGCGGGAGCGAGGGGGCCTCTGGCCTCGAAGTTCGCCGTCGTCAGAGGTAGAAGCCCACCGTCGTCACCACCCGCGTGCCCTGGGCCCGCAGCGCATTGCGCAGCAGGATCGTCGACTGGTTGTGCAGCAGATTCTCCCAGCGGTGGCGCGTCACGAACACCGGCAGCACCACCACGCAGAAATCGTTGCTGTCCTTCCGGTGCTCCCGCTCGAAGGCCCGCACGAAGGCGCTCACCGGCTCCACCAGCGACCGGTAGGGCGAGGGCAGCACCTCCAGCCGCACCTCCGGCACCTGCCGTTGCCAGTTCTCGCGGAAATCCTGCGCGCTCTCCCCGCCTGTGAGATCGACGGAGACACACACCAGATCGCTGGCGATCGTGCGGGCGAAGCGGATCGCCTCGAACGTGCCCCGGTGCAGCTGGCCCACCAGCACCACCGTGGGGGTGCCACCGGTGGCGGGCGGTGGCGGCAGTTTCAACCGCACGTCCCGCGCCAGCCGCAGCCGCCGCGCCACATGGTCGTAGTGGGTGCGGATGCGGAGAAACAGCCAGATCAGCAGCGGGATCGCCAGCACCACCAGCCAGGCCCCCTGCGTGAATTTGGTGATCAGCAGCACCACCGTGACCACCGATGTGATCGCGCAACCCACCCCATTCACCACCGCCTTGCCCCGCCAGCCCCGGCCGCGAAGCCGCCACCAATGCACCACCATCCCCGCCTGGGAGAGGGTGAAGCTGAGGAACACCCCCACGGCATAGAGAGGGATCAGCCGGCTGACGCTGCCGTTGCTGGCGATCAGCAGCAGGCCCGCGAAGCCGCTGAGGGCGAAGATGCCGTTGCTGAACACCAGCCGATCGCCGAGGGAGGCCAGCTGGCGTGGCATGTAGCCATCGCGGGCCAGAAAGGCCGCCAGCCGCGGGAAATCGGCGTAGGCGGTGTTGGCCGCCAGCAGCAGGATCAGCAGGGTGGAGAGCTGCAGGAGCGCCAGCAGCGGGCCGCCCCCGAAGATCCGCTCCCCCAGCTGATAGAGCAGCGTGGGGCCGTTCTCCACCGCCACCACGCCGCTCTGGTGAGCCAGGGCGCTGATGCCGCTGAACATCAGCGCCAGCATCAGCACCATCACCGTGAGCACGCGGCGGGCGTTGCGCCATTCCACCGGCCGGAAGGCGGCCACGCTGTCGCTGATCGCCTCGATACCGGTGAGGGCGGCGCAACCGGAGCTGAACGCCCGCATCAGCAGCAGAGGCGTGAGGGCCGCCAGATCGCCGCCGTGGGCCGCCTCCAGCTGGCCCTGCTGCACGGCCGCACTCAGGGGCTCCAGCTGGCCCGTGAGCGTGCGCAGCCCGCCTGCCACCAACAGCGTGACCACCATCGCCATGAACAGATAGGTGGGCAGGCTCAGCAGCCGTGCACTTGAGCTCACCCCCCGCAGGTTCGCCAGCATCACCAGCAGCACGGCCAGCAGGCAGAGCGGTACCCGTTCGGCCTCCAGGCTGGGGAAATAGGAGGTGAGGGCCGCAATGCCCGCCGCCACGCTCACCGCCACCGTGAGCACATAGTCGATCGAGAGGGAGGCGCCCGCCACCAGGCCAGGGATCGGCCCGAGGTTTTCCTGAGATACGCGATAGGAGCCCCCGCCGTGGGGGTAGGCCTGGATCGTCTGCCGGTAGCTGGTGGCCACGATCAGCATCAGACCCACGATCAACGCCGTGATCGGCAGGGTGGCCGGCAGGGCCACCGCGCCCGCCAGGCCCAGCACCAGCACGATCTCCTGGGTGGCATAGGCCACCGAGGAGAGGGCATCGGAGCTGAGGATCGCCAGCGCTTCGGCGTTGCTGTAGCGCTCCTCCTGGTGGGCACTGGTGGGGAGGGGCCGACCGATCAGCACGCGCTGCAGGTTCGCCACCAGGGAGAAACGAGCCATGCCCTCAGGGAGCTCTGTTCCTTGACGCTACGGGGTGGATCAGAAGGCCTTAGTTTTTCCGCACTGACCGATTGCGGATGTCTCGCTCCACCAGGCCCTCCAACAAGTCCGTAGGCATCTCTGCCGCGCCCGGCCCCCTGGCGAAAACGCCCCGCGAATGGCATGCCCTGCCTCCAGAGGAATGCCTGCGGCGCCTGGAGACAAGCCTCGAGGGCCTCAGCAGCGCCGAGGCCGCGCGCCGCCTGGAGCGCTACGGGGCAAACCGGCTGGAGCTGGCGGCTGGGCGCAGCAACCTGCGCATCCTCTGGGACCAGTTCAGCAACGTGATGCTGATCATGTTGCTGGCGGTGGCCGCCGTTTCGGCGGGAGTGGCCACGGTGGAGCAGAAGTTCCCCAAGGACGCGATCGCGATTGTGCTGATCGTGTTGCTCAATGCCCTTCTGGGCTACCTGCAGGAGAGCCGCGCCCAGCAGGCCCTGCTGGCGTTGCGGCAGATGGCCCAGCCCCAGGTGCAGGCGCGCCGCGATGGCCAATGGCAGCGCCTCTCGAGCGAGGGGTTGGTGCCCGGCGACCTGATCCGCCTGGAGGCAGGCGATCGCGTGCCCGCCGACGGCCGGGCGCTGGAGGTGGCCGAGCTGGGCCTGCGGGAGGCGGCCCTTACTGGCGAGGCGGAGGTGGTGGCCAAGCGGGCGGAGCTGCTGCTGGAGACCGATACGCCGGTGTTGGACCGGCGCAATTGTCTCTTCCAGGGCACGGAGGTGGCCCGCGGCCGCGGCATCGCCCTGATCACCGAAACGGGCATGGCCACCGAGCTGGGCCAGATCGCCGAGCTGATCAGCACCGCCGGCGGTGAATCCACGCCGCTGCAGGAGCGGCTCGATGGCCTGGCCAATGTGCTCGTGGTCTCGGCCCTGGCGCTGGTGGCCGTGGTCATGGGCCTGGGCTTGCTGATGAAGCAGCAGCTGCTCAACCTGCTGGAGGTGGCCCTGTCGATGGCGGTGGCGATCGTGCCGGAGGGTCTGCCGGCGGTGATCACCGTCACCCTGGCGATCGGCACCCAGCGGATGGTGCAGCGGGCTGCCCTGATCCGGCGCCTGCCGGCGGTGGAGGCCCTCGGCTCGGTCACCGTGATCTGCTCCGACAAAACCGGCACCCTCACCCAGAACCGCCAGGTGGTGGAGGAGCTGCGCTGCGGCACCGAGGCGGTGCGGGTGGGTGGCCAGGGCTATGAGCCGGTGGGGAGCTTCACCCATCGGCCCCTGCAGCCCCCCGCCGGAGCCCGCCCGGGCCTGGTGGAGGGTGGCCGTGATCTGCTCCTCGCCGCCGGCACCCTCTGCAGCGATGCCGAATTGCAGAACCAGCCTGGCGGCTGGGAAATCCTCGGCGACCCCACCGAGGGGGCCCTGGTGGTGGTGGCCGCCAAGGCAGGCCTGGATGGCTTCGATCTGCGTGAGCAGTACCCCCGCCGCGCCGAGATCCCCTTCAGTTCGGAGCGGCAGCTGATGGCGGTGTGGGTGGCCGATCCCCACGGGCGCCTCCAAGCCCCGCTCGGCGCCACCGCCAACGATTCTTCGGTGCTGCTGCTGAGCAAGGGAGCCCCCGAGGTGATCGTGACCACCTGCGACCGCTGGCTCGATGGCGGCGGCGTTGCCCCCCTCGATGAAAGCCAGCGCCAGTGGTGGCTGGAGCAGGCCCGCGAGCTGGCCGCCGCCGGCCTGCGGGTGCTCGCCTTCGCCTGCGCCCCCCACCACCCCAGCCCGGAGCGGGAGCTCGAAAGCCAGATCCTGCTGGGCTTGATGGCCCAGCTCGATCCCGCCCGCCCCGAGGTGCCCGAGGCGGTGGCCCGCTGCCGCCATGCCGGCATCCGGCCGGTGATGATCACCGGCGACCATCCGCTCACCGCCCGGGCGATCGCCGCCGGCATCGGCCTGGCCGAGCCCAGTGGGGCGGTCACCATCGGCCGCGAACTGGAGGCCATGGATGACGCCGCCCTGCAGGAGCGGGTGGGCGGCTGCAACGTGTTCGCCCGGGTGCCACCCGAGCAGAAGCTGCGCATCGTGCGCGCCCTGCAGGCCCGCCGCGAGGTGGTGGCGATGACCGGCGACGGCGTCAACGACGCCCCGGCCCTCAAGCAGGCCCACATCGGCGTGGCCATGGGCATCACCGGCACCGAGGTGAGCAAGGAGGCCGCCGACATGGTGCTGCTCGATGACAATTTCGCCACGATCGTTAATGCGGTGGAGGAGGGGCGGCTGGTGTACGCCAACATCCGCCGCTTCGTGAAGTACATCCTCGGCAGCAACGTCGGCGAGCTGATCACGATCGCCGCGGCGCCGCTGGTGGGCCTGGTGGGGGTACCGATGACCCCGCTGCAGATCCTCTGGATGAACCTGGTCACCGATGGCGTGCCGGCCCTGGCCCTGGCGCTGGAGCCCGCCGAGGATGGCCTGATGGACCGGCCGCCGGCGGTGCCGGGCGAATCGATCTTCGCCCGTGGCGTGGGCCGCTACATCCTGCGGGTGGGCGTGGTTTTCGCGATCTTCGTGATCGCTCTGATGCTCTACGCCCACCGCCAGGGGCTCGATTGGAAAACCATCGTGTTCACCACCCTTTGCCTTGCCCAGATGGGCCATGCCCTCTCCGCCCGCAGCGAGCAGCCCCTCTGGCAGGTGCCGCCCTTCTCCAACCCCTGGTTGATCTGGGCGGTGCTGCTCACCTCGGCCCTGCAGCTCTCGCTGCTCTATGTGCCGGCCTTGTCGTCCTTCTTCGGCACAACGCCGCTTCCCCTGCGGGACTTGGGGCTCTGCGTGGGCGTGAGCGTGCTGTTCTTCCTTTATCTAGAGATCGAGAAGTTGGTGCGTCAGCTGCGGCGATCCGGCAACAGCGACGCCTGAGGCCCCCATGGTCGATTGGATCACCGCCGTGCCGCGCCTGCTGGGCGCTGCTGCCGAGAGCAGCCCCCTGCTTGGGTACGCGGCCATCGCGGTGGCCATGCTGCTGGAGACCGTGGTGGCCCCCATGCCAGCGGAGCTGATCCTCCCCTTTGCCGGCTACCTCGTGCATGAGGGCCGGCTGGAGCTGGTGCCGGTGATCCTGGCCGGGGTGCTGGGCAGCGTGCTCGGCGCCTGGTGTTGGTACGGCCTGGGGCGGTTGATCAATGAACGGCGGCTGGAGCGCTTCGCCGCGCGCCACGGCACCTGGTTGGGCTTCAGCCCGGCCGCCCTGGCCGCCAGCCGCCGCTGGTTCCTCCGCCACGGGGTGGCAGTGGTGTTCTGGGGGCGCGTGATTCCGGGGGTGCGCACCTTCGTGTCGGTGCCCGCCGGCATCGAGTTGATGCCCCAGCCCGCCTTCCTCAGCTGGACCGCCGCCGGCAGCCTGCTCTGGGTGAGCGCCCTCACCCTGGCGGGGTTGGGCCTGGGGGCCCACTACGCCAAGGTGCTCACCTGGCTCGAACCGGTTGGCGGCGTTTTGCTCGGCGCCCTTGCGGTGGCGGCGGCGGTGGCCCTGCTGCTGTGGCTCTGGCGGCGCCGTCAGTAGCTGCCGCCACCGCCCTCCTGCAGCTCCACCGACTCCCGCACTGGTGTGCGGGCGTCGTGAAGGGCGGAGAGGGCAAAGAGCACACCGCCGGCGAGCACCAGCGCCAGCAGGGTGGCCATGTTGCCGAGCCGCTGGCGCCGGTCCGCCGGATCGAGATCCCGCCGGATCGGGTGATTGCAGCGGCTGCACACCAGGGGACTGGATCGCTCCCTGCTGAGGGACACCAGGTGGCAACCGCAATGCGGGCAGGACATCGGTGCAGCCCCCGGAAGGGTCCACTCTGTCACCGCGGTTCCAGCTGGGCTGTCGCCGTTGCAGCGGTGGGCGGGCGGCGCGACCGATCAGCAGCGCTTTTGCCCCCCATCACGCTTGCTTCGTTAAGCACCGCCCCAGGAGCCGGATCCAGTCCCTAGCCTCGCGCGCCACAAGTTCCCCCGGACACTCCCCCCGGTCGCCATGAACCTGTTCCTCGCGCAGACGGCCTGGCTGGTGCCCCTCTACCCGCTGCTGGCCTCCCTGCTGTCGCTGCTCTGGTCCCCGGGATCATCTCCCGCACCGGCCCCCGCCCCTGCGGCTACCTGAACCTGCTGATGGTGAGCGCGGCGTTCCTGCACAGCTCCCTGGCCCTGGTGGCTCTCCACTCCAATTCCATGGCCGGCTCGGCGGCGATCTACCGGCCCCTCATCTTCGGCTGGACCTGGCTGGACACCGCCGGCCTGCGCATCGGCATCGA
The DNA here is from genome assembly GCA_947442825.1 of Synechococcaceae cyanobacterium. GTDB lineage: Bacteria > Cyanobacteriota > Cyanobacteriia > PCC-6307 > Cyanobiaceae > Cyanobium. Next base: position 7,330 of record CANEWU010000055.1, read on the forward strand.
CGGCCTGATCACCGAACCGGCCCTGATCGCGATGACCGTGATCACCGGCCTGCACGTGCTGGTGCAGATCTATTCGATCGGCTACCTGGAGATGGACTGGGGCTGGCCGCGCTTCTTCGGCTCCCTGAGCTTTTTCGAAGCCGGCCTCTGCGCGCTGGTGCTCACCGACTCGCTGTTCTTCAGCTACGTGATCCTCGAGCTGCTGACGATGGGCACCTATCTGATCGTGGGCACCTGGTACAACCAGCCGCTTGTGGTCAAGGGAGCCCGCGATGCCTTCCTCACCAAGCGCATCGGCGACCTGATCCTGCTGGCGGGCGTGATCGCCCTGCTGCCGATCACCGGCACCTGGAACTTCCACGGCCTGCAGGCCTGGGCGGCCGATCAGGCCAACAACCACCTGCCCCTGCCCCCCGGCTTCCAGCTGATCCTGCTGGCCCTGATCGCCGGTCCGATGGGCAAGTGCGCCCAGATCCCCCTGCACCTCTGGCTCGATGAGGCCATGGAGAGCCCCCTGCCCTCCACCGTGCTGCGCAACTCGGTGGTGGTGGTAGGCGGCGCCTGGGTGCTGCTGCGCCTCGAACCGCTCATCGCCCTGAGCCCCCTGGTGGAGACCGTGCTGGTGGTGGTGGGCGGCACCACCGCTGTGGTGGCCTCCCTGATCGCCCTGGCCCAGGTTGATGTGAAGCGGGCCCTCTCCTTCCTGGTGAGCAGCTGGCTGGGCCTGCTGTTCGTGGCCGTGGGCCTGGGGGGGATCGATGTCGCAGACCACCTGATGCTGGTGTACCCCCTGCCGATGGCGCTGATGCTGCTGGCGGTGGGGGCGATCGTGATCACCAACGTCACCCAGGACCTCACCCAGCTGGGGGGCCTGTGGGCCAAGCGCCCGCTGATGGGGCTGGCCTTTCTCAGTGGGGCCGCCGGCCTGATCGGTCTGCCGCCCTTCGGTGGTTTTGCCGCCCTGCGCGAGCTGATGGAGCTCACTGCCGCCAGCGGCCATCCCGTGCTGCTCGGCGGCCTGGTGCTGCTCACCAATGCCCTGCTGAGCGCCGGCCTGGTGCGGGTGTTCGGCCAGATCTGGTGCGGCCCCACCACCGCCTTCACCGCCCGCTCGCCGGAGGTGCTCTGGCTGATGGCCCTGCCCACCTTTGGGCTGATGGGGATGGTGCTGCACCTGCCCCAGCTGCTGGTGCGCAACGGTGTGTTCGCCCTCACGCCCCTGCCGGGCTGGGGCCCGCTGGCGGTGCCGCTGCTCCTCTCCACCCTGGTGGGAGGCGGCCTTTCGGCCCTGTTCTACCTGCGGCCCCACCCCCTGGCCCAGCTTCCCTCCGCCCTCGGCGGCCTGCAGGACTGGCTGTCCCATGACATGCAGACCGAGCGCTTCTACCACCGCACGGTGGTGGGCCTGGTGGTGGTGTTGGCGCGCTTCAGCGCCTGGTCGGATGAGCGGCTGGTGGATGGCTTCAGCGGCGCCACCGGCGGCGCCGCCCTGGAGGGCGCCCGTCGCCTCAGCCTCACCACCAGCGGCCGCTCCCAGGCCTATGCCCTCACCCTGCTGCTGGGGGTGCTGCTGATGGCGGCCTGGCTGCTCGCCCAGGCGCCCCCCCTGCCCGCCGACCTGCTCCGCCCCGTCCGCTGATGGCTTCCCTCCTGCTGCCCCTGCTGCTCGGCCTGCCCCTGCTGGCCGGCCTCCTGCTCCCCCTGCTGCCCGATGGCCCCTCCGCCCGGGTGCGCACCCGGGCCGCCCTGGCGGCGGGCCTCCAGCTGCTGGTGGGCCTGCTGGCCTGGCGCCAGTCGCCGGCCGATCTGCACCTGGCCTGGCTGCCCAAGCTCGGCCTGGAGCTCGACCTGGGCCTCGATGGCCTGTCGCTGCCCCTGGTGCTGCTCACCGCCCTGCTGACCACCCTGGCGATCCTTTCCGCCCCGGCCGACCAGTCGCGGCCGCGGCTGTTTTACCCCCTGATGCTCGCCACCAACCTCGGTGTGGTGGGCGCCCTGCTGGCTCGCAATGCGCTGCTGTTCGTGCTGGCCTTCGAGCTGGTGCTGATCCCCACCACCTTGCTGGTGGCGATCTGGGGCGGACCGCGGCGGGCGGGGGCGGCCGTGCGCTTCCTGCTCTACGGGGCGGTCTCGGGGTTGAGCCTGCTGGCGGCGGTGCTGGCCTTCGGCTGGTTCAACGCCAACGGCCTGGGTTTCAGCTACGACGATCTGGCGTCTGCCGCCGTGGGGCCGCGGGGCCAGGCGGCGATCCTGGCGCTGCTGCTGCTGGCCTTCGGGCTCAAGCTGCCGGTGGTGCCGCTGCATGGCTGGCAGCCCTTCACCTACGGCGAAGCCCCCACGCCGGTGGTGATGCTGCTGGGCGGAGCCGTCTCCAAGCTGGGGGCCTATGGGCTGTTGCGTTTCGGGGTGGGTTTCCTGCCGGAGGTGTGGACGGCCTGGTCGCCCTGGATCGCTGCCGCCGGCGCCATCAGCGCGGTGTACGGCGCCCTCAATGCCATTGCCCAGAAGGACATCCGCCGCCTGATGGCCTACAGCTCCCTGGGCCACATGGGCCTGCTGGTGCTGGCCCTGGCGGCCGCCACCCCCCTCAGCCTGCAGGGCGCCGTGGCCCAGTGTCTGGCTCACGGCATGATCGTGGCCCTGCTCTTCGCCTGTGTGGGGCTGATCGAGCGCCGCACAGGCACCACCATGATCCCGGAGCTCTCCGGCCTGCTCAATCCGCTACGGGGCCTGCCCTTCACCCTGGGGATGCTGCTGTTGGCGCTGATGGCGGCCGCCGGCATTCCGGGGCTGTCGGGCTTCCCGGCGGAGCTGCTGGTGTTCGAGGGCAGCTGGACCGCCTTCCCCCGCGCCACGTTGGTGAGCCTGATCGCCTCGGGGTTCACCGCCGTGTATGCGGTGCGGCTGTTCAACCGGGTGGGCTTCGGCCGCCTCGACAACGCCCGGGCCGACTGGATCGCCACCACCTGGGCGGAGCGGATCCCGGCGTTGACCCTCACCCTGCTGGTGATTGGCTCGGGGATCTGGCCCACCGCCCTCACCGGCTGGAGTGAGCCAGCCACCGCCGCCATCGCCCTGCGGGCCCAGCCCTTCCTGCTCGCCCAGGGCCCCACCCTTTCCACCCTGGCGAACGCCCGCCCCGTCACCACCCTCGCCTCCGTTCCCGAGGTTCTGCCCTCATGACGCCCCCCACCAGCGCCCCCGCGGCAGAGCCCGCCACCCAGTCACCCATCCCCCCCTCCGAGCACCGCTGGGCGGATGTGATTCACCGGCTGGAGGCCGGCGGCTCGATGCTGCCGGATACGCCGGAAAACCTGATGCAGATCATCGGCATCTACAAGGCCTACGCCGTGCCGATGGATTTCTACTGGCGCGATCTGCTGTACATCGCCGAGCGGGTGTTCCTCAACCCGCTGCCGGCCTTCAAGTACTTCATCAGCCAGGAGTATCTCGACCGCCCCAATGCCTACGCCGGCGACCAGTCGCAGCTGCGCATCTGGCGGGGCGGCGAGAAGGCCCATCCCGAACTGCTGGCCTTCATGGAGCGCGGTGAAACCCGCGCCATGCCGAAGCTGCTCCATCACCTCTGGCATGACCGGATCAACATGGAGTTCGCCGAGGCCTGCATGCAGGCGATGCTCTGGCACCAGGGCATGGGCGGCCGCTTCAACGACTACCTGGCCGGCGATGCCTATCGCGCCAACGCCGACCGGGCGATCAAGGCCTTCTTCCGCGGTAATCCGCTGATGTTGGGCCTCTACAAGCTGTTCCCTGAGATGTTCATGGAGCAGGTGAAGCAGATGAGCTACTACGCCAACCTCGGCCTTTTCTGGGAGGTGATGGCGCCGGTGTTCTTCGAGATGAGCGATATCTACGACGAGGGTGGGTTCAAGGGCGTCCCCGACGCGATGAACTTCCTGGTGAATGGCATCTTCGCGGTGGCGGGCCGGCCGATCTATCACCATGTTTATGTAGGGGATGAGTGCATCGAAGTGATTCCTAAATCGGAGGGATTCACCTGGCTCTATGAGGCTGCTCTTCCCTATGTCGAGGCGGTTTTCTACCGCACTTCCCCCTTCCGCGGCACCAAGAGCTACAACGCCCAGGCGGGCCAGGTGCCGGCCAGCCAGGCCGATTTCCACTACGGCATTCTCTATGCCGATGTCTTCCCGGTGGGCTCGGCGGGCATCCCCCCCACCCTGCTGATGCAGGACATGCTCCATTTCCTGCCGCCCTACCTGCAGGATCTCTACCTGCAGCACAAGCGCGGCGAAGAGGATCAGTTGATCCAGCTGGGCATCACCTTCCAGCGCTCGATGTACAACGTCACCTCTGCGGTGATCCAGGCCCTGCGCGGCGCCCTGCTCTACCCGCTCGACGACAGCGACCCCGAGCACCTGCTGGCCAACCGCCGCTTCTTCGAGGCCCAGATGGACCGCTTCCTGCGCCCCGAGGCCCGCCTCGGCGATGTGCAGACCCAGGACTACCGCTAACCCACCCCACCGCGCCCCCTGCCCCACCGTTCGCCATGGCCACGATCCTCGAAACCGCCAAGGGAGCGGCTGCTTCGCCACCCTGCTCACCGCCGTGGAGGTGGCGGGCCTGACGGCCGCCCTGGAGGGCCCCGGGCCCTTCACCGTCTTCGCGCCGGTGGACGACGCCTTCGCCGCCCTGCCCCCGGGCACGGTGCAGACCCTGGTGGACAACCCACCCCAGCTGGCCCGCATCCTCAAGTTCCACGTGCTCGCCGGGGCCCATCCGCGCGCCGAGCTGGTGGATCAGCCCAGCTGGGACAGCCTGGAGGGGGCGCCGGTGGACATCCGCCGCAGTGAGCCGTTCGAGGTGAAGAACGCCACGGTTGTCCAGGCAGACATCGTCTGCGATAACGGCATCGTGCACGTGATCGACCGGGTGATCCTGCCCGGTTGAGCCCACGCCTGGCACAATGCGCCCACCCTTCCCCTCCTCCGGATGAGCCGTCTTCGCAGCCCTTTCTGGAAACGCCTCTGGCCGGCTGCGCTGCTGGCACCGGCTCTCCTCGCCGGCTGCGCTCCCGATGGCGGCAGCGTGCAGAGCCAGAAGCTGGGGCTGATCCAGGGCCGCGGCAAGCTGATTTGCGGCGTAGAGGGCAAGCTGCCGGGCTTCAGCTTCGTGGCGCCCAACGGCCAGTACAGCGGCCTGGATGTGGACGTGTGCAAAGCGGTGGCGGCGGCGATCTTCGGCGATCCCACGAAGGTGGAATACCGCGACCTCAACTCCAGCGAGCGTTTCGCGGCCCTGGCCAGCGGCGAGGTGGATCTGCTCTCGCGCAACACCACCATGACCCTGAGCCGCGACGCGGCCGGCGGCAACGGCCTGAGCTTCGCCCCCCCCACCTTCTATGACGGCCAGGGGGTGATGGTGCCCAACGGCAGCGGCATCGCCACCCTCAAGGATCTCTCGGGCAAGCCGATCTGCGTGGAGAGCGGCACCACCACCGAGCTCAACCTGGCCGACCGCATGCGCGAACTCAACGTGCCTTACACGCCGCTGAAGTTCCAGAGCAGCGACCAAACCTATGCCGCCTATCTCGGCGGCCGCTGCGTGGCTGTTACCAGCGACCGCTCCCAGCTGGCGGGCAAGCGCAGCAGCTTCCCCCAGCCTGATGGCCACACCCTGCTGCCGGATGTGCTGAGCAAGGAGCCCCTGGCCCCGGCCACCGTCAACGCCGATCCCGCCTGGGCTGATGCCGTGCGCTGGATCGTCTTCGGCCTGATGCAGGCCGAGGAGAGCGGCATCACCCAAGCGAATATCGATACGAAGCTGGCGGAGGCAAAGGCCAAAACCAACCTGGCCGACCTGCGCCGTTTCCTCGGCGTGGAGGGTGAATTCGGCAAGCAGCTGGGGATGCCGGCCGATTTCATGGTGAAGGCCATCAAGGCGGTGGGCAACTACGGCGAGATCTTCGAGCGCAACGTCGGTCCGAAGACCGATCTCAAGCTCGATCGCGGCATGAACCGCCAGTGGAAGGAGGGTGGCCTGATCTATTCGCCGCCGTTCCGCTGATGCAGTCGGCTCCCCCCTGGTGGCGAGACCGGCGGGTCCTGCCCTGGCTGGTGCAGGGCGTGGTGGGCCTGCTGATCCTGGTGCTGATCGCCTTCCTGCTGGGCAACCTGATCCGCAACCTCACCGCCGCGGGGCTGCTGCTCAGCTTCCGCTGGCTGCAGCAGCCCGCCGGTTTCGATATCGCCGAAACCCTGCTCCCGTTCAACGCGGCGATGCCCTATTGGCGCGCCCTGCTGGCGGGCCTGGTGAACACGGTGCGGGCGGTGCTCACGGGCCTGGTGGGCGCCACCGTGCTGGGCACCCTGATGGGGGTGGCCTCCTTCAGCCGCAATGGCCTGCTGCGCGGCCTGTCGCGGCTGTATGTGGAGGTGGTGCGCAACATCCCGCTGCTGCTGCAGCTGGTGTTCTGGTACTTCGTGGTGTTTCTGTCGCTGCCCAACGGCACCGCGGCGCTGCAGCTTCCTGGGGTGGTGCTGGCCAAGTCGGGGCTGTATGTGGTGGGGCTGGCCGGAAGCCTGGGGGAGGGCCTGCGCTGGGCGGGGCCCCAGCTGGTGAATGGGGTGTGGCAGGCGCCGCTGCGGATCACGGTGGAGTTCGCGGCCCTGTTGACGGCACTGGTGATCTATTCCGGCGCCTTCATCGCCGAGGTGGTGCGCGGCGGTGTGGCGGCGGTGCCCAAAGGCCAGTGGGAGGCGGCCTCGTCGCTGGGGCTGCACTGGTTCGGCACCCTGCGCCACGTGGTGTTGCCCCAGGCGCTGCGGGTGATCGTGCCGGGCCTCAATACCCAGTACATCTCCTTGGCGAAAAACTCCTCGCTGGCGGTGGCGGTGGGCTACACCGATCTTTATTCGGTGGCTGAAACCACCCTCAACCAAACCGGCCGGGCGGTGGAGGTGGTGTTGCTGCTGCTGGCGGCCTACCTGGCGATCGATCTGCTGATCTCGCTGCTGATGAATGGCCTCAACCAACTTGTGCAGATCCGGGAGCGTTGAGCGATGACCACCGTGCTGCGCCGCCTCCGCCAGGAGCTTTTCCCCACCGCCGCCGACGGCGCCATCAGCATCGGCCTGCTGAGCCTGCTGGCCCTGGCGGTGGCGGGTTTGCTGCGCTGGGCGTTTGGCAAGGCCCAGTGGGCCGTGGTGCAGGTGAATGCCACCCTGTTTGCGGTGGGTCGCTATCCGCTGGAGCAGCAGTGGCGCCTCTGGCTGCTCACCGCCCTGCTGGCGGCGGCCACGGGCCTGAGCTGGGGTCTGCTGCGGGCCCACCCCCGCCCCGACCGCACCGGCAAGCTGTGGCCCCGCAACGACCGGCTGGCGGTGGCGGTGCTGGCGGCGGTGGCGTTGCTGCTGCCCTGGGGTCTGCGGTTGGCCCTGCCCCTGCAACTGCGCTGGTGGCTGATCACGGGCCTGCTGCTGTTGGTGCGCTGGCTGGCGGGCCGCTTCGGCGGTGCCCTGCGGCCGGCCCAGCTGCGGCTGGTGCCGCTGATCTGGCCCCTGCTCTACCTGCTGGGGATGGTGCTGATCAACGGCGGCCTTGGGCTGATGCCGGTGGCGCCTTCGGAGTGGGGCGGCCTGCTACTCACCCTGCTCACCGCCAGCTTCGCGATCCTGCTGTGCTTCCCGA
>CANEWU010000056.1 GCA_947442825.1 Synechococcaceae cyanobacterium
CAGCGCGGCCATGGGGCTCACAAATCCCGCCGCCGGCGTGATGCCCACCAGCCCCGCCACAGCGCCCGTGGCCACCCCTACCGCCGTGGGTTTGCCCCGCTTCCAGCTTTCAATCACCATCCAGGTCAATGCCGCCGAGGCCCCCGCGGCGTTGGTGGTAAGGCAGGCCAGCGAGGCCAACCGGCCCGCCACCAAGCCGCTGCCGCCGTTGAAGCCAAACCAGCCAAACCACAACACACCCGCGCCGATCAGGATGAAGGGCACGTTGTGCGGCGGCGATCCGGGGCCCTCCAGCGGGGCGCGCCGCCGCCCCACCATCAGCACCGCCACAAACGCCGCCACACCGGAGGCCATCTCCACCACTAGGCCGCCGGCGAAATCCAGGGCACCGAGCCCTTCGCCGCCCAGAAAGCCACCCGGACCCCACACCATGTGCGCCAGGGGGTCGTACACGAGCAGGCTCCAGAGCACAAGGAACAGCAACCAGGCCCGGAACTGCATCCGCTCCACCAACGCCCCCGACACCAACGCCGGCGTGATGATCGCGAAGGTGCCCTGAAACAGGGCCACCGTCCCATGGTTCAACTGGCCCCTGCCGGTGGGTTCGGCCCAGTTCGGCAGGCCCGCCCACTGCAGGCCGCCGATGAACGGCGCCAGCGGGCCGCTGCCCGGCGCAAAGGCCAGGCTGTAGCCGCACAGCACCCACAGCACCCCCACCACCGCCATGGCGGCAAAGCTCATCACCATCGTGTTGAGCACATTGCGGCTGCGCACGAAGCCCGCGTAAAACAGCGCCAGCGCTGGTGTCATCAGCAACACCAGCGCAGCGCACAGCAACACGAAGCCGTTATCGGCGCTATTGAAGCCCGAGGCGACGGCCAGGGGAAACGGGGCGCTCAGGGGCAAGGAAATCAGGGCAGTAGCCAGCACGCAGCCGCCAGCAAACATTCACGCTGAACGCCTGCCGACACCTCCGCCTGTAGCGGTTGCTACGGAGCCATGGCAACCGTTGAAATCCTTCAAAGGCGGGCGGTGGCTGACTCCAGCGAACAACGCAATTCAGGCAAGAAAGTGCACATGGCACAAAAGAGAGGGCGAAGGACTCCCCAGCTGGCTTCGGGAGGATGGCCCCAGAACGGCTGACATCGCATGAGATCAATAGAGGAAACCGGATCAGATAATCCGACCCGTGCCGTAGCTGGTTTCCTATCCAAGCAGGCGGCAATTCATCACGTGATCTCACCATTTGGAGCACAGAGCAGAAAGCACGACACCAACCCACCATCACCACCTCGCCGCGGCTCAGGACACCAATCAACCCCAAGCTCCCACCTAGCAACACACTGAGGGTCTACTTGGTAAAGCGGTCAGGCTAATTTGCCTGAACCCGGTGGATCAGACAAATCAGCACCGCCCACCTGCCGAGTCACGCCAAAAGCACGCCGCCCTTCCTCGTGCGACTCGCCACACGCAGGGCACTCGTCCAGGGTGCGACGGCGGGAATTATTCCACCAACACTGCCATTGACACCCCCACTTAACAAGAGAACCACGACAAGCAATTGCCACTGCCCCACCATTGAACGCCGACAAGACGACCTTCACCATTCAGAGACAGCGGAGAAAACCCTCCCGGTCCGATGCACTGAGACAAAGTTCGTCACCACGGCGCATAAATCGTCCCGCTACGGCCAGGGAGTTACCGCCTACACTAAGCGATACCAAATCGTGGAAGAGAGTCCTAAAAAACGAAATTCGTCAAGCACCTTCAACAACTTGAGAAAACCGCGGCCTGGCAATCAAGGAAAATCCAATGGCAGAGCCAGCAGTCCAATGGCTACCAGAGAGTGCAGAAGGCAGCATGATGGACAACCAGAACTTGGGAACCCCACAATTTGGGACTCCTCCCCCGGTGCTTGGCGGCCTACAGGCCTGGTGAATCGGCAGCACCCTGAGAAAGCGAGACATGGCACGGCCAATGATGCGCCCGCCTAGGTAGTTGACACCGGGCAGGTTTGCTGCAGAGAAATAAGAGAGCGATCCACGCTGGGTGGATGGCAGGCCACCTGTAGGCAATGCGAACTATGCGTGGTTGCAGCACATGCTTTCGTGCTCACGCCGGGCCGCTATGGAGGAGCGGCGGAGCAGGATGCGGCGACTTCTCGTAACCTGGCGAGGTTGGGATTTGAATAGGTCGATGGCCACGCCACCGCCACTGCCGACCCTGCTCCAGGAGCATCTGGAGCCCCTGCGCGTGCTGTGCCGGCGTCATGGTGTGCTGCGGCTTGAATTGTTTGGCTCCGCTGCCAGTGGTGGCTTTGACCCCGTGAGCAGCGACCTGGACTTGATCGTTCAGATGCAGGGTGAACGGGAGCCCGGCTATGCCGAGCGTTTCTGCCGTCTGGCCCAGGAATTGGAGTCGCTCTATCAGCGCCCTGTCGATCTGCTGACGGAGCGAATGATTCGTAACCCTGTCTTCAAGGCTGAGGTGCAACGCACCCGCCGCCCTCTGGTGGAGGCGGCCGATGCAGGTTGAGCTGTTAAAACGAGTGCAGGATGCATTGGATGCGATCACGGCTGTGGAGGGTTTCCTGGCCCACCAGTCTCAAGACGACTTTTTGAGCAGCGACATGCTGCAAGCTGCTGTAGAGCGCAAATTTGAGATTCTTGGCGAGGCGCTCAAAAAAGCCGCTGACGCGGATGAATCGATCGAGAAGCACATCCCTGAATTAAGGCAAATCGTCGCAACGCGCAACCGCATCATTCATGTCTATGACGCTGTGGACCCCCTTCTTCTCTGGGATGTGGTTCGGACGGAGCTGCCTGGATTGAAGGCCAGGCTGAGTCGACGCAGTGCTCTTCCACCCCGAGATCGTCAACGAGATCTCAAGAAGCAGAAGGATGAGGGGGCGCCGCTGAATCAGCAGATTGCCGAGAAAGCAAGCAGGCTGGGATATGGGTTCTGATGGAGTTATAGATCCAGGCGACAAGATCCAGGCATGAGAAGCAGCCTCTGCCACCACAAAAAAAGGAGGGCCGAAGCCCTCCCGAGGTTGCGGGCCCGCTGAGCGGGACCACGCTGTGAATCGCTACGACGATCAGTAGTCGAAGTCGCCACCCATGCCGCCGCCACCGGCGGGAGCGGCTTCCTTCTTCTCGGGCATGTCGGCCACGATGCACTCGGTGGTGAGCACCATGCCGGCGATCGAGGCGGCGTTCTGCAGGCCCGAGCGGGTCACCTTGGCGGGGTCAACGATGCCGGCAGCCAGCATGTCGACGTATTCGCCGGTGGAGGCGTTGTAGCCCTCGTTGAAGGGCTTGTTGCGCACGTGCTCGGCCACCACGGCGCCGTTGGCACCAGCGTTCTCGGCGATGCGCTTGAGGGGCGCGGTGAGGGCGGAGGCCACGATCGTGGCGCCGATCAGCTCCTCACCGGAGAGGTTGGCCGCAGCCCACTCCTCCAGAGCCGGTGCCAGGTGGGCCAGGGTGGTGCCACCGCCGGGCACGATGCCCTCCTCCACCGCCGCCTTGGTGGCGTTGATGGCGTCCTCGAGACGGAGTTTCTTGTCCTTCATCTCGGTTTCGGTGGCGGCACCCACCTTGACCACGGCCACACCGCCGCTCAGCTTGGCCAGACGCTCCTGCAGCTTCTCCTTGTCATAGGAGGAGTCGGTTTCGTCGATCTGCTTGCGGATCTGCTCGCAGCGGGCCTTCACCGCCGCCTCGTTGCCCTCGGCCACGATGGTGGTGGTGTCCTTGTTGATCGTGATGCGGCGGGCGGTGCCGAGGTTGTCCACCTTGGCGGCCTCCAGCTTCATGCCGCGATCCTCGGAGATCACTTCACCGTTGGTGAGCACGGCGATGTCTTCGAGCATGGCCTTACGGCGATCGCCGAAGCCGGGGGCCTTGACGGCGGCCACGTTCAGCACGCCGCGCAGGCGATTCACCACCAGGGTGGCGAGGGCCTCTTTCTCAATGTCCTCGGCGAGGATCAGCAGCGGACGGCCGGTGCGGGCGATCTGCTCAAGCACAGGCACCAGGTCCTGCACCAGGGTGATCTTTTTGTCGGTGATCAGGATGTAGGGCTCATCCAGCACCGCCTCCATCCGCTCGGTGTCGGTGGCGAAGTAGGGGGAGATGTAGCCCTTGTCGAAGCGCATGCCTTCGGTGACCTCCAGTTCGGTGGTCATCGACTTGCCTTCCTCGAGGGAGATCACACCCTCCTTGCCCACCTTGTCCATCGCATCGGCGATCATGCGGCCCACCTCTTCGTCGTTGCCGGCGGAGATGGTGCCCACCTGGGCGATGGCGTTGCTGTCGCTGATCGGCTGGGCGTGCTCCTCGATCTTCTTGACCAGGAAGTCGGCGGCCTTGTCGATGCCGCGCTTCAGGGTGATGGCGTTGGCGCCGGCGGCCACGTTGCGCAGACCAGCCTTGACCATCGCGTGGGCCAGCACCGTGGCGGTGGTGGTGCCGTCACCGGCGGCGTCGTTGGTCTTGCTGGCGGCCTGGCGGATCAGGGCAACGCCGGTGTTCTCGATGTGGTCTTCGAGTTCAATCTCTTTGGCGATCGTGACGCCATCATTGATGATCTGGGGGGCGCCGAACTTCTTCTCCAGCACCACGTTGCGGCCCTTGGGGCCCAGGGTGACAGCCACCGCTTCGGCGAGGATGTCGATGCCCCTCTCGAGCGCGCGGCGGGCCTGCTCGTTATAGATGATGCGCTTAGCCATGGAAGGCGGGTGTGACGATGGGATGAACGGTGAATAAGGAAGGAGCTGGCCTTGGGGCGCAGCTCATTGCTTGCGGCGGGCACTGCGCAGATGGGTGACCATCTGGGCGGTGCTCAGGCAGCACTCAGTTGACGACGGCGAGAATGTCCTTCTCGGAGAGCAGCACGTACTCATCAGTGCCGAGCTTGATGTCGGTACCGGCGTACTTGCTGTAAAGGACCTTGTCGCCCACGCTCACTTCGGGAGCCTGGCGGGAGCCGTCGTCGTTGCGCTTGCCGGGGCCGATCTGCACGACCTCACCGACCTGGGGCTTTTCCTTGGCGGTATCGGGCAGAAGGATGCCGCCGGCGGTGCGCTCCTCGGATTCGGACACCTTGATGAAGATGCGATCACCGAGGGGTTTGACCGTGGAGACGCTGAGGGAAACAGCAGCCATGGATGGTTGCGGGGAATCGGGGATGGTTTGGCAGGGGGAGCTCCGCATCCCGGCACCGAGCCGGAGCTGGCGGTGGGGGCGCGGAGCCACCCCGGAAGGACGATCTGGCACTCGCGCCCTTCGAGTGCCAACCTAGGACCCTGACCCACCGCCCCGACAGCGGGCCGGGCGTGCGGGTGACCGAACCACAGCGGGGGCGCGGGGTGCGGTGGTAAGGTTGCGCCGCTTCCTGCGGGAAAGGTTTCCCGCTGGCCCTCCCCGCCACCACTTCCTTCTTATGGCTGCTGCAGCTCCCGCCGCCTCCGGCACCAAAGGCACCGTCAGACAGGTGATCGGCCCGGTGCTCGACGTGGAATTCCCGCCTGGGAAGCTGCCGAAGATCTATAACGCGATCCGCATCTCGGGCAAAAATCCCGCCGGCCAAGACGTGGCCATCACCGCCGAGGTGCAGCAGTTGCTCGGCGACCATCGCGTCCGCGCCGTGGCCATGAGCACCACCGATGGTGTTGTGCGCGGCATGGAGGCCCTCGACACCGGCTCCCCCATCTGCGTTCCCGTGGGCGAGGGCACCCTCGGCCGCATTTTCAACGTGCTCGGCGAGCCCGTGGATGAGCGCGGCCCGGTGACCACCACCGCCACCGCCCCGATCCACCGGGAAGCCCCCAGGCTCACCGAGCTGGAAACCAAGCCCAAGGTCTTCGAAACCGGCATCAAGGTGATCGACCTGCTCGCCCCCTATCGCCAAGGCGGCAAAGTGGGCCTGTTCGGTGGCGCCGGCGTAGGCAAAACCGTGCTGATCCAGGAGCTGATCAACAACATCGCCAAGGAACACGGTGGTGTTTCGGTGTTCGGTGGTGTGGGCGAGCGCACCCGCGAAGGCAACGACCTCTACGAGGAATTCAAGGAGTCCGGAGTGATCAACTCCGAAGACCTTTCCAAGTCGAAGGTGGCGCTCTGCTTCGGCCAGATGAATGAGCCCCCGGGCGCCCGCATGCGCGTTGGCCTTTCAGCGCTCACCATGGCTGAGCACTTCCGCGATGTAAACAAGCAAGACGTCTTGCTGTTCATCGACAACATCTTCCGCTTCGTGCAGGCCGGCTCCGAAGTGAGCGCCCTGCTGGGCCGCATGCCTTCCGCCGTTGGCTATCAGCCCACCCTCGGCACCGACGTGGGTGAACTGCAAGAGCGCATCACCTCCACCCTCGAGGGTTCGATCACCTCGATCCAGGCCGTCTACGTGCCGGCGGACGACCTCACCGACCCCGCCCCCGCCACCACCTTCGCCCACCTCGATGCCACCACGGTGCTCAGCCGCGGCCTGGCCTCCAAGGGCATCTATCCAGCTGTGGATCCGCTCGATTCCACCAGCACCATGCTCCAGCCCAATGTGGTGGGCGATGAGCACTACCGCACCGCCCGCACCGTGCAGAGCACCCTGCAGCGCTACAAGGAGCTCCAGGACATCATCGCCATCCTCGGCCTCGACGAACTCTCCGAAGACGACCGTCTGACGGTGAACCGGGCCCGCAAGATCGAGAAGTTTCTCTCCCAGCCCTTCTTCGTGGCGGAAATCTTCACCGGGCAGAAGGGTGAATACGTGAAACTGGAAGACACCATTTCCGGCTTCAACCAAATCCTCCGCGGCGAACTTGACCACCTGCCGGAAGCTGCCTTCTACCTCGTGGGCAACATCGATCAGGTGAAGGCCAAGGCTGAGAAGATCCTGGCTGACGCCAAGGGTTGAGCGGAGCCACCACCACCACCATGACCCTCACACTGCGCGTTCTCGCCCCGGACAAAAGCGTCTTCGACGGCGATGCCGACGAGGTAATCCTCCCTAGCACCACCGGCCAAGTGGGCATCCTCACGGGCCACGTGTCGATGCTCACCGCCCTCGACAGCGGCGTTCTGCGCCTGCGGGAGGGCACCTCCTGGCAGTCGATCGCCGTGAGCGGCGGCTTCGCTGAGGTGGCTGCCAACGAGGTCACCGTTTTGGTCAACACCGCCGAGCTCGGCAGCCGCATCGATGCAGCCGCCGCGCAAAAGGAGTTCGAAACCGCCCAGCAGGCGGCCAACGCCTTCGAAGGCAAGCCCGCCAGCACCGAAAAGGTGAAGTCACAACAGGCCCTGGCCCAAGCCCGCGCCCGGCTTCAGGCCAGCCGCGGCAGCTGAAGGCCTCGGGGCGGGAGTGGAAGGCCTCGGACCCGTCCCCTTCTGTGCCCGGCTGTCTTAGCCCGCCGAGCCGATTCTTCGGATCCTTCGCCGGACAGAAACCTCTTTTCCCCCTGACCGGAGTCCTGCGACTCCGGTCTTTTTGTTTCTTGCTCGCCCCGCCACCATCCCCGCTGCCATGGCGCTGCGCCTTTTCCTCGACTCCGCCGACAGGGCGGCCTGGGCGGACTGGCTGCCCAGCGGCCTCTTCCACGGCGTCACCACCAACCCCACCCTGCTGCGGCGCGCCGGCGTGCCCTGCCGCTTGGAAACACTCGCGACCCTCACGCGCCAGGCGCTGGATCTGGGATGCCGGGAGGTGCATCTCCAGGCCTGGGGCCCCGATGCCGCAGCCCTGGAGGCCTGCGGCCTGGCCCTGGCGGCCCTGGCGCCCGATCGGGTGACCGTGAAGCTACCGGTGACCCGCAGCGGCGCGGCGGCGGCGGCACGGCTGATCCAGGCCGGCCGGCCCGTGACCTTCACCGCCTGCTATGAGGTGGCCCAGGTGCTGGTGGCTGCGGCCCTAGGGGCCCGCTACATCGCCCCCTACCTGGGCCGCATCGATGATCAGGGTCGGGACGGCGCGGGCGAGCTGGTGGCGATGCAGCGCTGCCTGCGCGGCACCGGCTCCAGCGTGCGCCTGCTGGTGGCCAGCCTCCGCAACGCTGAAACCCTCAGCCGCCTAGCGGCCGAGGGTTTGGATACCTTCACAGTGAGCCCTGCGGTGGCCGCAGAGCTATTCGGCAGTGCCGCCACGGAAGCGGCGGCGGCCCAGTTTGAGCGGGATGCCCGCGGGCTCGGCGAACCTGGCTAAGGCTGGTGGGCACCACCAAGCCGAGGGACCAGGCCGGCCAGAGGGATCAGGCGGTACCGCAGAAGGTGACATCAGGGAAGCGAACCTTGGCTTCCTCCAGCGACTTGCCGCGGCCCTCCTCCTGCCAGTAGTTGATCACCTCGGTGGCCTTGTTGAGGATCTCGACGCGCTCGTTTTCGGTGATCCAGCTCTTGCCCTCCAGCTCCCCCTTGAGGGTTTCCCAAGCATCTTCCCGGGGCCAGAAAAAGTAGGCGGTGAGCGGGCTGGGGCCGCCACCGACGATCTGGTCGACCGCCAGGGCGACGTTGTCGGGCAGCCAGAGGATCTTCAGCAGGAAGCGGCCCTCATCGGCCTTGGGGGTGTAGCCGGAAGGGACGCCGTCTTCGTCGATGGTGGCGGTGGCCAGGGCAGCACTGCCACCCCGCAGCACCGGACGGCCCTCCGTGACCTCCCCGGCGGCCACAACCGGCGCGGCGGTGTCGGCTGCGGCGCTGACGGCGCCTTCCGCAGCGACATCAGCCGGGATCCCCGCGGCGCTTTCTGGGGCTGTCATGGCGGCTGTGCTCAAGGGGCGGACAGGAAACGACTAACGTACCAGCCGGACCTGCGCCCCACCACGCCCGGCGGTCCGTCGACCGACGCGCAGCCCGTGCCCACGACCCCTACCCCACCCCCCACCGGTTCCCCCCGGGCCGTGGTGCTGTTCGACATCGACGGGGTGATCCGCGATGTGGGCGGCAGCTACCGGCGGGCGATCGTGGAAACGGTGCACCACTACGGCGGCTGGCGGCCCACCACAGCCGCGATCGATGCCCTCAAGGGCGAGGGCCTCTGGAACAACGACTGGCTGGCCTCGCGCGAGCTGTTGCGCCGCGGCGGCCTCGACCCCCTGCCGGAGCTCGAGGCCCTGGTGGAGGTGTTCGGTTCGTTTTATTTCGGCGGCGATCCGGAGGGGGATCCGGCCCAGTGGCGCGGCTTCATCGGCGATGAGCCCCTGCTGGTGACGCCCTCGTTCTTCGCGGAGCTGACGGCGGCGGGGCTGGTGTGGGGCTTTGTGAGCGGCGCCGAGCCCCCCTCGGTGCGCTTCGTGCTCGAGCAGCGCCTGGCCCTGGTGGCGCCCCCCAGCCTGGCGATGGGCGAGGCCCCCGACAAACCGGATCCCACCGGCCTGCTGCAGCTGGCCCAGGAGCTGCTGATGCGCCACGGGGGCCGCTCGCTCGGCCCGGATGCGCCGCCGGTGGCCTACCTGGGCGACACGGTGGCGGATGTGGAAACGGTGCAACGGGCCCGCCAGCAGCAGCCCGACCAGCGCTTCTGGAGCCTGGCGGTGGCGCCGCCCCACCTGCACGGGCTCCACCAACTGGAAGCCAGAGAGCGCTACGAGGCGCGGCTGCGGGCGGCGGGGGCCGACCGGATCCTGGCCTGCACGGCCGATGTGGTGGGTGAGTTGCCGTCGTTGCTGGTGGCGGACTGAAGGCGGCTGCCAAGCGGGCGAACCCGTGGCTACGCCTCCCAGATCTCCGCCAGCTCGAGCCGCAGCCCCGGCAGCAGCTCGCCCCCCTCCAGCACCTCGGCCGCCTCCATCCGCTCCATCGCCACCGGCGACGCAGGGTCAGCCCCCGGCTGCCAGATCTCCACGGCTCGCTGCTCGGGAAACAGCAGCCAGCCCAGCCGGGCGCCATTGGCGAAGTAGGCGGCCATCTTGCGGCGCAGGGCTTCGCTGCTGCGGGGGCCTTCATCGGAGGGGCTGGCCAATTCCACCACCAGATCGGGGCAGAGGGGCGGGAAGCCGCGGCGTTGCTCCGGCGTGACGGCCTGCCAGCGCTCCAGGCGCAGCACGGCGGCATCGGGGCTGAGCACGGAGCCATCGGGGAGGCGGAAGCCGGTGGAGCTGTCGAACACCTCCCAGCCGCCTCGGCGCTCCGCCCAGGCCTGCAACCGGAACAGCAGGCGGGTGTTGCGGCGACCGGTCTCGCCTCCGGTGGGGGTCATCGCAATCACCTGGCCAGCGGCCGTGAGTTCCAGCACCGCCTCGGGGTTGGCCTCGCACACCAGCGCGAACTGCTCGGGGGTGAGCTTCAGGCCGGGCGGCAGCACCAGGGGCTCCAGCCCGGTGGCGGGGGCCTGGGGGGCGGCGGGAGCGGGGGGGGCGAGCGTCATCTCCCCGTTGGGGGCATGGGGTTCAGGTTAGGTGGGGTTGGGACTCTCGGGCCCACATCCACGCGTTGCAGCTGGGGCCGCAGCACCAGGTCCATGTCGTCCATGGGGAGCGCCCCCAGGAGCACCTCATGGCCCAACCCCAACCGCTGCTCCGGGAACAGCAGACAGCCCAGCTGGGCGCCGTTGGCCAGGGTGGCGGCCATCCTGCGGGGCAGGGCTTCGCTGCCGCGGGGGCCCTCATCGGAGGGACTCACCAGCTCCACCGCCGGATCAGGGCATGAGGGCGGGAAGCCTCGGCGTGGTGCGGCGGCATCGGGCCTGAGCACGGAGCCATCGGGAATGCGGAAGCCGCCGGAGCCAGCGAACGCCTTCACGCCTGCATGATGCCTGCAATTGATCCGTGCTTGAGGGGCCCCATGCCATCCCTGCAGATCCGCGCCCAGACCCACAAGCGCAGTCTCAGCCAGCAGGCCCTGGCGGATCTAGAGGCCATCGCCGTCGGCGACCCCCGTGAACGGCGCCGCCAGGTGCTCGATCGCCTGTCCCGACGGTGCCGGATCACTCCTGTTCTGAGCGGAGATCCGACACCGGAGGATCTGATCCGCGCCGACCGCGAGAGCTGATGGCCCTGGCCGAAAGGGTGTTGCCCTGAGCCCGGGCGACACTTCATGCCACCCAGGCCTCCCGCTGGAACGGCTGCTGCAGCTGTGCCGCCAGCGCCTCGATCCAGTCCCGGGTTCACCGATGCGCCAAGGGCCGCTGCAAATGCTGCGGCGCAGGCTGTTGCTTGGCAAATCCCGCACCAGCGAGCCCTGGAGGTGGTCTACATCGTGCCCAGGAACCGGGGCGGCCCCGATGACCTCAGCAACCTGCAGGCCATCTGCTTCCGCTGCAATACTGGGAAGCGGCCCATTGCGCGAGGATGACTTTGTGTTCTGCACGCTGGAGGGCAGCGGCCTGGCACTGCTGAAGAAGGAACTGATGTTCAGTGCCTGACAATCAATGCCTTCCGACTCAACTCAATGAGGACGTGGCTTTCGAACAGGTGGATCAGCTCCGGCAGAGCACGCAGCAGCAACGCAGTGAGATCCAGGTTGCCAATGTTGCCTGTGGCGACAATTAAGAGCCTGGCTGGAGTGCCGCGCAACAGATGACTGCGCACAAAATCAGCATCCTTGCTGAAGAGAACACGTTGATCACGATCCGCGATGGCGGAAATCACCTGATCGGAGCTGCGATTGCCTGCTGGTAGATCAAGGGTATGCAGAACGTAGCATCCCAGTGCCTCCAGAGGCCGAACGAGAGATCGAGGCAGCTGGGCATCCAGCAGGATTTTCATGCAGAGAGGGGTTCAATGCGCTGAACTCGTGAAAGCTGAGTTGCGTACTCCAGCACTGCTGTGATGTCGGCAGACTCAAGATCAGGGTAATCGGCAAGAATTTCCGGTGTACTCATTCCTGCAGACAGCAATTCAAGTATCATCTCCACGGGATAACGCAACCCGCGGATCGTTGGCTTCCCGTGACAGATCTCAGGATCGATGGTGATGCGACCAAGCTGGTCTGTCATGGCGGTTCCCTGGCTTTTCCAGCCTAAGCGGCACAGAGGCTCATGACGATCAGCTGGATTTGGCGCTGACATGGGGGTCCTTGGTGGGTCTCCCCTTAAAAGTTCCACCCTCCGTCACCGACCAGCGCCTGCGCGACTCCATCGCCAAGCGCATGCGCATGAGCCACATCGATCAACCGCTGATGCTGTAGCCGCAGGCTCCCGGGAACGTGCGCCGCTGCTCAGGAATGAGCGCCTGATAACGATCCCTCGTCATCACAGCAAGATCAGGAGTGAGCACCGAACCATCGGCGAGGCGAAAGCCTGTGGAGCTGTCGAAGAGCTCCAGTGGCAGCGAACACCGGCGAGCGGCCAACCCCAGGACCAAGCTCAGGTTGACGCTACGAGTGTCGGTTTCGCCTCCGGTGGGGGTCATGGTGATCAGCTGGCCATCGGCCGCCAGTTCCAGCACCGCCTCGGGGTTGGCCTCGCACACCTGCGCGAACTAATCGGGGGTGAGCTTCAGGCCCAGCGGCAGCACCAGGGGCTCCAGCCCGGTGGCGGGGGCCTGGGGGGCGGCGGGAGCGGGGGGGGGGCGAGCGTCATCTCCGAAGGGGGCTTGATTACTTCGAGCTAGAGAGCCGAAGACTGCTCTGGATCCAGGCTGTGCGATACGCCTGCTCCGGATGGGTTGGCGTCTCTGGATATCGCCGCTCCAGAGTGCCGATCTTCACCATCGGTGCGAGGTGGCGATCGGAAAGATTGCCGGCCTCTATGTTGAGCTGGCCCGCCAGCCAGGCAGGGGTACGCCAGTGGCCGGCGCAGAGCTGCGCAATCACCCGCCGCAGGGGCTCCTTTCTTAGACGTACCCCAAGCCCTGCGATGGCCTCCAGCAGTGAAGGGGCCAGCTGCTCCCCTCGATCGGGCCCGAGCTCCCCCCGATCGGCGGCATCGTGCAGCCGCAGAGGTAGCGCCAGGGTGTAGTAACTCTGGGATCCACGGGCGTGCAACTCAAGGAGACCGCGATCCCGCAAACGCCGCAGGCTCTGGCTGGCGCCGAGGGTATCGAGACCCATCAGGCTGCGCAGGCTGGCATTGTCCACTTGGGTGTGGCGGTGAGCCTGGAGTAGCGCCCGGAATTCCTCGTCGCTGAGGTCTTCTCCACCGATGCGCGATACGAAGGCACGGTCGTCTTCGCTGAGGGTGGTGGTGTTGCCCAGCACCACAGACACATTCCTGGGGGAGGATTCAATCCGGGGGTTGGGCAGGAAGGCATCGGCCATCTCAGCGAACATGCGCGGGATGCCTACCCCAACGACGCGGCCATCACCCGCCTGGTGGGTGCGGTGCTGCTGGAGCAGGACGAGCACTGGCAGCTGGAGGGCCGCCGCATGTTCTCCCTCGATTCGATGGCTGCCATCCCATAGCCCACGGCAGGCACTCTGGCGCCCAGGTGCCGGCGCTGAATCCTGCGCCTCCACCAGATCGCTCTGGGACGAATCCCTTGAAAGGTCATTCCTCAACATGCAAGGTGAATAAACGAGGCGACTCCTCACCTTGCCACCTACCAGCGCCTGCGCACGTTCATCGGCGAACGGATGCGCATGAGCCACGTCGCCGGCCCAATGGGGCTTGATGTCATCAGGATTGAGGCTGGTGAGGCGCTCGGCGTAGCACTCATGGCGACACGCTGTTCAAGGCGGCGGTGTGGAGGTTGCCAGACGATCGCGAATCCAGATGGGATCTCGGCGGCAATCAAGGATGGCGTAGATGTCGATCGATGATTCGTTGATCAAGTAGTAGAGCGCGAACGGAAACCGCTTGATCAACAACCGATAAAATCCATCGAGCTTTAGATGAGTGCCTGCGTAGATGGCTAATGTCTGCACATCAGAATCAATGGCGGCAAGAAAGGTATTGCCAAGGCCTGGGATTTGTCGCTCGTAGAAGGACCATCCGACACGCAGATCATCCTTGGCGGACTCAAGGAGTCTGATGTTCATGTCGTTCTGTTTTCAGTTCAGCGATGGCGTCGTCCCAGTTCAGAAACTTGGCACTGCCCTGCTGTACTTGCTCTCTCCGGCGCTGCAACTCTTCGCCGTGCCAGGCCGGTGAAACAACTTGATCGGGGGTGGCCGAGAGGTCTGCCCAGAGGAGCTCCATGGCCACGAGCTTCTCTTGCAGGCTCATCCGGCTCAGCGGAAGGTTCATCGCCATTAGCCCGATGCTCAAATCAGACACCGGATCAATCTTAGGGCTGATCCAGTCAAGAGTTCGACCATGACCAATGCAGACGGGGCAGTACCATCCGATCAGTGCCACCCCCCGTCACGCCCCGCACCCCACCAGGCTCCCGCGCAGCACGTGGCCCGCCGGACCCTGGGGAGCGCATGGTGGGCAAGGTTCACCTTCAACGGCATCACCCGCTGCGAGTGTGCACCAACGACCTAGTGGGCAGCGAGGAGGAGTTCGCCGAAGGCAGCGGCCAGCAACTGGGTGAGTGAGAGGGATACAAAGAGTGAAGGCACTCATCAAGGCTGCAGCAGGCGATGAATCGCATCCAGCTTGTCAACCACTTCGGGATCGATTGCAGCGACGGACAGGCAATCGATCAGGCGATAGAGATCTCGCTTCCGCAACAGAATGGAACTGCCGGTGGCAGCGGCGAGAGTCCTGAAAAACGCCTCTGCGAAAGCGCTGAGTTTGATGGTTTGGGTTTGCGCTCGCCAGAGCGTGGCCTTGGTGGCGGGATTGGCTTCTCTGAAATTCGCAAAGTCGCTCTCATTTCCGGCAAAAATCATCTCCTGGATCAGCTGATCGAGAGTGGCTTGGCGTAGATCTTGAAACAGGTCGGATTGCGGTGGCTGGGCCCAATCAATCAGGAGCTGCGGCGTGATGAAGTAGTTATCCAGCTCATAGCGTTTCCAGGGCAAACGTGCAAAGCCACCATCCTGGCTGGGTTGCAGGCCGC
>CANEWU010000057.1 GCA_947442825.1 Synechococcaceae cyanobacterium
CGCCAGCCCATCCCCGGGGTGCGGCGCGTGATCGCCGTGAGCAGCGGTAAGGGGGGCGTGGGCAAGAGCACCGTGGCCGTGAATCTGGCCTGCGCCCTGGCCGCCCAGGGCCTGCGGGTGGGCCTGCTCGACGCCGACATCTACGGCCCCAACGCGCCCACCATGCTGGGTGTGGCCGACCGCACGCCGGAGGTGCACGGCAGCGGTAACGATCAGATCCTGTCCCCGATCGAGTGCTGCGGCCTGGCGATGGTGTCGATGGGGCTGCTGGTCGAGGAGAACCAGCCGGTGATCTGGCGCGGCCCGATGCTCAACGGCATCATCCGCCAGTTCCTCTACCAGGTGGACTGGGGCGAGCGCGACGTGCTGATCGTCGACCTTCCCCCCGGCACCGGCGACGCCCAGCTCAGCCTGGCCCAGGCGGTGCCGATGGCCGGGGTGCTGATCGTCACCACCCCCCAGCGGGTCTCCCTGCAGGACGCCCGCCGCGGCCTGGCGATGTTCCTGCAGATGGGGGTGCCCGTGCTTGGCGTGGTGGAAAACATGACCGCCTTTGTGCCCCCCGACGCCCCCGAGAAGCGCTACGAACTCTTCGGCCACGGCGGCGGTGCCCAGCTGGCGGCGGAAGCGGAAGTGCCCCTCCTGGCCCAGCTGCCGATGGAGCTGGCGGTGGTGGAAGGCGGCGACGGCGGGGTGCCGGTGGTGCAGGCCGCCCCCCACTCCCTCACCGCCCGCGCCTTCGCCGACCTCGCCGCGCGCCTGAGCGAAAGCTGCGCCCTACGCCCAGCCCTGGCCTGAGCCGATGGCCCTGAGCGCCCGTCGCGGCGGTTACCGCGCCGGGGGCAGCGCCCGCCGCTCCCCCCTCTGGCACCGCGTCGATGGGGTTCTCTGGGGGGTACCACTGGGCCTGAGCCTGCTGGCGGGTCTCTTGATCGCCAGCACCCAGCGCCAGGCCAGCGATGCGGTGTGGTGGCAGCACTGGGTCACCGCGGCGGTGGGCTTCGCCCTGGCCCTGGCCCTGGCCCGCCTGCCGGTGGAGCACATCACGCGCCTGCGCTGGCCGATCTACGGCCTCACCGTGCTCACCCTGATCGCCGTGCGCCTGATCGGCACCTCCGCCCTCGGCGCCCAGAGCTGGATCGCCATCGGCGGCTTCTACGTGCAGCCCTCCGAGTTCGCCAAGCTGGCGGCAATCCTGCTGCTGGCGGAGGTGCTCGCCCGCCATCCGGTGGAGCGGCCCGTCGATCTGGTGCGACCCACCGCGATGATCGGCCTGCCCTGGCTGCTGGTGTTCGTGCAGCCCGACCTGGGCACCTCCCTGGTGTTCGGGGCGGTGCTGCTGACGATGCTCTTCTGGGCGGGCATGCCCCTGCCCTGGCTGGTGCTGCTGCTCTCGCCCCTTCTCACGGCCATCCTCGCGGGCAGCTTCGCCTGGGGGCTCCTGGCCTGGATCCCCCTCACCGGCGTGCTGGCCTGGCGCTCCCTGCCCTGGAAACGGGCCGCCCTGACAATCGTGCTGGCGGTGCAGGCGCTGGTTGCCGTCGCCACCCCCTGGCTCTGGCAGCACGGCCTGCGGCCGCACCAGCGGGAGCGGCTGACCATGTTCCTCGACCCCTCCCAGGATCCCCTCGGGGGCGGATACCACCTGATCCAGAGCCAGATCGGCATCGGTTCGGGCGGCTGGTGGGGCACCGGGCTGCTGCAGGGGCAGCTCACCAAGCTGCGCTTCATCCCCGAGCAGCACACCGATTTCATCTTCAGCGCCCTGGGGGAGGAGCTGGGCTTCGTCGGCAGCGTGGTTGTGGTGGCGGCCTTCGCCTTGCTGATGGCCCGGCTGCTGCAGATCGCCGGGCGGGCTTCCTCCGATGTGGAGTCCCTGGTGGTGGTGGGCGTCGGTGCGATGCTGATGTTTCAGGTGGTGGTCAACGTCTTCATGACCATCGGCCTCGGACCCATCACGGGCATCCCCCTCCCCTGGCTGAGCTACGGGCGCTTCGCCATGTTGGTGAACTTCCTCGGCCTGGGCCTGGTGGCTTCGGTGGCCCGACGCAGCCGCCCGAGCCGACGCCGGTGGTGAGCCTCGCCGTGCTGCGGCGAGGCCTGGCCGAAGGAGCCCCCGCGGGCCGCGGCGACGAGGACAGCGTGCGCCGCCAATGGTGGGCCGCCCTGGCAACCCTGCAGGAGGATCTGCTTGGCCCCGCCTCGGCCGGCAGCGGCCTGTGGCTGGCCGCGCCCCTGCCGGCGCTCTACGAACCAGCCCTTCTGCACCGACTAGAGGGCTGGGTGTGGGCTCCGGCCGGGATCGACAGCCTTTTGCCCGCCGCCACCCCCGCGCTGCCGGGCGGCCAGGGAGCTCCAGCGCGGGGCGCCCGGGCGTTGGCGGAACGATTCCAGCGCCTGCCCCTGCGGGAGGAGGACGGCACCGATCCGCTGCTGGTGTTGATCACCAGCCGGCTGCAGGTGGCCCTGGCCGTCGATGGTCCCGCGGAGGGACGGCGGCTGCTGGTGCGCTTCGATGCGCCGTCGCTCTCCACCACCCTCTCCCTGCTCGACCGGCGCCTGCAGCAGGACGACCCCACCGGCGCGAGCCGCCTGCGACAGCACCTGCGGGACCTGGGCCCCCTTCACAATGACCCCTCCCTGGCCCTGCGCTTTTGGCCCCTGCTGGCCCAACGCCTGGCGGGGATGGCCCCCAGCGTGACCCTGCAACCGGTGGTGGCGCCCTCCCCGGCCCGCAGCCGCGAGCGACGCGAAGCCAGCGGCGAACTGGCGCTGCTCGAAGCCCTCACCCACGAGGTGCGCACCCCCCTGGCGACGATCCGCACCCTGATCCGCTCGCTGCTGCGCCGCCGGGACCTCACAGCGCTGGTGCGCCAGCGGCTGGAGCAGATCGACGGGGAATGCAGCGAGCAGATCGACCGCTTCGGCCTGATTTTTCTCGCCGCCGAACTGCAGCGGCGCGGCGGCGGCAGGCCAGCGACCAGCGGCGAACTGGCCCGCACCGACCTGGCCCAGCTGCTGCGCCAGCTCGAGGATCTCTGGCGCCGTCAGCTGGGTCGCCGCGGCCTGGAGTTCCGGCTGGTGATCGACGACGACCTGCCGCCGGTGCTCAGCGATCCCAGCCGGCTGGAGACGATGCTCGGGGGGCTGATGGACCGCTTCAGCCGCGGCCTGCCCAGCGGCGGCCAGGTGGTGATGCGCCTGCAGCCGGCGGGACCACGCTTGAAGCTGCAGCTCAGCCGCGCGGTCAGCGAACGCGGTGAGGGGGGGGGCATGGCGGCGGGCCGCAGCGAGCCGGTGGGGCCGGTGCTCAGCTGGAATCCGGACACCGGCAGCCTGCAGCTGAGCCGCCAGGCCACCCGCCAGCTGTTCCATCAGCTGGGCGGCCGGCTCACCGAACGGGGGAGCAGCAGCCTGACCGTGTTCTTCCCCCTGGCGGAGGCGGCAGGTTGAGGGGGCCTTTGTTGACGGGTGTGAAGAGTCCGCCCGGACAGTGGAGCAGCCCGAAAACACGGTGCTAACTTCCGCCTGAAGCGATCTGCGAGCCATGCCAGCTACGGCCCTGACTGGTCAACTTCCCAAGTACCTCGGTAGCACGGGCGGCCTGCTCAACGCCGCGGAAACCGAGGAGAAATACGCCATCACCTGGACGAGCACTGCCGCCCAGGTTTTTGAGCTTCCCACCGGTGGCGCTGCCGAGATGCACGCCGGCGAAAACCTCATGTACTTCGCCCGCAAGGAGCAGTGCCTGGCGCTGGGCACCCAGCTGCGCACGAAGTTCAAGCCCCGCATCGATGATTACAAGATCTACCGGATCTACCCCGGTGGTGACACCGAATTCCTGCACCCCAAGGATGGCGTGTTCCCCGAAAAGGTGAACGAAGGCCGCCCGATGGTGGGTCACAACCCCCGCCGCATCGGCGCCAACCCCAACCCGGCCAGCCTCAAGTTCAGCGGCAAGGCCACCTACGAAGCCTGATCCCCCCACCATCCATTAGAAAAGCGGGGCGAGCAGCCCCGCTTTTTTTGCCCGCCCGTCGACCTAATGCCGGCCCCCGCACGCAGCCCTGACCGTGCCACCTTCCTTGAGCAGGTCGCCGCAGGCACGGTGGGAGGCCCCCAGGGTCCCAACTTCACGCCCCTCTGGAAGCGCTGGCCGGCCGACCTGGAAACGCCCCTGACCACCTGGCTCAAGGCGGGTGCCCATAGCCGCCACGGCGTGCTGCTCGAGTCGGTGGAGGGGGGCGAGCGCCTCGGCCGCTGGAGCTTCGTGGCAAGCGACCCGCTCTGGATCCTCACCTGCCGGGGCGGGCGAGCCGAGCGTCACTGGCGCGACGGACGGCACGATGAGCTGGCGGGCAACCCCTTCCAGCTTCTGCGTCAGTGCCTGGCCCCCCTGCGCTCAGCCCCGGTGCCCGGGCTGCCCCCCTTCGGCCAGTTGCTCGGCTTCTGGGGCTACGAGCTGATCCACTGGATCGAGCCGAGTGTGCCGGTCCACCCGGCCGGCGCCGGCGCCCCCCCCGATGGCTGCTGGATGCTCGCGGACAGCCTGCTGGTGTTCGATCAGGTGAAGCGCCAGATCACCGCCGTGGCCTATGCCGACCTCCGCGACGGCGCCGATCCCGCCCACGCCTGGGAGCATGCCGCCGCCCGCATCGCCCAGCTGGAGGCCCGCATGCATGCCCCCCTGCCGCCGGAGGTGGTGCCGCTCGACTGGCGCGACGCCGCCAACAACGAGGTGGACGCTTGCCTGCAGCCCACCAGCAACATGGGCGAGGCGGCCTTCCAGGAGGCGGTGCGGCAAGCCCAGGGCCACATCGTCGCCGGCGACGTGTTCCAGCTGGTGCTCAGCCAGCGGTTCGAAACCACCGTTGCGCGTGACCCGTTCGACCTGTACCGCAGCCTGCGGATGGTCAACCCCTCCCCCTACATGGCCTTCTTCAACTTCGGCGACTGGTATCTGATCGGCTCCAGCCCCGAGGTGATGGTGAAGGCCGAACCCCAGGCGGATGGGTCGGTGCTGGCCTCCCTGCGGCCGATTGCCGGCACCCGGCCCCGCGGCGAGGACGAGGCGGAGGACAGGGCCCTGGAGGCCGACCTGCTGGCCGATCCCAAGGAGCGGGCCGAGCACGTGATGCTCGTCGACCTCGGCCGCAACGACCTGGGGCGGGTCTGCCGGCCCGGCAGCGTGCGCGTGAAGGAACTGATGGTGATCGAGCGCTATTCGCACGTGATGCACATCGTCAGCCAGGTGGAGGGGCTGCTCCAGAGTGAGCTGGACGTGTGGGACCTACTGATGGCGAGCTTCCCGGCGGGCACCGTGAGCGGCGCGCCCAAGATCCGTGCGATGCAGCTGATCCACGACCTCGAACCCGTGGCCCGCGGCCCCTATTCCGGGGTTTACGGGGCGGTGGATCTGAATGGAGCCCTGAACACCGCGATCACGATCCGCACGATGGTGGTGCTGCCGGCGGGGCAGGGCCGCTGGCGCGTGCAGGTGCAGGCCGGAGCAGGGGTGGTGGCCGACTCCCGCCCCGAAGCCGAGCACCAGGAGACCCTCAACAAGGCCCGGGGCATGCTCAAGGCCCTGGCCTGTCTGCAACCCAGCAAGGCGATGGCGGCCGGAGCTTCGGCGGACGGTCTGCGATGAGCCCCGCCCTGCTGTCCAAGGGCTTTGAGGTGGAGATGTACACCGGCCGGCCCGACGGCACGGTGGTGGGCTGCGCCGCGGAGGCCGCCGCGGCCCTCGAGGGCTTCGTCACCGAGCCGGACCAACGCAACCTCGAGTACATCACCCCCCCCGATCCCAGTTACCGCCGCCAGCTGGAGCTCCTGCTCGAACCCCGGCAGCGGCTTCGGCGCTGGCTCGAACCCCGCGGCCTCACCCTGCTGCCGGGAAGCACCCTGAGCACCGGCGACAGCCAGCGCTTCGAGCGCTCCGACCCCAGCAACGCCTACCACGGCACGATCGAGGCCACCTACGGCACCCGGGTCGTCACCGCCAGCGTGCACATCAATCTGGGGCTGGCCGCCATGGAGCCCCTGTTCGCAGCCCTGCGCCTGTTGCGCTGCGAGGGGGCGCTGCTGCTGGCCCTGAGCGCCTCCTCCCCCTTCCTCGACAACCACCCCACCGGCGCCCATTCGCACCGGTGGTTGCAGTTTCCCCTCACGCCGCCGCATACGCCCCTGTTCACCAGCCACGCCCACTACGTCGCCTGGATGGAGGAGCAGTTGCGCAGCGGCGCCATGGTCAACGTGCGCCATCTCTGGACCTCCGTGCGTCCCAACGGGGACGACCGCCCCCATGACCTCAACCGGGTGGAGATCCGGATCTGCGATCTGATCCACGACCCCCTGTTGCTGCTGGCGGTCACCGCCTTCGCCGAACTGCGGGTGCAGCAGGTGCTGGCCGATCCCACCGCCCACGACCCGCTGCACGCCTCGGGCCTCGACCCCGAGGCCCTGGCGCAACTGGCCGACAGCAACGACCGGGCCGTCGCCCGCGCCAGCCTCGATGCTCCCCTGCAGCACTGGCGCACCGGCCAGACGCTGCCGGCCCGCGACTGGATCGCGGCCGAGCTGCAGGAGATGGCCCCCCTCGCCGCCAGCCTCGACCTGGCCGAGGTGCTCGAACCCCTGCGGCTGCTGCTCTTACCCCTGGAGCGCGGCGGCGGCAACACGGCGATGCGCTGGCTGGCCCGCCATGGGGCCGGAGAGAGCGTGGCGGCGATCCTCGCGGACGAGGCTGCCGTACTCGAGCACCGCGAACAGCAGCTGGCGGCATGGCTCGCAACAGACGCGGCGCGCGCTTTGGGATGATCATGGGATCTTCCTGCCCCCCGCCTGCCCCCATGCGGCAGCCCATCGAAGCTGTGACCGCGGCAACCACGGGGGGAGCAGCCGAGACCACCCCCGGTGCCATCCGCCTGTTAGGGGAGCGCTTGGAGCTGGTGGAGGAGCTATGGGAGACCGTGCTGCGTAGCGAATGCCCGCCGGAGCAGGTGGAGAAGCTGCTGCGGCTCAAGCGCTGCAGCGGCCCCCTCTCCCCGTCGGAGATCGGTCCGGAGGGGGAGGGCACCACCCTGCCAAGCGGCGCCACCGAAGCGATCGTGGCCGTGATCCGCTCAATGGATCTGGCCGATGGCATCGCCGCCGCCCGCGGCTTTTCCCTCTATTTCCAGCTGGTCAACATCCTCGAGCAGCACATCGAAGAGGACAGCTACCTCGAGAGCCTCAACCGCACCAGCGCCCGCGCCAACAACGACCCCTTCCTCCCCCCCCTGGCGAGCCAGAGCGACCCGGCCACCTTCCGGCAGCTGTTTGAGCGGCTGCGCGCCCTCAACGTGCCCCCGGCCCAGCTGGAAAACCTGCTGGGGGAGCTCGACATCCAGCTGGTGTTCACCGCCCACCCCACGGAGATCGTGCGCCATACGGTGCGCCACAAGCAACGGCGTGTGGCCGCCCTGATCCAGGCCCTGCAGGGGGAACGCACCCCCACGCCCGAGGAGCAGGCCTTTCTGCGCCAGCAGCTGGAGGAGGAAATCCGGCTGTGGTGGCGCACCGATGAGCTGCACCAGTTCAAACCCTCGGTGCTCGACGAGGTCGACTACGCCCTGCACTACTTCCAGCAGGTGCTCTTCGACGCGATGCCCCAGCTGCAGCAACGGTTGCGCACCGCCCTCGCCGCCAGCTACCCGGACGTGCAGCCCCCGAAAACGGCCTTCTGCACCTTCGGCTCCTGGGTGGGCGCCGACCGGGATGGCAACCCGTCGGTGACCCACGACATCACCTGGCGCACTGCCTGCTACCAGCGTCAGCTAATGCTGGAGCGCTATTTGCGCTCCGTCTCCGATCTTCGCGACCAGCTGAGTATCTCGATGCAGTGGAGCCAGGTCAGCCCCCAGCTGCTGGAATCCCTGGAGATGGATCGGCTGCGGTTCCCGGAGATCTACGAAGAACGCGCCGCCCGCTACCGGCTCGAGCCCTACCGCCTCAAGCTCAGCTACATCCTCGAGCGGCTGCGCCGCACCGAGGATCGCAACCGCAAACTGGCCCTGGCCGGCTGGGAAGCGCCCACAGATACGCCACTCGCTCCCGACCCCACGGGTATCGGCGGTCTCACCCCCACAAGCCCCGACCTCCACTACGCCAGCGCCGACGAATTCCGCTCCGACCTGGAGCTGATCCGCGACAGCCTGGAGGCCACCGGCCTGAGCTGCGCACCGCTGGATCACCTGCTCTGCCAGGTGCACATCTTCGCGTTCCACCTGGCCAGCCTCGACATCCGCCAGGAGAGCACCCGCCACAGCGATGCGATCGACGAGCTCAGCCGCTACCTCGACCTGCCGTTGCCCTACGGCGCCATGGAGGAGGAGCAGCGCATCCGCTGGTTGCTGGAGGAGCTCCAGACCCGCCGTCCCCTGGTGCCCCCCGCCGCCCGCTGGAGCGACCCCACCGCCGAAACCTTCCAGGTATTCCGCATGCTGCAGCGCCTGCAGCAGGAATTCGGGCCGCGCATCTGCCAGAGCTATGTGATCTCGATGAGTCACACCGTCTCCGATCTGTTGGAGGTGCTGCTGCTGGCCAAGGAGGCGGGTCTGGTGGATCCGGCCACCCAGCGCTGCGACCTCCAGGCCGTGCCGCTGTTCGAAACGGTGGAAGACCTGCAGGGCGCGCCGGCGGTGATGGACCGGCTGTTCCGTGAACCCTTCACCCGCTCCCTGTTGCAGGGCGGCGGCGGCGAGGCGCTGCAGGAGGTGATGCTCGGCTACTCCGACAGCAACAAGGATTCCGGGTTCCTCTCAAGCAACTGGGAGATCCATCGGGCCCAGATCGCCCTGCAGCGCCTGGCGGAGCAACACGGCGTGGCCCTGCGCATCTTCCACGGCCGCGGCGGCTCGGTGGGGCGCGGCGGCGGACCTGCGTATCAGGCGATCCTGGCCCAGCCCAGCGGCACCTTGCGCGGCCGGATCAAGATCACCGAACAGGGGGAAGTGCTGGCCTCGAAGTACTCGCTGCTCGACCTGGCTCTCTACAACCTCGAAACCGTCACCACCGCCGTGGTGCAGAACAGCATGGTGACCACCCCGCTCGACGACACCCCGAGCTGGAACGCCCTGATGGAAAGGCTGGCCGCCAATTCCCGCGACCATTACCGGGCCCTGGTGCACGACAACCCGGATCTGGTGGCCTTCTTCCAACAGGTCACACCGATCGAGGAGATCAGCAAACTGCAGATCTCCAGCCGGCCAGCGAGACGCAAGGGAGGGGCCAAGGATCTCTCCAGCCTGCGGGCCATCCCCTGGGTGTTCGGTTGGACCCAGAGCCGCTTCCTGCTGCCGAGCTGGTATGGCGTCGGCCACGCCCTGCAGGCAGAACTCGACAACGACCCCGGCCAGATGGAGCTGCTGCAGCAGCTTTATCAGCGCTGGCCGTTCTTCCGCATGCTGATCTCCAAGGTGGAGATGACCCTCTCCAAGGTGGATCTGGAGTTGGCCCACCACTATGTGCAATCGCTGGGCCGTCCCGCGAACCGGGAGGCGTTTGCCGCGATCTACGCAGCCATCGCCGAAGAGTTCTCCCTCACCCGCGACCTGGTGCTCCAGATCAGCAACCACGGCCGCCTGCTCGACGGCGATCCCGGCCTGCAGCTCTCCGTTGACCTGCGCAATCGCACAATCGTGCCCCTGGGCTTCCTGCAGGTGGCGCTGCTGCGCCGCCTGCGGGATCAAAACCGCCAGCCGCCGATGAGTGAAAGCCCCGCCACCGCCGGCGACGGCGACGGCCGCACCTACAGCCGCAGCGAATTGCTGCGGGGCGCCCTGCTCACGATCAATGGCATCGCCGCCGGCATGCGCAACACAGGCTGACGGCCAGGTGCTTCCCTTCCGCAGCCAAAACCCCACTCCCCGCCTGCGCGAGGGCTACCGCCTGGTGAGCGACGAGCCGCCGTCGGTGGAGGCGCTCAACCGCCTGCGCCAGGCCTGCGGCGAACCGCCCCGACGGGCGGAGCTGTGGCAGCGAGCCCTGGATCGCAGCCACGGTCAGTATTCCGTGCTTGACGCCGAGAACCATCTGCGCGGCTACGTGCGCATCACCAGCGACCAGGCCCTGAACGCCAACCTCTGGGATCTGCTCAGCGACCCGACCGATCCCGCGCGGGAGCAGGTGATCACGGCGCTGCTGCACGCCTCCCTCGCGCGGCTGCGGCGGGAGTTGAGCGGGTGCAGCGTGTCCGTATCGGCACCGCCTGAAGCCCTGGCGGCCCTCAGCCGCGCAGGATTCATCGTGGACCCCGGAGGAATCCGCGCCATGGGGCTCAAGCTGGGGGGCAGCTGAGGGCCGGTGGGGAAGCGGGGAGGGCTGGGAGGCTGGGGGCCGGGGGGCCCGGGCAGCGAGCATGGAGGGACTCGAACCCCCGACACTCAGAACCGGAATCTGATGCTCTATCCAACTGAGCTACATGCCCAACATCAGGACCCACCGCCAACCCGATCGCTCGTGGCCGGTTCCTGGACCTGATGGCACTACCTTAGCGGTCGATCGCCCCAGACCCATCCGGCTGCAACGCCTGGAGCTGCACCACTTCCGCAACATCGCCTGCCTCGAGCTGGCGTTGACCGAGCCGCGTCTGCTTGTGATCGGCCGCAACGGCGAGGGCAAATCCAACCTGCTGGAGGCGGTGGAGCTGCTCACCAGCCTGCGCTCGCACCGCTGCAGCCACGACCGCGACCTGATCCGCCATGGCCACGACGGCAGCCGCCTGCGGGCCGGGGACGACGAAGGGGACGGTTGGGAGCTGCGCCTGCGGCGCAGCGGCGGTCGGGTGGCCCTGCGCAATGGCAAGCCGCTGGAGCGCCAGCTCGACCTGATCGGCCCCCTGCGCTGTGTGGGCTTCAGTGCCCTCGACCTCGAGCTGGTGCGGGGGGAGCCTGCCCAGCGGCGCCAATGGCTCGACCGGGTGGTGCTGCAGCTGGAGCCGCCCTACGGCGCCTTGCTGAGTCGCTACGGACGCCTGCTGCGGCAGCGCAGCCAGCTGCTGCGCCGCGGTCTCGCCGGCGGCCAGCGGGATGCCCTGCTCGATGTCTTCGACCAGCAAATGGCCCTGGTGGGCACGCGCCTGCACCGCCGCCGCTCTCGGGCCCTGCAGCGGCTGGAGCCCCTGGCGGCCCTCTGGCAGGAGCGGCTCGGTGGCGGCAGGGAACGTCTTTCCCTGCTCTACCGCAGCGGCACCGTCCTCGATCCAGAGCCGGAGGAGGCCCGCCAGGAGGAGCTCTGGCGCCAGGCGCTGGAGGAACAGCTGCGCCAGCAGCGCCCCGAGGAGACCAGGCTCGGCTCCTGCCAGGTGGGTCCCCAGCGGGACGAAATCGAGCTGCAGCTGGCCGAGCAGCCCGCCCGCCGCTATGGATCGGCGGGGCAGCAACGCACGTTGGTGCTGGCCCTGAAGCTGGCGGAGCTGGAGCTGGTGGGGCGGGTGGTGGGCCACCCGCCGCTGCTGCTGCTCGACGACGTACTGGCTGAGCTCGATCCGGAGCGCCAGCAGCTCCTGCTTGAAGCCGTTGGCGAAGGCCACCAGTGCCTGGTGAGCGCCACGCATCTGGAAGCGTTCCGCGGCGGCTGGACCCGGGCCGCCCAGGTGGTGCGCATGCAGGCGGGGGTTCTCAGTGCTGGCTAATGGCGATCTCTCGACGGCAGGAGGTTCAAAAACTCGCTCCATCCCGTATGGTGAAGGTTCTCTGCTTGGATTCGATGAATCAGAGCCTGTCCTGTCTCCACCCGAACCCGGGATGGTCCGTTGCCTGCGACAAGCCCCAGCCACCCAGCCCCAGCTGTGAAGCGGTCGGCAAACACTGCATCCTCGAGCTCTACGACTGCACCCCATCGAAGCTCGACGACGAAGCTTTTCTCAGGGACACCATCACGACAGCAGCGAAACGTGCCGGTGCCACCCTGCTCAACCTGATCACCCACCGCTTCCAGCCCCAGGGCGTCACGGGTCTGGCCCTTCTGGCCGAATCCCATATCTCCATCCACACCTGGCCGGAGTCGGGCTACGCCGCGGTCGACGTCTTCACCTGCGGCGACCACACCATGCCCGAGAAGGCCTGTCTCACCCTGGCCGAGGAACTCGGATCGAGCCACCACAAGCTCACCAGTTTCCGGCGAGAGACACCCGCCAGCGTGGAGGGCACTGAGCGCGAACCCGCCCTGGGCAGCGTCAGCTGAGGGCCCGGTTGAGCTTGCCACTCACCAGCCCCTCCAGATCGAGGCTCACCGCCTGAAACCCCAGGGCCAGAAAGGCGGCCACCAACTCCGCCCGCAGCGCCTGCCCCGCCAGGCGCTGCATGGCCTCCTCCAGGCAGGCAGCCGGCAGTTCGATGCGGCCTGTCTCCCCCTGGCTGCGTACCCGCAGGTTGGTGAAGCCCCTCTGCCGCAACCAATCCTCAGCCGCGGCCACCCGCCGCAACCGCCCGGCGCTGATCGATTCTCCATAGGGGAAGCGGGAGGCCAGGCAGGGCTGGGCCGGTTTGTCCCACCAGGGCAGCCCGAGAGCTCGGGAGAGGAGGCGCACCCCGGCCTTGTCGATACCGGCTTCCGCCAGCGGCGAGAGCACTCCATGCTCGCGGGCGGCCCGCAGACCGGGGCGGTGATCGCCGAGGTCATCGAGGTTGACCCCATCCACCACCTGCGCCGCTCCTGCGGCGGCGGCGATCGGTGCCAGCAGGCCATGCAGTTCCCGCTTGCAGGCGTAGCAGCGATCCTCCGGGTTGCTGGCGTAGGCAGGATCGGCCAGCTCGGCGGTGGGCACCTCCTGATGGCGCAGGCCCAGCCAGGTGGCCTGCGAGCGCGCCTCCTCCCGCAGATGGGGGGCCAGGGCGGGGGAGACGCCTGTGATCGCCAGGGCGTTCTCGCCAAGACGGTCCACCGCCAGGGCCGCCACCAGGGCACTGTCGACGCCACCGGAGTAGGCCACCACCACCAAGCCGAGCGCCTCGAGCTGGGCGCGCACGAGCGCCAGGGATCGCTCCAGGGGGGGAGGCAGGGCCTCCAGCAAGGAGAGGGGCCGGTGGGAGATCAGGGCTGAATGCCATAGGGACCTCGATCCTGGCAACTCGGCGCCGGCGCTGGCGAGGCGGCTGCCTGGTGCGTCGCACCGCGGTCGGACTGCAGACGCACCGCGACGGACATGGGACGAAGAAACCGGCCGAGCTCGGTAGCATCCCAGTCCGCCCCCCCGGCCGATGACCCCGTCTAGCAGCCCCACCCAGAGCCCCCAGCGGGGCACAGGCCGCGGCATCGGTATCCGCACCGCCGCCGGCAGCGATGAGCGCGACCTCGGCCAGTTGCACGTCTACGACGGGGAGGGCAAGGGCAAAAGCCAGGCCGCCCTGGGGGTGGTGTTGCGCACCATCGGCCTGGGCATCTGCGAACAGCGCCGCACGCGGGTGCTGCTGCTGCGCTTCCTCAAGGGCCCTGGACGCTCCTACGACGAGGATGCGGCGATCGAGGCCCTGCAGCAGGGCTTCCCCCACCTGATCGATCAGGTGCGCACCGGCCGTGGGGAGTTCTTCACGGCCGAGGAGGCAAGCCGGTTCGACCACCAGGAGGCCCGCCGCGGCTGGGACATCGCCCGGGGGGCCATCGCCAGCAACCTCTATTCGGTTCTGGTTCTCGACGAACTCAACCCGGTGCTCGCCCTGGGCCTGCTCGACACAGCCGAGGTGGTGCGCACCCTGGCGGCCCGGCCGCCAGGCATGGAGATCATCTGCACCGGGCGTGGGGCGCCGCCGGATCTTGTACAGCTCGCCGACCTGCACTCGGAGATGCGCGCCCACCGGCGCCTGGCGCCCGGCGAAGAGGGGCGCGCCGGGGAGCGCGGTCTCGACGGCATTGAGATCTACACCGGTGATGGCAAGGGCAAAAGCACGAGCGCCCTGGGCAAGGCCTTGCAGGCGATTGGCCGTGGCATCAGCCAGGACAAGAGCCACCGGGTGCTGATCCTGCAGTGGCTCAAGGGCGGCAGCGGCTACACCGAGGACGCAGCGATCGCGGCCCTGCGCGAAAGCTATCCCCACCTGGTCGACCATCTGCGATCGGGCCGCGACGCGATCGTCTGGCGCGGCCAACAACAGCCGATCGACTACGTGGAGGCGGAGCGGGCCTGGGAGATCGCCCGGGCGGCGATTGCCAGCGGCCTCTACAAAACCGTGATCCTCGATGAGCTCAACCCCACCGTGGATCTCGAACTGCTGCCGGTGGAGCCCATTGTGCAAACGCTGCTGCGCAAGCCAGCGGAAACCGAGGTGATCATCACGGGCCGCTGCAAGAGCCGCCCCGCCTATTTCGACCTGGCCAGCGTGCACTCCGAGATGGTGTGTCACAAGCACTACGCCGAGCGCGGCGTCGACCTCAAGCGCGGGGTTGATTATTGAGCGGGGGCCAGGGCCCCTCGATGCCCTTTGCCCCGCTGGCCCTCAGGCCTGGAGGTAATCGGCGAACCCTGCGGAGAGCTGGCGGATCGAGGCGGTGGCGCGCCGCTCCAGGCCGCGGGCGCTGTCGCGGCTGATGCCCATCCGCCGGGCGGTGGCGCTGAGAGTGAGCGGTTGGTCCGCCGTGAGGCCGTAGCGGAAGCGCAGCAGGGCCGTAGCGACCTCTTCCTGGGGGTTGGTGCTAGCGCAGGCCAGGCTTTCCACCAGCCGCAGGTCGCTGCTTGCCCCCTGCTGGGCATCGAG
>CANEWU010000058.1 GCA_947442825.1 Synechococcaceae cyanobacterium
CAGGCGCTTTTGCCGCCTTGGATCGCCTTTACGTTGAGAACTCAGAGGCGCTCCGTCGCCTGGCTGATGGGTGAGGAGCCAATCTGGCTGCTTCGCGAGTGGGTTGACGAAGCCCACTCACGAGCTTTGCGTACACATGGTGGGCTTTCTGGCATTCGTGATGCCAATGCACTTGAAGCTGCCATAGCCTCACCACGCAACCTTTGGGCCTATGGCAACGAATCTGACCTGTTCATCCTAAGCGCGCACCTGCTCGTTGCCGTTGCCAAATGTCACGGTTACAACGACGGCATGAAGCGAACAGCACTATCTGCTGCTGTGATGTTTCTTGGCGCAAACGGTATTGAAGTCCATCTCGATGACGACAAGGCGGAGTTGCATACCCAGCGTGCTGCTCGCTGCTCGGAAGCAGAGAGGGAGACGGTCGAGACGTCAATCGCTTTTTGGCTGAATATGGCATCACGTGAGAACGACTGAGTTGTAAGCCTGCAGTAATCTTGCGCCGATGAGGAGGTGGGCAAGTCTCCGGGATCTCGATCTCCGCCCCCTGCTCGATCGGGTAGCCCTCCATCTGCAGGTGCAGGTCGCTGCAGACCAGGGTCAGCGGTGGCTCCAGCCCCAGGGCCTCCATGAACACCAGCACCACGTCCTCGCCGGGCCCTGCGGCATCGGCATGGCGCTTGACCTCCTGCCTGAACCGCAGGGCCGTGTACTTCTTGAGGTCTGGCCGGGCCGAGAGCACGTTGGTGCGCAGGAAGCGGGCGTTGCCGTACTCGGTCTGATTCACGAACAGCACATAGGGCTCATCCCCATCCGGCCCGGGCAGGTCGTCCTGGGTGGTGATGTGGAATCCGGGCACGGCGGTGCTTCTCCCTGGGCAGTGTTCCCAGCATCCGCCATCCGGCGAGGATGGGGGCCGCCTGAGCGAGCGTTTGTGAGCGCAGCCCTGCAGAACGGAGAAACGGTGCGCTTCTCCAGAAGCTTCCTGCAGTCGCTGGCGATGCTCAGCGGCCCCGCCGCACCCACCAGCGTGGGTCCGTTTGCCCGCGGCACCGTGACCGCCATCGCCCCGTTGAGCCCTGGCAGCTCCCTGCTGCTGGCGACCGTGAGCTGGGCCGATGGCATCACCACCCAGGTGAACGTGGCCAACCTTGAGCGTCAGCCCGGCAACCCGGCGCCTGGGGCCTGATGAGCCGCCTGACGCCTGAATCAATCCGGGCCAGCCATGCCGAGCTGCCGCCGATCGGCACGGTGATCACGGAACTGCCCCGCCAGGACCCCTACATCCAGCAGGAGCAGCACCGCTACCGCTCCCCGCCGGGGTGAGAACAGGCATGGCAGTGCGAGGGGAATGGACCGGCAGGCGCCCATGGGCGCGGAAGGCTTCAGGAGCAGGCGGATACAGCAGGCACGGCCCAGAGACCGGCGGATGGGCTGACCTCCACCACGGCGAGGGGCACCGGTGAGCGGGACGCTATGCGGCGGGCCAGCTGCACCAGCGATGTAGTGCCAGGGCCGCCGGGGAAGGCCAGCACCAGCACCGAGGTAGCCGCCAGCGGGGAGGTGTGGGCCATGGCCTCAGCGATGGCCAACTGGAGCAGCTCCCGATTGCGGATCGGCCCGGCCGACCGGCCATGGCGCTGCCAGGCGGCAGGCAGAGCGATGGCAGACCAGCCCAGCTGATGGGCGGCGCGTGCAATGGCGGCATCGGCGCCGCGGGCACCGCCATGGAACAGCCGCTGCACCGGCCGGCCGCCGCTGCGGGCGAGGAGCTCAGCCGCCACCCGCTGGTGGGGCCAGGCCAGATCACGGCCGCCGCCGGCGGCGATCACAAGCGAGCGGGCAGGGCCTGGATCCGGCCCGGATGAATGACAAACAACCATGGAATCAGCTGCCTTGAGGGACAACTGACCGGGGCACCATGCCACTGGTGAGAACACGGCAGTGCTGGCGAGATCAGGGGATGACGTTGCCGCAGGCGATGGGCTCGTGGCCTTTGGCGCAGCCCTGATTCTACCAGTGCAAACGCACTAAGTAGCAGGCGGAGCCACTGTGCGGCAATGGATCTACGCAAAGCGGCGCCATGCGCTGACGGCTCGGCAGGTGATCAATGGAAGGCCCGGATTCAGCCTGAAATGAACACATGGCCGCGCAGTCGCGCGCGCATACCGCTGGCCTCACTCCAGGCCCCTCCCGGCTGAAAGCCGCCGCGCCACCGCAGCCGCCGTCGACCGCAGCGCGTCGTCAGCGCAGTCATGCGACCCAGGTCAGGCAGCCGCCCAGGCAAGAGCCTTCCGGGGTGACTGTCAGAAACTGACGTAGAGTTCTGACACAAGAAGGCACAGCAAGACCCATCCAGCCGTCATGACCGTTCTGAGCGAGCAGATCCTGGAAGCCGCGGCCAAGCGCCCCGAGGGCTCCCTGCTGGCTGCCAAGCAGTTCCTGGCGCTGGGCAAACGTGATGCCGTGGATCAGGCCCTCAGGCGCCTGGCGGCCCGGGGCAAGCTCGTGAAGATCACCCGCGGCCGCTACGCCCTGCCCGTGCGCAGTCGCTTCGGCACCAGGCCCCCGGCTCCGGAGGTGGTGATCGCCCAGCTCAATCAAGAGGGCGCTCAGCAGTTCGTCAGCAGCGGCGCCGCTGCGGCCAATGCCCTGGGCCTCACCACCCAGATGCCCGTGGAGCAGACCTTCCTGGCCCGCAGCCGGAGCCAGAAGCGCTACGTCTTCGGCAGGCAGCAGGTCACCATCCGCCCGGCCGCCGCCTGGAACTTCCTGCTGGCCGATCGCCTCGCCGGCCAGGCGATCCGCGCCCTGACCTGGCTCGGCCCTGATCAGGCCTCAGCGGCTCTCCCGACCCTGCGCAGCACCCTCCCACCTGAGGAGTGGAGGGCCCTGCTCTCCGTCCGTGCCGAGCTGCCGCTCTGGTTGGCGGAGCTGCTGAGTGAGCCGGCTCCGATTCCGCTTGAGGTTCGTGGCTGAGTCCTGGTTCGCCCTTGCCGCAGAGGACCAGAAGGAAGCCCTGGCGGTGGCTGCGGCCGAATCCGGCTGGCCTGCCTACCTGCTGGAGAAGGACATCTGGGTGGTCTGGGCCCTGCAGATCCTTGGGACAGACCAGCAGCTCCTGCGGAGCCTCACCTTCAAGGGCGGCACCTCCCTCTCCAAGGCCCATGGGCTCATCGATCGCTTTTCGGAGGACGTCGACCTCACGCTGAACATTCATCGCCTCTGGCCGGAGGTTGACCTGGCGCCCGCCGCCAATCCCAGCCAGGCCGACAAGCGCCGCAGAACGGCCGACAGGAGGCTCAGGCAGTGGGTCCAATCGGTGCCCCTGCCGCTGCTTCAGGGCGCTGTCGCAGCGGCAGGGCTGCCAGTGGAGCTGACCCTGAAGGCGACGGAACCGGGACGCCGCCAACCGCCCACCATCGTTCTTCGCTACCCGCCTCTGATTCAGGCGCCAGAAGGCAGCTCCGGTTATGTGCGCCCCACGGTGCTGCTGGAGTTCGGGGCCCACTCCACCGGGGAGCCCCATGGCCCGATGCCGATCAGCTGCGAGGCGGCAAGGCACCTGACGATGCTGGAGTTCCCGGTCGCCAGGCCGCTGGTCATGGACCCGAAGCGCACATTCCTGGAGAAGGCCGCAGCGATCCATGTCTCATGCCGGAAAGGCCGCTGGGGAAGCGGCGAGGGTGAGCGCTATTCGCGGCACTGGTACGACCTCGATCGCCTGGCCCAGGCAGGCATCGCGGAGGCCGCCGTTCGTGACCGTCCCCTTTCCGAGGAGGTGGCCCAGCACAAGGAGGACTTCTGGCGTGCCACCGACGCCGATGAGCAGCCCATCAACTACCTCCACGCCCTCAGTGGCACCCTGCAGCTGGTGCCGATTGACGCCGCCCGGCTGGCCCTGGAGGCGGATTTTCGGGCCATGACCGACTCGGGGATGCTGCGAGGCGAGATCCCGAGCTTCGCCGACTTGCTAGAGCGGATCAGCCAGCTGGAGGCGCGGTGCAACGCCATCGCGCGGTCCCTCGCCTGACGAGAACACCCAACACAGCAGAAGGACGGCTGCCGTCCTCGTCACCCCTCCACCCCTTCGCGCTGAACCTCAGTGCTGACAGGCGTTCCGGCCCGTTTCGAGCGGTGGACGCAGCGGTGGTAGAGGGTCGTGTGCCCCATCAGCGAGTGCCCAAGGCTCTTGGTCGCCAAAGACGGACTGATCTGCATGGCAGCGCAGGGCTACCCCCAGCTGGGAGTCGACCATGCGGTGATCCGGGGCGATCGAGATTGATCGCCCCGGATCACACGGCCACCCCGATGGCAGCCCCCGATCACCGCCACGATCTGCTCGTCGGCAAGCAGGTTGCACGGCGCCGCATCCTTCAGCGGGGTTTGGCTGAAAACCTACTCTCTGACTGGGTTTGGGAGTATGGGGGCCGAGGGGATCGAACCCACCTACGGCGAATTATGAGTTCGCTGCCTTCACCAGATGGCTAGGCCCCCGGTCGCCGCCGCTGGCGGCGGGCCCTGGCTGTTTACCAGAGGCCGCGCACGGGCGGTGCGTAGCTGGTGGGGCCGGCGGAATCGAAGCGCAGGGAGCTGCCGCAGCCGGCTTGGTCGGCGCGGGGGCAGGTGGCGCTGCGGGCCGGATCCGCCACGCTGCCACCGAAGACCGAAGGCAGGTCGCCGGTGCGCAGGGGCAGGTCGGGGGACTGCTGCTGGAGCAGCCAGGAGGTGGTGTTCTCCACGGCGCTGCCGGACCAGATGATGCCCTGGTCGGGGAAGCCGAAGCCCATCACCCGGTTGCCTTCGCGACCGCCGCCCATGGCGATGCCGAACAGATCGGTGATCTGGTTGACCACGCCGACGCCGCGGGCGAAGGGGGCGCGCCAGCTGTAGTAGCGGTCGCTGATCAGCTCGGGCACGGTGCGCACCACGCCGCAGCGGGTGACCTCCACCGGACCGCTGGCGCCCAGCCGGCCGCCCAGGGCCGGGGCCTCCAGGGTGGTGGTGCAGACCACGGGGCCGGGGGGATCGATGGCGGCGGCGGGCTGGGCCCAGGCCAGAAGCCCAGTGGCCGCAGCGGTGCAGACGGCAGCGGCGGTGAGCGGAAAGGGGTAGGTCATCGGCGGGCGCGGCGGCGGCAGACTCAGCAAGGGGCCCACCGGGACGGGCGGGATGGACCGGACGATCCGAGGGTCCCCTGCGTGCATGCACGCAAATTAGCGAGATTGTCTCCGATCCCCAGCCCCTTCTCCCGCAGCCGATGCCCCAACTGCCCACCGATTCCGCAGGTCGCCGCGCCCTGCTGCTCTCCCTGCTGGCCGAACGCGCCTACCGCCGCGGGCAGTTCACCCTTGCCTCCGGCCGCACCAGCGAGCACTACGTGAACTGCAAGCCCGTGAGCCTCAGCGGCCAGGGCCTGGCCCTGCTCGGGGCGCAGCTGCTGGCGGAGGTGGAGGAGGGCGCCGCGGCGGTGGCTGGTCTGACCCTCGGGGCGGATCCGCTGGTGAGTGCCGTGGCGATGGCGGCCGCGCTGGCCGGCCGCGACCTCGATGCCCTGATCGTGCGCAAGGAGGCCAAGGGGCATGGCACCGGGGCCTGGTTGGAGGGTCCCCTGCCCGCCGCCGGCGCGCGGATCACGGTGCTGGAGGACGTGGTGACCACCGGCGGCTCGGCCCTCAAGGCGGTGCGACAGCTGCGGGATGCGGGCTACGTGGTGGAGCGGGTGACGGCGATCGTCGACCGGCAGGAGGGCGGCCAGGCCGCCATGGAGGCCGAGGGGCTGGAGCTGCGGAGCCTCTTTCTGCTGGAGGAGGTGTCCGCCGCGGCGGGCTGAGGGAGATTCCCCTCCGGCGGCTGTCGCGCTCCCGCTATCGCAGGGGCCCTTGGCATTGCTCCTGTCTTTCTCTGCCCCCCCGCTGTTGTCTCCGCCCATGTCTTCCCTTCCGCTCACTGACGCCTGGGCCTGGCGGCCCGCCTCCCCTTCCCGGCTGGAGAAGCCGGTGACGTTGCTGCGGCTCGACGGACCGGACAGCCGCCGTTTCCTGCACGGCCAGACCAGCCAGGACCTGGCCCTGGCCCCCCCGGGCGCCTGGCGCCGCACCTGCTGCCTCACCCCCACCGCGCGGTTGCGGGCCCTGGCGGAGGTGCTCATCGATGCGGGCGGCGCCTGGCTGGTGATCACCGCCGGCGATGCGTCGGCGGTGCGGGAGGCCTTCGACCGGGTGCTCTTCCCCGCCGACGCTGTGCAGCTGGGGGCGTTGTTGCCGGGGCTGTGGGTGGAGGGCTCCGAGGGATCGAGTCCGCCTCCGGGCGGCATCTGGGAGTCCCTGGGGGAGGGGGCGGGCTGGCGGCTGGAGGGGGGCGCCCTTGTGCTCCCCGTCGGCGCGGCCCTGCCTGCGGAGCTGGCCGAGCGGCCGCAGCTGGCGGCGGCAGAGGTGGAGCGGCTGCGCATCGCCCGCGGGGAGCCCGCCGCGCCGGCGGAGCTGAACGAGGAGGGCAACCCGTTTGAGCTGGGGCTGGCGGCGCGGGTGAGCCTCAGCAAGGGCTGCTACCTGGGCCAGGAGACCCTGGCCCGCCTCGCCACCTACGACGGCGTCAAGCAGCAGCTGCGCCGCTGGCACCTGCCGGCCCACGCGGGGACGGCGCCGGAGCCGGGGGAGGCGCTGGCCATGGTGGAGGGCGTGGAGTCGGGCCAGGGCGAGGCCACGCGCGCCGGCCAGGTCAGCACCGTGCTGGCGTTGCCGGAGGGGGGCTGGATCGGCCTGGCCCTGGTGCGGCGGGCGGCCCTGGCGGAGCTGCGGCTGCGCACCGCTGGCGGGGCCTGGCTGGAGGTTTCGGTGCCGGAGGGGGTGCAGCCGCCGCCGGTGGGGGCGGGGGGTGGTCAGGCCAGCGGCGGTGGCGGTGGCAGTGGCAGTGGCGGCGCCTCCGCGTCGGCCGGCTGATCCAGCAGCCAGCGGGCCACCGCCCAGGTGGCCAGGGAATCATCGAGGTTGTAGCGGAAGATCCGCTGCAGGCGCTGCCGGCTGCGGGGCACCCCGGCCTTGCTCCTGTCGCGGCGCCACTGGCGCCACCACAGCAGGCAGCGGGCCCCATCCACCCCCGGCTGGCTCCAGGCGAAGCCGATCCAGCCCGCCACCGCCTTGAGCCCGTAGCTGTTCACCGGCAGCAGCCAGTGGCGCCGCAGCCGCTGGTGCACATCCACCAAACGTGCCTTAAGCCGCGCCCGTTCCGCCTCCGGCACCCCCTGGCGCTCCGCCAGCCGCAGCAGGCCGATCGCCTCGGTTTCGCCGTAGTGCAGCACCGGCCAATCGGGGTAGCGGCGCAGCAGCCTCTCCAGCCGGGCCCAGAGCCGCGGCTCGCCATGCTCATGCAGAGCTAGCAGCGGTTGGTAGGCGGCCGTCGCGTCGAGTGCGGCCTCGGCGGGATCGGGCCAGGAGCCGTCGGGCCGGCGCCGCAGACGCAGCACGCCATGCAGAAAGTCGTCGCGGGCGTCGGGGTCGGATTCGATGTCGTACAGCAGCACCCCCGGGGCCCCCTCCAGCTCCGGCAACGCCAGCCCCGGGGATCCCTCGCGGCGCCGGGGCAACCCGGCCGCCTGCACCTGCGCCTGCGCCACCAGCGCCCCGGCCACC
This sequence comes from Synechococcaceae cyanobacterium, assembly GCA_947442825.1. Taxonomy (GTDB): domain Bacteria; phylum Cyanobacteriota; class Cyanobacteriia; order PCC-6307; family Cyanobiaceae; genus Cyanobium. The sequence goes on from CANEWU010000058.1 coordinate 7,632, forward strand.
TCGCGGTGCTGCTCCCCCTCGGCGGCCAGCTGTTCCGCCAGCGCGTCGGGATCCGTCGCCGCCAGCTCCGCCAGGCTGCCGATGCCCAGGGCCACCAGCAGCTCGCGCCGCTTGCCGCCGATGCCGCTCACCTCGCTGAGGTGCCCCTCCACGGCGGCCGCCTCGTCGCACAGGCTGCGCCAGCAGCAGAGGGTGCATTTTTTGCGATCGCTCACCAGCGGCGGTGGCGTCGTTCGCTCCAGATCAACGGCTAGGCGGCTGAGGCTGTCGTCGAGCTGGCGCTGCAGCGACTCGACCTGCAGGTTCACCGGCTCCCGTTCCATGCGCGTTCCGGCGCCCGCCACCACCAGCCCCTGGGGCACCGCCCCGTCCTGGTGGTGGGCCAGCAGGCGGCCCCACAGGGCCAGCTGCAGGCGGTGTTCGCGGGTGGTGCGCCGGCCCTGGCGGCCCAGCACCGGCCGGTAGCGGTGCTCCCCCCAGCGGCTGCTGCCCTCCACCCGCTCGAGCAGGGGCGGGTGGGCTTCGATCGGCGATCGGTCTGCCGTGAGGCCCCGCAGGCGCATCCCCACCACACCGGGGGCGCCGGCGGCGCAGGCGATCTCCCCCCGACCGGGGCGTTGGGGCAGCAGGGTCTGAAAACTGCGCAGCTGCTCTTCGAGCGCCAAGGCCCGATGGGCGCTCCACTGGCGGGCCTGCTCCGGGCCATGTCCATCGAGCCAGGCCCGCCGACGACAGCGCAGCCAGCTGCGCAGAAGCCGATCGGTGAGCGGCGGCGGATCGGGCGCGGCCAGCGGGGCGGCCTGGGAGGAAGGGGAGGGCGGCATGGGCGCACCGTAGGAGCGACCTCCCCGGACGGTGGCCTGCCGCCGGGCCGGCACCCCGGCCCGGGCGGCCGCCGGGGCGCTCTGCTACACGGGAGACCGCATCTGCGTTTCGCTCCCCCGTACCCATGGCCTCTGCCCCCCTGCCCCTGGAGGCCAGCCCGATCGCCTTCGGTACCGATGGCTGGCGCGGGATCCTCGGTGTGGACATCACCTTGGAGCGATTGCTGCCGGTGGCCGCCGCCGCCGCCCGCGAACTGGAGAGCAGCGCCCCCGCCGATCTCGACAGCCGCACGGTGGTGATCGGCTACGACCGCCGCTTCCTGGCCCCGGAGCTGGCGGAGGCGATCGGGGCGGCGGTGCGGGGTGCGGGCCTGGAGCCGTTGCTGACCGATACGCCGATCCCCACGCCGGCCGCCAGCTGGGCGGTGGTGGAGCGCCGGGCCCTGGGGGCGCTGGTGATCACCGCCAGCCACAACCCGCCCGAATGGCTGGGCCTGAAGATCAAGGGGCCGTTCGGCGGCTCGGTGGAGGGCGATTTCACCCAGCGGGTGGAGCGGCGCCTGGAGGCCGGGGGGATCACGGTGCCGATCGCTGGCACCACGGAGCGTTTCGATGCCCTCGGCGCCTACGTGGCCGGCCTGCGCGCGAAGGTCGACACCACGGCGCTGGCTGAGGGGCTGAATCGGTTGGGGCTGCAGGTGATTGTCGATCCGATGCATGGCTCGGCCGCCGGTGTGCTGCCGGCCCTGCTGGGTGAGGCGGCGGTGGCGAGTGGTGCGATCCGCGAGATCCGCGCGGAGCGCGATCCGCTCTTCGGCGGCACCCCCCCCGAGCCCCTGGCGCCCTATCTGCAGGAGCTGATCGCCGCGGTGCAGGCCGCCACGGCGGCGGGAAGGCCGGCGATGGGGATCGTGTTCGATGGCGACGGCGACCGCATCGCCGCGGTGGATGAGAGCGGTCGCTTCTGCAGCACCCAGCTGCTGATGCCCCTGTTCATCGACCATCTGGCGCGGGCCCGCGGCCTCGCTGGCAGTGTGATCAAAACCGTCAGTGGCTCCGACCTGATGGCCCTGGTGGCCGAGAACCTCGGCCGAAAGGTGCTGGAGAAGCCGGTGGGCTTCAAGTACATCGCCGCTGAGATGTTGGCGGGCGAGGTGCTGGTGGGCGGGGAGGAATCGGGCGGCGTGGGCTTCGGTATGCACCTGCCCGAGCGTGATGCGCCCTTCGCCGCCCTGCTGCTGATCGAGGCGCTGGTGGAGGGCGGTGTGCCCCTGGGCCAACGCATCGATGCCCTGCAGCAGCGCTGCGGTGGTGCCGCCGCCTACGACCGGCTCGACCTGCGCCTGGCCGACATGGCCGCCCGCGCCCGGCTGGAGGCGCGGCTGGCTGAAGCCCCGCCCAAGGAGGTGGCCGGCGCGGCCGTGCAGGAGGTGATCACCACCGATGGCGTGAAGCTGAGGCTCGGCCCCAGCCACTGGCTGATGCTGCGCTTCTCGGGCACCGAGCCCCTGCTGCGCCTTTACTGCGAGGCGCCGGATGCGGCGCGGGTGGCGGAGGTGCTGGGCTGGGCCCGTCAGCTGGCGGAATCGGTCTGAGGCGCTGCCCATGGTTCCTGCCACTGCCCCCATGGAGTCCGCCGCCCCCCGGCCGCTCGTGATCGCCAGCGGCAACGCCGGCAAGGTGCGCGAGTTCGCCGCCCTGCTGGCCGATCTGCCGCTGGAGGCGCGCCCCCAACCGCTGGATCTGGAGGTGCAAGAGACGGGCACCACCTTTGCGGCGAACGCGCAGCTGAAGGCGGAGGCGGTGGCGAAGGCCACCGGCTGCTGGGCCCTGGCCGACGACTCGGGCCTGGAGGTGGAAGCCCTCGGCGGCGCCCCCGGGGTGTTCTCGGCCCGTTACGCCCCCAGCGATGCTGAGCGCATCGCCCGATTGCTGGCGGAGCTGGATGCGGCGCCGAACCGCCGCGCTGCTTTTGTGGCCGCCCTGGCCCTGGCCGATCCGGATGGGGTGGTGCAGTTGGCGGTGGAGGGCCGCTGCGAGGGGTTGATCGCCGAGGCGCCCCGGGGCGAGGGCGGCTTCGGCTACGACCCGGTGTTCCTGGTGCCGGAGCTCGATCTCACCTTCGCGGAGATGGACAAGGCCACCAAGGCGCGCATCGGCCACCGCGGCCGCGCCTTCGCGGCGCTGGAGCCCGGGCTGCGGGCACTGCTCTATGGCGAGGCCTCCGGTTGACTTCCGGTTGACATCCGGATGACGACCTGTTACCGGCCGGTTCTTGAGCGGCGTGAGCAGGGGCCCTGGAGCTGTTTCAGTCGTCCCCGTTGTCTGCCAACCAGGTCTGCAGGTCGCCTGGGCCGCTGAAATCGAGTAAGTCCTCAGCGAGTTGCTCGAGGTGCGGCAGGGGCAGGGAGGTGAGGGCGTCCCGGCTGGCCTGGTCCAGACTCCCGAAACGTCTCTCCAAGAGGCGGAGAGCCAGAGCGGCGGCTTCCTGCTGCCGACCAGCCTCCAGGCCCTCTTCCCGGCCTTCCTGGCGCCCCTCCTCCAGGATCTCCTGCACGGCGCGGGTGTGGCGCAGCTCCTGCAGGGGCAGTCCGACGATCATGAGGATCTCCTCCCGGCTGAGCTGTGAGAAGCGCTCAAACAGCATAGAGAGAACAACCGGTTCGAGATCTCTGCGCTCCGTGAGGATCCGGCGGCAGCGCTCCCCCAGCTCCTGCTCAGAGCGCACGGGAAGGGTGAGCAGATCAATGGCGGCATCAAGGCTCTGCACCTGAGCGAGGGCATCAAGGCTGACCCAGTGCACCGTTTCGAGGAAGCCCCGCAGTGGGGTGACGGGGCCGAGGTTGAGGCGTTGGTGCGGCGTGATCACCACCACCCGCCAGTGCTCAACGGCCGGATGGAGCTGCAGGAAGCGAAAGGTCTGGGCCGCCAGGCGGTGGTGGAACCCGGGATCGGTGCGCATCTGCACCTCCAACAGCACCACGGGGAGCTCGGGGGTGCCGCTGTCAGTGCCAAGGGGCCAGAGCACCCCATCGAGGCGATGGCTGCCGGCCTTGAGCTCCGGCGCCAGGAAGCGGTACTGGCGATCGAGGTCCGTAGGGACCGGCTGATCAGCCAGGCTGCGGTCGTCAGGGCCCGCCAGCCAGCGGATCAGATCGGGTGCCGACTGGAACACGCCGTAGAACCAGCGGTCGGTGTTCAAGGGGGAGCGGAGAGGCGTAGGCGGCAAGGTAGCTGCCACAGCTATTACTCTCTCGCCGCGACATTCCGGGGCACCCTCTCGCCGTTCGCCCCACCGCCGCCGGGATACTGGAGCCACCAGAGAGGCTCCACACCCATGCCCGTCGCGACCCCCGCCCCCATGCCCGTCGCGACCCCCGCCCCATGAGGATCCAGCGCTACCGCGACCCGGAGGGCGTCCTCCACCATGCCCAGCTCCACGACGACGGGGCCCAGGAGCGGCTGGTGGGGGATCCCTTCGGTCCGGAGGGGTCGGCCGGCCTGCGGCCCACGGGGGAGGCGGCGCGGGTGGCGGAGCTGCTGGCGCCCGTGGCGCCGCCGGCGATCCTCTGCATCGGCGTGAACTACCGCCGCCATGCCGCGGAATTCGGCTCCGCCATCCCGGCCCGGCCGGTGCTGTTCATGAAGCCCCCCTCCGCCGTGCAGCACCCGGGCGCAGCGATCGAGTTGCCGGTGGTGCTGCCCAGTGAGGCGGTGGATTACGAGGGGGAGCTGGCGGTGGTGATCGGTCGCCGCTGCAAGAACGTGACGGTGCAGGACGCGCTGCAGGCGGTGTTGGGCTACAGCTGCGCCAACGATGTGAGCGCCCGCGATTGGCAGAAACGCCCCGAACTTGGTGGCGGTCAGTGGTGCCGCGGCAAGTCTTTCGATACCTTCTGCCCCCTCGGCCCCTGCCTGGCCACCCCCGCCCTCATCCCTGACCCCAACGACCTGCGCCTCACCACCAGCGTGAGCGGCGAGCTGCGCCAGGACGCCTCCACCGCCGACATGATCTTCCCGGTGGCTGAGCTGATCGCCTTCCTCTCCGGCAGCACCACCCTGGAGCCGGGCACCGTGATCCTCACCGGCACCCCCAGCGGCGTGGGGATGGGCAGCGATCCGCCCCGCTGGCTGCGGCCCGGCGATGAGGTGCGCATCACGATCGAGGGCATCGGCACCCTCACCAACCCCGTCATCGCCGAAGCGGCTGGATCTCCGGGTGGAGCAGGGCCAGCTGGTTGAGTCGCTCCAGCAGCAGCTGGCGCAGGGAGAGCAGTTCGGGGTGGTCTGCGAAATCGCGCCGCACCACCAGCGCCTCGCCGGAGCGGAACGGCAACTCCAGCGGCAGGCGCACCAACGAGCCGCCGCTCACCGCCAGGCTCAGGGGGGTGCCGTAGCCGATGGTCAACTCCGCCTCGGCCCGCCCCTCCCAGAGATCGCGCCGGTAGCGGGTCATGCGCACCGGATCGTTCCAGAGGCCGAGCTGCCGCAGGGCTTTTTCCACCTGCGGGTAGCTGCCGGGCGGCAGGCCCAGGCTGGGGAAGCGGGCGATCTCGGCCAGCGACACGCGGCTCTGCTGGGCCAGGGGGTGGTCGGCGGCGGCCACGAAGAACACCGGCATCGAGGAGAGCACCAATGAGGTGAGCTCGGAATCGTCCGGCTTCGGCAGATCGGGCAGGCCGCTGAGGAACGCGTCGACGATCCGCTCGCGCACCAGCTGGAAGTTGCGCGGCACGCCCACGATCGAGCAGAGCCCAAGAATCCAGCGCTCCGGCGTCGGGGTGGCCAGCAGCGGCCCCGACCAGTAGGTGGCCTCCAGCCGCAGCGGCCGGTGCTCCAGCCAGCGGGCCGTCTGATGCACGCGCCGCTGCATCTGCAGCAGGGTGGGGTCGCCCACCACGTGCCATTCCCCCTCCCGCCGCTCCAACCGCACCCCGAAGCGCTGCAGGCAGCGATGGGACTGCCGGCTGACGGTGGAGGCGCTGACCCCGAAGCGTTTCTCCACCTCCTCGCCGGTGCGCAGCCATTGCAGGCCATCGAGGGCGGCGAGTGTGTCGAGGTCAATCACCTTGGCTCACCGTCGCTCAGCCCACGTTCAAGTCGCCGGCCACCGGCATCCAGCGTTGCAGGGTCCAGTCGACGCCGCCACTGCGCACCATCGGATCCTCACGGATCAGGGCCTCGGCGCTGGCGTGATCCGCCGCCTCCAGCAGCAGCAACCCGCCGCCGCCCGGTTGCCCCTGGCCGTCCACCAGGTAGCCGCTGCTGACCCGCACGCCCCGCCCGCGCAGCTCCGCCACCCAGGCCTTGTGGGCCTCCAGGTGGGGCCGCATCACCGCGTAGGGCTGGCGGAAGGTTTCGTGCTTGAGGAACCAGGGCATGGCGTCATTCTGGGATTCCGCGACGCCTTAGGGAAGCCACAAAAAAGCCCCGCCGAAGGCAGGGCCGCGAAGGCAAGCAGGGCTGCAATCAGGCCTGGGGCGGGGTGCTCAGAGGGGCGGCGATGCGCTTGCGCAGGCGGCGGCTGACGCCGAAGGCGGCAGCGGCGCCGACCAGGGGCAGGGGGCCGGGGACGGCGGCTGGCTGGCCAATGATCAGCTTGTAGCTATCAGGATTGGTAGTGCCCCATGTCCACTCGTAAACACCGGGTGTTAGGCTAAGACTTTGAAAGGTCTCAGCAAGATAGGTTGATGTTGAAAAAATGCTGCTGCCAGATTCGTAGTTATCAGGAACAAGTATCCCTCCCAATACCATGCTTATGCCGCCAGGATCTCCAGATGAGATATCTGGGAAAGCATAAGAAGATCCAGAGCCAAAGCTGAATGGGCCGGTAACGGGTCCGTAAGATGAACCATTATAACCATTATTGCAGTATTCCGACATCGAGCCAGAGCCACCTCCCTGGTAGGCCCCTATGGAAGGCATTAAAAAACCTATAATGTAACACCCGTTTTGGACTGGATTCAGGTCGGCGAGGTTCAAGGTTCCACCGCCGCTGAACACCACATTTCCACCTACTTCGCTAGCCGTAACAACCACAACCGCATGGCCGATCGGAGCCACTAAAATTATGGATGTACTGATGCCCAGAAAGGCCGCGAATCTGG
>CANEWU010000059.1 GCA_947442825.1 Synechococcaceae cyanobacterium
GGCGGCATCCAGCGCCCGGCCCAGCTCAGCGTCGTGCTGGTTTCGGTGGCCTTTGTGGTCACCGGCTGCCTGGCGATGGGGGGGGCGATCTGGCAGCACCGGCGCGTATTGCGACGGTTGCGGCGCGAGGAGTACACCTACCGCGAGGAGCCCTCCATCGCTCTGGCCACGGCGATGCTGCTGGGGCTGATCGGAATGGCGGCCCTTGTGGTTCTCGTGGTCGGCGCGACCACCCGCTGAGGGTCTTCGCCCACCGTTTTCATTACCCCCTTCACGGCTTCGCCCCCTTCCCCTGCCTCGCCGATGCAGCTTCTGATCCCCGCCACCCTGTTCACGTTGATGTTTGCCCTCGGCCTGGGGCTGCGGGGGGAGGCGGTGGCGTTGCTGCGGCGCCGGCCAGCCCTGTTCGCCCGCGTGTTGCTGGGCACCTGCGTGCTGGTGCCCCTCGCGGCCCTGCTGCTGCTTCGCAGTCCCCTGCTGGAGAGCCTCTCGGTGCCGTCGCGGATGGCGATCGCCCTGATGGCGGTCAGTCCCAGCGCGCCCCTCACCCTGCGGAAGGCCGGCCGTCAGGGAGGGGATCGGGAGCTGGCGGCCGTCCTGCAGCTGCTGGCGGCCGCGGCGGCGGTCGTCACGATTCCGCTGCTGGCGGATCTCTACCGGGCGGTCTTCGATCTCAGCGGTTGGGACATCCAGCCGCTGCCGGTAGCCCGCCAGGTGCTGGTGGTCCAGGGGGTGCCGCTGGCGCTGGGGGTGCTGGTGCGCCGCACCCTGCCGCGCCTGGCGGAGAAGCTCGAGGGGCCCCTCGATCGGGCGGCCAACCTGCTGCTCCTCGTGCTGACGACGGTGATCCTGGTGCGCTCCTGGCCCCTGCTGCAGGCGTTCCTGGCCGCCAATCTGCCTGGCATCGGCTGCATCGCCCTGATGGTGCTGCTGGCTTTGGCGATCGGCTGGCTGCTCTCCGGTCCGGGGCTGCAGGAGCGCACCACCGTGGCGGTGGTGACCTCCACGCGCAACCCTGGCCTGGCGCTGCTCTTCGCCAGCACCCATGCCGCCGACGTGAGCGGGCTGAAGCTGGCGATCCTGGTCTACGTGCTGGTGACCCTGCTGCTGTCGCTGCCCTTCCTGCGGCTGCATCGCTGGCTGGTGCCGGCCTGAACTGACCCTTTCAGAATGTTGGCCCAGTGGGCTTGCCTTCCTCCTGTGGCTAGCAAAGGGTTCTCGTTGCACGAGCTCTTTCCGCCATGCCCAACGGCAAGCCCAACATCCTGATCCTCTGGGGCGATGACATCGGCCAGAGCAACCTGAGCTGCTACAGCCATGGGCTGATGGGGTACCAGACCCCAAACATCGACCGTGTGGCCCAGGAAGGGGCCAAGTTCATCCACTACTACGCCGAACAGAGCTGCACCGCCGGCCGTGCCGCCTTCATCAGCGGACAGAGCGTGTACCGCACGGGCCTGAGCAAGGTGGGTCTGCCGGGGGCGGAGCAGGGCTTCCGCAGCGAGGATCCCACCATTGCCGGCCTGCTCAAACCTCTGGGCTACCGCACCGGCCAGTTCGGCAAGAACCACTTCGGCGACCGTGATGCGCATCTGCCGACGATGCACGGTTTCGACGAGTTTTTCGGCAATCTTTATCACCTCAATGCCGAGGAGGAGCCCGAGCTCCGCGATTACCCCAAGGAGGACGACCCGGAATTCCCCAACTTCCGCAAACGTTTCGCTCCCCGCGGTGTGCTCCATTGCTGGGCCAACCCCGACGGCAGCCAGCGGATCGAAAGCACCGGCCCACTGACGCGCAAGCGAATGGAGACGGCCGATGATGAGTTTCTGGTGGAAGCCAAGCGCTTCATCCGCGACGCCGTGGCCTCCGGTGAGCCGTTCTTTGTGTGGTTCAACACCACGCACATGCATTTCCGCACCTACGCGAGGCCGCAGGACATCGGCCGTAGCGGCCGCTGGCAGTCGGAGTATCACGACGTCATGATCTATCATGACGAATGCATCGGCGAAATGCTCAATCTTCTTGATGAGCTGGGCATCGTTGACGACACAATCGTGATGTACAGCACCGATAACGGCCCGCACATGAACAGCTGGCCCGATGCCGGTATGACGCCCTTCCGCAGTGAGAAGAACACCAACTGGGAGGGGGCCTTCCGGGTGCCCGCCCTGGTGCGCTGGCCCGGCCACATTCCCGCTGGTGCCAACCTCACCGGCATCTGTAGCCATCTCGACTGGCTGCCCACCCTGCTGGCTGCGGCCGGCGAACCGGAGATCAAGCAGAAGCTGCTGCAGGGCCATCAGGTGGGCGACAAGACCTACCGGGTGCACCTCGATGGCTACAACATGCTCGACTACTGGACCGGGAAGAGCGACAGCAGTCCGCGGAAGGAGTTCTTCTACTTCTCCGACGATGGTGATCTGGTGGGCCTTCGCTATGACAACTGGAAGTTTGTATTCATGGAGCAACGTGTGCAGGGCACATGTCAGATCTGGGCCGAGCCCTTCATTGAGCTGCGGGTTCCCAAGGTGTTGAACCTCCTCACCGATCCCTATGAGAGGGCCGACATCACCTCCAACACCTACTGGGATTGGATGTTTGATCACGTCTTCCTGATCGTTCCAGCCCAGACATTCGTGGCCGAATTCCTACAAACGTTCGTGGACTATCCACCCAGGCAGAAGGCGGCCAGCTTCTCCTTGCAGCGGGTGATGGAAAAGCTGGAGCATGCCGCCAGCGGTGCCTCCTGACGTCCCGGGCCGCCCCCCCGCCCGGGATATGGTCTGGATCCCGGGCGGCACCTTCGAGGTTGGCTCCAGCGATCACTACCCGGAGGAGTCCCCCGCCCATAGCGTCAGCGTGGAGGGGTTCTGGATGGACCGTGCGCCGGTGACGAACGTCCAGTTCCAGGCGTTCGTCAAGGCCACGGGCCATCGGACGGTGGCCGAGCGCCCCGCCGATCCCGTCGCGTACCCCGATGCTCAGCCGGAGCTTCTGGGCCCCAGTTCGATCGTGTTCGTGCCTCCGCCCCGACCCATCGGCCAGGGGGATCCCTACCGCTGGTGGCAGTACGTGAGCGGCGCCGACTGGCGCCATCCGGAGGGGCCCGGCAGTTCGATCAAGGGCAGGGAGCGCCATCCGGTGGTGCACGTGACCCACGCCGACGCCGAGGCCTATGCCCACTGGCTGGGCAAGAGCCTTCCTGGCGAGGCGGAGTGGGAGCGGGCGGCCCGGGGTGGCCTTGTAGGGCTCGAGTTTGCCTGGGGTACGGAGCTGCACCCCGGCGGTCGGATGCTGGCGAACACCTGGCAGGGGGAGTTCCCCAACCACAACTCCCGCCTCGATGGCTGGGAGCGCACCTCACCGGTGGGTTCGTTTCCCCCCAATCCCTACGGCCTGCTCGACATGATCGGCAATGTCTGGGAGTGGACCGACGACTGGTACCAGCCCCATGCCGCCACCGTGGCGGGGAACCGCCCCAGCCGATCGAGCAGCATCGATCCAGCCTCCCAGCACGGTTCGATTCCGCGCAAGGTGGTGAAGGGGGGCTCCTTTCTCTGCGCCCCCGGCTACTGCCGTCGCTACCGCCCGGCCGCCCGCATGGCCCAGGGCATCGACACCTCCACCTGCCATCTGGGCTTCCGCTGCATCATCCGTCGCCCGCCCTGATGGTCCGCTGCCCCCGGGCAACCGACCTGGCGTTCGCCGGGCCCCTTTTCACCCTTTCCTTCTTCTTGTCTTTCCTGTCGTTGATTCGCCCTGCCATGGTCCCGTTTCCCCCGCCCACCCCGCTCTTGCCGCTCCGCCGCGACCGCTTCCGTGGCGGCCGCCTGGCGATCGTCGCCACCGGCACCCTCACCGCCCTCGTCGCGGCCTTTTCCGCCCCATCGGTGAAGGCCGCCACCCCTCTGGTCCAGCCCAGCCAGCCCAGCCAGGCTGCCCAGATTCTCTACACCCTCGAGACCAAGTGCTCCCTGCGTGGGGCGGCGCCGGTCGTCTGCACCGTAGAGGTGCTCGATGAGGGTGGCGTCACCCTCTACCGCCACCGCATCGGCAGCACTGTGCAGAGCGTACGCGTCTCCGCCGATCCCAGCCGCATGGAGATGTGGGATGGCGCCAGCCGCTCTTGGCGCAACCTGCGTAATGCCGAGGCTCGTTTCTCCACCAACACCGTCTGCTTCAACGACCGTGAACTGTGCGTGGTGAATGCCAACTATCTCAACAGCCTCCTGGAGGATCGGCCCGACCTGAGGGGCCGCGATTACGTGCGAGCCCACTTCGGATCCAACGGCCGCGTCGATTTGATCTGCTACGACGGCGGTTGCGATCTCCTTGCCCAGAGCGGTGCGGGGGTGAAGCCATGAGGGGCGTCCGTTCGCCGCTGGCGGCATTGCTTGCCAGCTTGATCGTCCTGCCCTCCCTACCGGTGTGGGCTGCGGTTCCCACCATGCCTTCGGCCGCGGCCGAGGGGACCATGGCCGAGTGGATGGCCCGGGGTGGCGGCGGGGGCGGCGGGAGCCGAGGCGGTGGTGGAAACCGTGGCGGCGGGGGTAATCGGGGCGGTGGTAATCGGGGCGGTGGGAGCGGTGGATCCCGGGCGCACAGTGGTTTTCAAGGCAGTGGCAGCTCCTTCAGCCGTGGGGATCGCCGCCCGCAGGGCGGCTTCAGCCAGGGCAATCGCACCAGTCGGGTGGGAAACCCTTCGATCGAGCGTCCCGCTCGCCCTTCGCGACCTGCCGGAGCGGCGGAGCGACCGGGCGGGCGGCCCGATGGCCTTCGCCCCGATGCGAATAGCCCCCGTCCCGGTCGTGCGGTGGCTGATCGCCCTGTTGGCGATCGGAATGTGGGTGATCGCAACCTCGGTGATCGCAACCTCGGTGATCGCAACCTCGGCGATCGCAACCTCAGTGAGCGCAACCTCAGTGATCGCAACCTCGGCGATCGCAACCTCAGTGAGCGCAACCTTGGTGATCGCAACCTATCGATCGACCGCAACCTGGGCGATCGCAACATCTCCATCAATCGTGACTGGAACCGGCAGATCAACATCGGCGATATCGATCTCAACCCCGGCTGGGCCCGCGCCGGTTGGGGGGTGGCCCGGCCGTGGAACTGGGGCTGGTATGGGGGCTGGAGCAATCCTCCCTGGGGTTGGTGGGGGGCCCGGGCAGCGGCCTGGGGCGTTGGCAGCCTCGCCACCGCTGCGCTCATCAACGCAGCCGTGGATGACGCGGTTCAGGTGCAGCAGACGTACATCGTCGTACCCAACACTGACTACCGGCTCCTCTATGGCACTGTCCAGCCCAGTGCCGGCACCGCCATCACCTTCGTGGTACGGGCTGGGGGTACCGACTATCAGATCAGTGCCGATTGCCAGCGGGGCTTGATGAACAACCGTGAGCCCGCCGACGCTCAGGAGGCTGAGCTGCTGAACGCCGCCTGCCAGGTGGCCTTCGGAACCGCCGGCTGAGCCAGCTCGCCGCGCCCGGACCCGATCAGGGATCCCCGATCAGGAAAGGGTGCGGCGCGCCTGGCGCATCACCAGCGAGGGCCGCTGGCCGAAGACGCAACGGAAATCGCGGCTGAACTGGCTTACGTGCTGGTAGCCGTGATCCTGGGCGATCGACGACACTGAATCACCGGGCGAGGGATCGAGCAGCCGGCGCCGTGCCGATTCCATCCGCGTACGCCGGATCCACTGTTTGGGGGGGCAGCCGAAGCGTTCCTGGAAGGCATTGCGCAGGCTGCGCTCGGAGTAGCCGCTGTGCTGCTCCAGTTCCGCCAGGTGCAGCGGCCGATGGCTGTTTGCGCGGATCCAGCTCACCAGATCATCGAGGATCGATTCGCGATTACCGCCGCCGCTTCCCCCCCGCTCGAAATCGCCGAGGATCCGTTCTCCCCAGAAGGACAGGACCACAAGACGATCCAGCACCTCATCGAGCCCCAGAAGTCGGGTGTCTTCGGGCGTGCCGCCCTGGGCTGGATCCAGAAGGCGCGCCACCGCCACCAGCCGCCGCAACTGCTGGTGGCCGGATCCCTCGCCGTGGAGTGTCACGGGCTCCTGAAGCAGGGATCCGAACCGCCGGGCGCTCCAGGCCTGGTTGCTCACCAGAGCCGCCGCGCGCTCCAGGCGTTGGCTCTCCAGCCGTAGCACCACCCCATCAAACTCCTGCAGGGCTGTGCGCGTCGCCAGCGCATCGGGCAGGTAGATCGCTGCGAAGGGGGGCTCCAGCTGCAGCTGATCATCTCCAAGGCGACCCACCAGGGGGGTCTTGGGGCTGACGATCACCGTGACGTCGCCGATTTCCCCCAATGGGGAGGTACCCAACCGTTGACTCCCGATCCCGAGCCAGGCGGGGGGAGCGGCTGATTGGGAACCCTTGGGCGCGACCGATAACGGTCTGTCTGGGGACAATGTGCCGGAGTGGGGCAAGGCTGCTGAATGGTCATTCACACTCAAGAAGTCTGGGGCTTTCGCCCCATGGACAGGGGGCGGAAAACGAAAGAATAGGGTCAGAACTCGCACGGTTCGCTCCGCCCCCCGGCTCCCCTCACCAGGGTCTAGGCCCTCGCCCCGCGCCGATGCTGCAGCCCATCTGCTGACCCAGCAGAGCGCCCAGTGGCACCGCCCAGCTGCGGCCGTCCTGGCGAGAGGCCCTGTAGCCGAGGCCGCCGCCCACCAGTCCGCCCACCAGGCGCCCGATGTTGCAGCGTTGGGCCATCAGGGCCCCAGCCTGGGCTGGATCCAGGGGGGCGGAAGGGGCGGGTGCAGCACCAGCGCCCGGGCCGTAGGCCCAGGCATCGGCACGCACGGGCGGCGGAGCCTGCAGCCGGGCCGGGGGGCGGGCGTTGCGGTCGTAGTCGTAGAGCCAATCGCCGGGGGCGGCCAGGGCGGCGGCGGGCATCGAGGCGGCGGCAGCGCCGAGCAGGGCGGCGATCCGCAGAAGAGGGGTGCTGGACATGGGGATCGGTTCGGAGGAGCCCCTGACGGGGTGCCCACACTTCATCCCGCCGATGTGACCGGACCATGACCGGCGCACCATCGAGATCTGACGGAATGCAACCGGATCGGAGGGACGTGGGCGATTCCGGCCAGCGCTGCCACAGTGCCCTCAGCGCCTTCCGCGGAGCAGCCATGGGTCTGGGGGAACTGGCACGGCTGGTGGAGGAGGCCGAGCGCGATGGGGTCATCCGCCGATCGCTGCGCCGGTGCCGCTCCAGGGAGGAGCTGGTGCTCGCGGCCCGCCGACTGGGATATGGCATCCATCTCATCGATCTGCGTCGGGCCTGGCTGTTGCACCAGCAGGGGGTTGCCTCCGGCCTTGGCCCCCACAGCCGGATCGCCTGAGGGGGCAACATGAGCACCGTTCCGAGGTCCAGGCCCCCGATGCCCTCCCGCAGACCCATCGCGCGCCCGGCCGCCTCTAGCCCCTCCCCCTCCCGCGCACAACGCGATGCGCTGGTGGTCAAGCTGCAGATCGCCTTTGCCGTTTTCGGGCCCATGCTGCTGGTCGCGGTATGGCTGCAGAGCAGGGGCTTCTTCGGAGCGGCCGGCCTCTGAAGGCCACTGGCGCAAGCGACTGGATGGACAACCCGGGGTTACTGGTTTATAAAGGATTACTGTGTACAACTCGCGCTGGTTGATGACCCTGCCTCCTCCACCGCGTACGGAAGGATCGGGTCAGTCCTTGATGCCCCCCTGTGCTCCTCCCAGGCTCCACAGGTGGCTCAGCTCTTCGGTCGTTTCGAGCGCCGTTCTCCTGGGTCTGGGCGGATGCAACCCCGTAGACGATCGTCTATGGCCGTCGATCCGCCCCCCGGCAGCCAACCGGCCAGCTCCCGCTGAGTCGGCACCTTTCTTTCGCCTCCTCCCCGGCAGCATCTGGGAGTGGACAGGAGTTTTTTCCCTTCTCCTCGGTGCTGGTGGCGTTGGTGTCCTGTACTGGCGCTTTCCGGGTTTGCGGGAGGAATTCTCAAGCCTTCGGGACCAGACCCGTCGCTTGCACGAGCGGCGCGACCGAAGCACGGCAGATCTCGCCCAGATGGCAAGAAGTTTGCGCGATCTGGAGCAGGAGCTCACCGTTCTTCGCGGTGAACTGTCCCGACGGGACAGCCCAGTCCCGCCATCTCCCCCTGCCTATACGCCGGCTGTCTCCTCCTATGCGCCGCCGGCTCCCCCTTCCCCGATTCCACCTGCGGACCACACCCTCGCGCCTTCCCCGATCACCGGGCCACCTCCCGAGCTCCCCCACTTCTCCCCCCCTTCCCCTCCAGGCCGCTACCGCCCTCGCCCCATCCCCCAACCCGATAGCCGCAGGCAGTCCGAAGACGTCCCTTCTCTGCGGCCCACGCCCCCTCCCCTGCCTTCCTCCACCGCCTCGCCCCTGTCCTACGTGCCGCCCGCGGCCCCGGATGCGCCGATACCCGTTCGGCCCCAGCTCGCCGAAGTTCCTTCGTCAGTCAGCCTTCTCTCCGAGCGCCCTGAGCCAGAAGCAGCTCCGCTCGCCGATGCCGGCCCGCAAGTCTGGCGAGCCCAGCCAGGCCCTGGTCTCGAGGCCCTGATCGTGGCGATCAACAGCCGTGGCCTATCCCCGATCGAGGGGGTCACCTGCGTGGAGCTCGACATTGCCCCTCCCCCTGAGGAGGGGGGTGTCGGCTATGAGGTTTTGTCGCCGCGTCTGCGCATGGTGTCCCGGGGTGGTCGCTTCTTGCTAGTGATGGTGGAGGGAGATGCTTGGTTATTTCCTACCATCGACACTCTTGATCGGTTTGCTGAGGCTGCGATTGAGCCAAATCTCTTTCAGACCGTGCCCGATTCGATCGATAGACCCCAGCTGATCCTCCCGGCCATGCTCCGCGAGGTCGGCGGACTCTGGGAGGTAACGGATCCTGGCAAGGTGCTCGTGCCAGCGCGGTGACAATGTGCCTGCTCTCCCATAATCTTTGAGCAGAGCGTCAAACGTTTTCTCTTGTCATCCTCTCCCAGCACGCCCACGCTCGACAGCGATCGTGAATCCGTTGGACGCATGCTGGCGAGAATCGCCACAGCGTTGTTCGTTGTTTTTGCAGCGGTTGTCATCGCTGCCGCCTTGCCTCCGCGCCTGCTGGATCCCTCCTGGCAGCTTCGGGTCACCGGCGCGCTGGTGAACAACGGCACGATCGCCGTGCTCGGGGTTGTGCTGATGTGGTTGGCCGGTGTCCTGCATCCCGGTAGCGGCCGGTTGCGGGCCCGGCGGGATCGCATTGCCGCCCTCGCCGCCGCTGCGGCCCTCGGCTACCTGCTGCTCATTCCCCTCCAGACCTACGCCGTATGGAGCGGGGTCAACAGTGCCAGCCGTGGCCAGAGGCGCCAGCTCAAGACAGCCATCGATCGGATCACCGTCATGCGGCAGGCCGTTAAGCAGGCGGGCAGCACCGCCGAGCTTCAATCACGCCTGCAGGCGCTTCAGGGCCCAGCCCTGCCCCCCTCGGATGCCTCCCGCCCGATTGAGGCCATCCGCCCCCAAATCCTGGCCGGCCTCGAGACCGCCGAGAACTCCGTGCGACAGCGTTTCGGAGGCCTTCCCCCTGACCGCCTCTGGCAGCTGGTGCAGGAGAGCGTGCGCGTTCTGGTTTCTTCCGTGGCCTATGCCGGCGCCTTCGCAGCCGCCGCCTACCTGCCTGGCAAGCCCCTGAGTCTCATGGATATGTGGTTGCTGCGATTCCGCCAGAACCGTCGCCGCGGTGAGGCCCAGCCCAAGAGCACCGGTCGGCGCACCAGCGGCTCCAACGCCGAGTACCTGAGGGAGCTCAGCCGCTCCCAGGGCACCTCCTCCTCTGGGTCGGATCCAAACCCGCCGGTCGATCGCGATCCTCGCCCGTGAGCGAAACCGCGCCTCTGCCGTCCCGGCTTCAGCGCCCCCCGGTGGTCCTGACCATCGGCGGCAGCGACTCGGGAGGCGGCGCTGGCATCCAGGCCGATCTCAAAACCTTCGCCCTGCTGCAGGTGCACGGCTGCTCGGCCCTCACCTGTGTCACCGCCCAGAACACCTGCGGGGTGGAGCGGGTGGACGCCCTGCCCCCGCAGGCCCTGGCGGCCCAGATCGAAGCGGTCTGCAGCGATCTGCCGGTGGTGGCCCTCAAGACCGGCATGCTGCTGCGCCGCGATCTGATCGAGGCCACCGCCACCGCCATCGCGCCCCGCTCCCTCTGGCGGGTGATCGATCCGGTGATGGTGTCGCGGACC
The DNA here is from genome assembly GCA_947442825.1 of Synechococcaceae cyanobacterium. GTDB lineage: Bacteria > Cyanobacteriota > Cyanobacteriia > PCC-6307 > Cyanobiaceae > Cyanobium. The sequence continues at coordinate 10,229 of CANEWU010000059.1, forward strand.
GGGGCGGTGCTGCTGGAGCCGGAGGCCATAGCCGCCCTGCGATCCCTCCTCTTGCCCCTGGCCGATCTACTCACCCCCAACCTACGGGAGGCTTCGCTGCTGGTCGGCAGCCCTCTGGAAGGGGAGCGGGACGTGGAGGCGGCTGCCGAGCGGATCGCCGCCCTCGGCCCCCGGGCGGTGCTCATCAAGGGCGGCGGCAGCCCGGCCCTGCGGGGATGCGACTGGCTGTTGGAGGAGAGCGGTGGCCGCTGGTTGCGGCGGCCGCCGGTCGAAACCCCCCATACCCATGGCAGCGGCTGCACCCTCTCCGCTGCCATCACCGCCTGGCTCGCGCGCGGCCTGCCCCTGGCTGACGCGGTGCTGCAGGCCCGGGCGTATGTGGAGGGGGCCCTGATCCATTCCCTGGCGATCGGGGCCGGCCAGGGTCCCCTCTGCCACTGGCATCCGCTTCTGGCCCCCGGCCAAGACTGATTTTTTTGGGGTCAGGCCGCCTGCGCGCCCCTCAGCGCACCACCAGCACCGGACAGGGGGCCCCCAGCAGCACCCGCTGGGTTTCGCTGCCGAGCAGCAACCCCTGCAGGCCGCGCCGGCCATGGCTGCCCATCACGATCAGATCACAGCCCAGCCGCGCGGCCGCCTCCAGGATCACTTTGTGGGGCAGGTCGCTCTCCACCCGTTCACAACTCACCGTGATCCCTGCGTCTGCTGCGATGGTGCGGGCCTGCTCCAGCAGCCGGTCGGAATCACGGCTACTGGCGGCGATCAGGGTTTCGATCGTGCTCGCTTCCAGCATCTCCCCCATGCCCATCACGGGCAGAGGCAGCCGTGGCTGGGCGTGCATCACCGTGATGCGGGCGCCGGTGCTGCGGGCCAGCTTCACCGCTTCGTGGGTGGCCTTGATCGAGAGGTCCGATCCGTCCGTCGGGACGAGAAGGTGGGTGTAGGGCATCGATCCTCGTGGCTGGGGCCTCTGATCCGGTCTACTCACGGGTTGGGGGCTTGGCCTTCCAGAATCCGGCCATGAGTGCTTCCCCCGAGTCTGTGGTCGCCCCTTTCCCGGCCCACCTGCCCGCGGCCTGGCGGGATCACTGGTACCCCGTGGCTTTCCTGCGCGATCTCGATCGGGCCCGTCCCAGTGCCTTCACCTTGCTGGAGCAGGATCTGGTGCTGTGGTGGGAGGTGGCGTCAGGCCGTTGGCGGGCCTTCCCGGATCTCTGCCCCCATCGGCTGGTGCCCCTCTCGGAAGGGCGCATCAATGAGGATGGTCAGCTCGAATGCCCCTACCACGGCTGGTGTTTCGATGGTGACGGCCTCTGCCGCCGCATTCCCCAGGCCGAACCTGGCAGCAGCGCCTCCGAGAGGCGTTCCTCCTGCCGCAGCTTTGCCACCGCCGAAGCCCAGGGCCTGCTGTTCGTTTTCGCGGGCGACTCCACGGCCGCCGCCGCCGTTCCCCTGCCCACCGTGCCGGTGATCGACGACGAGTGCGATGGGCCTTGGCTGCTGCAGGACACCTTCCGTGACCTGCCGATGGACACACTCACCTTATTGGAGAACGTGCTCGACGTCAGCCACGTCAATTTCACCCACCACGGCACCGTCGGGCAGCGCGGCAATGCGGCACCGGTGCGGGCCGAGCTGCGCACGAGCGGGCCTCAGGGTTTCACGGTGTTCTGGGAAGAGGGCCCCAGGCAGGGGCGTCTCGGCCGCCAGCACACCACCTTTGCCGCCCCTGCCCTGATGTGGCACGACCTGACGGCCGCCAGCCTGGGCCGCATTCTCACCGTCGTCTATGCCACGCCGATCCGCAGGGGCGAATGCCGGCTGTTTGCCCGCTTCCCTTTCCAGTTCCGCTCCCCCTGGCCGCGCCGCCTGCTGCGGCTGCGGCCGCTGTGGCTCCAGCACCTGGGCAACCACACGGTTCTCGAAGATGATCAGATCTTTCTGCATTGGCAGGAGCGGGAGCTGGAGCGTCGGGGGCGCAGCGGCGCTGCCACCCAGGCCTTCCATCTGGCCACGGGGGCGGATCTCTACGTAAAGGCCCTGCACGACTGGGTGAACCTCCACGGCGGCGATCCCTTCCCCTCCGCTCCCCTGCCGCCCCGGCTCGATCGCCTGGCCCTGATGGACCGGGAGCAGGCCCATACCCGTCATTGCGCCGCCTGCTCGGGCGCCCTGCGTGCCATCCGTCGCTGGCGACCGGTGGTGGCCACGCTGCCCTGGCTGGCCCTGCTGGCCATCGCCTGGTGGCACACGCCCCTGGCCCTGGCGGTGGGGGGTGCCGTGGCGGCGGCGGCGGGGGCGTTGCTGCGCCAGCTTGGGCTCTGGGAGCAGGCCTTGCTCACGGGTAATGCGCGACCGCCCCGCAACCTTGGTGGGGGGCGCTCCTGGGGGCCACCGCCCTCCCTCAGCCGCCGCCCCTCCAGCCCGCCAGATGGGCCGCTGCCCGGGAGCGCACCAGCGCCCTTGCCACCGGCAGCGCCGGCTCCAGCCGCGCGGAGCTGAAGGGCGGCAGGGGGCGGCGCCGCAGCCAGGCCCCCCAACGGAATTCGTGAAAAGGAATCAGCGGGGCAGGATCGATGCAGCCCTCCTTCTTGAGCTTCCAGATCAGGCTGCGGTAGGGGTCGTCCTGGAGGTCGAGCAGGCGAGACGGCAGGGCGGTGGGGGGCAGGGGGCCCAGTCCGCGGCCGTCGTAGAGATAAAGCCAGCCACGCCGCTGCAGCTCGTCGAGCACCATGCGGTGGTCGTTGGTGGCGAGGCCCAGCACCAGATAGCCGAAGGCTTCCGCCTGGGGCTCCAGCTCCACCAGCGCCCGCAGACGGTGATGGCGATCCACCATCCAGAGGGCGCCATCGCCACTGCGCACCAGGGGCACCGGTTTGCCGCGGAGGTAGCGCTGGCGCTGGGCGGCACTTTCGTCGGCGAAATCGCGCTGGCGGCTGCGCACTTCCGCCAGGCCCACGCAGAGCTGGGTGGGCTGCAGATCGGCCACCGCCACGCGCAGAAGCTCCTGACCGGGCGTGGGGGCCGGCAGGGGCTGGTAAGGGGGGCGCTGCAGACTCATGGTTCCCATCCTTGCGCCTTTCTCCCGGTTCTGGCCTAACGGGCCTGGGAGACGGGGTGCCGCGTGGCGGCGGCTACGGTCAAGCCCAGGAATTCGTTGCCATGACCTCGCTCTCCCCTCCTGATTTCGACGGTTCCCCCGCCACCCCCTGGGGGCCGATAGGGCCCCTGGGGGTGCTTGTTTGCGGCCATGGCAGCCGCAACCGGCTGGCGGTGGAGGAGTTCGCCTCCCTGGCGGAGCAGTTGCGCCGCACCCTGGCGCCGATGCCGGTGGCCTATGGCTATCTGGAGTTCGCGCGGCCGATCCTGCGCGATGGCCTGGAGGAACTGCGGGCCAGGGGGGTCCGTCATGTGCTGGCGGTGCCGGCCATGCTCTTCGCCGCCGGCCATGCCAAGAATGACATCCCCTCGGTGCTCAACACCTGGGCCGCCGAGAGCGGTCTGCGGGTGGATTACGGGCGCGAGCTGGGGGTGGATCGAAAAATGATCGAGGCGGCCGGCGGCCGTATCCGCGATGCGCTGGCGGCCGCCGATGCCGCTGCTGTGGCGGCCGGCCGGGCGCCGGTGCCCCCCCACGACACGTTGCTGGTGGTGGTGGGGCGGGGGTCGTCTGATCCCGACGCCAACTCCAATGTGGCGAAGGTCACCCGCATGCTGGTGGAGGGCTTCGGCTTCGGCTGGGGCGAAACCTTGTACTCCGGGGTCACGTTTCCCCTGGTGGAGCCGGGTCTCCGGCAGGTGGTGCGGCTGGGTTATCGCCGTGTTGTGGTGTTTCCCTACTTTCTGTTCTCCGGGGTTCTGGTCAGCCGGATTGTGCAACACAGCCGTCTGGTTGCGGCCGACCATCCCGAGGTGGAGTTCCTGGAGGCCTCCTATCTAGGGGATCACCCCTCGGTGCTGGCCACCTTCCGGGAGCGGGTGGCCGATGTGCTGCGCGGCGAC
>CANEWU010000060.1 GCA_947442825.1 Synechococcaceae cyanobacterium
AGGCCAGGATCAGCAGCGGAGCGGCCATCAGCCCTAGGTAGAGGAGCAGCACCTGCAACCCCTGGGCCAGGGCGGGCGAGACCGCGAAGGCCCCTACCGCCGCGCTGAGAGGTGGCTGCAGCAGCTCGGGCATCACCACCTCGCCGAGCACCACGAAGCCGCCCGCGATCAGCAGGATTCCATCCACCGGCGATATCGGTGGGCCGCGCAAGGACGGTGGAGCGGGGGCCTGGCCCCTCACCTTCCGCCAGAGGGAGCGCAACAGCAGGACCACGCCGATCACCACCAGCAGCACCGGCAGAACGGTCACTCCCAACAGGATGAGCAGCAGCCGACCCGCGTCGCGGGCGGCTGGGCAGCTGCTCTCGGGTCCGCCCAGCTGCTCGCAGCTCAATTGGCGCAACATCGTTGAGGGGGCCCATGGTTCCAGCAGCTGGATCTGCTCCTGGGGAGAGCGGCGGCGGCCGTCGAGGAGGGCGACCAGCAACGGCCGCCTTGGCCCATCCAGCTGCTCCACCAACGCCCGCAGCGCCCCCCCCTGGTCTCCGTCTCCCGTGGACTCCCGGGAAGGTGTGCTGCGGCGCAGCAGGATCAGCTCCAGCCGCCGCGCCGCTGGCGCCGGCAGCTCGGACGCGTCCATCTGGCGTTGCAGCTCGTCCGCCAGTTCGGAGCGGGGCTCGGCCCCCACCAGGGCGGTCCGCAGGTCCGTCGGCACCCCATCGGCCACCAGGGCCCCCAGCTCCAACTGGCGCAGGCTCAGGGAGTCCACCACCGAGGGGCGCCCGAGGCTGTCCGCCAGGCCGCCGATCCACAGCCAGGCGCTGATCAAGAGCGCCAACAGCGCCAGGCTGCGCTTCCAAAGTGGGGCGGCGAAGCCGGGGCCGTCGGGGTCTGGCCGGGGGGAAGGAGCGCTGCCGGAGGGCTGCAAGGGGAGCCATCGGAGGACCGGCCGATTCTCTCGTTCGCGCCGCCCGCCTGCGGCCAGGGGGTCGGACGGGTCCCACGGGGCGCTCCCATACGATGGGGCTGCCTGCGGCGCAAGGCCTGTGCCCCTTCGCATCGTTCTGGTCCGCCACGGGCTGAGCAGTTTCAACCTGGAGCGACGTATCCAGGGTCGAGACGATCTCTCCACCCTCACCGACCAGGGCGTGGAGCAGGCCCAACGCACCGGTGCAGCCCTCGCCGAGGTGCCCCTCGCCGCTGCCTACAGCTCGCCCCTGCGCCGCGCCCGCCACACCGCCGAGGCGCTGCTGGAGCACCAGGGCCAGGGGTTGGCGCCGATCTTTGACGACGACCTGCTGGAGATCGACCTGGCCCCCTGGAGCGGTCTGCAGCTGGAGGAGCTGCGCCAGCAGGATCCCGAGGGCGAGCGTCTCTGGCGTCAGGCGCCGGAGGATCTCGAGCTGCGCCGCGCCGATGGCACGGCCTTCCGCCCGCTCCCGGAGCTGATGGAGCAGGCCGGCCGTTTCCTCGCCACCGTGATCGAGCGCCACGGGGAATCCCTGGACCCGGCCGCTCCGCCCCGCACCGTGCTGGTGGTGGCCCACAACGCCATCCTGCGTTGCCTGCTGCTGCGCTTGCTGGGCCTGAGCACGGCGGGCTTCCGCCGTCTTCGGGTCGACAACACCTCGATTTCGGTGCTCAACCTCAGCCGGCCGCCGGGGGGGGCGCTGGCAGTGCAGATCGAATCGCTGAACACCACCGCCCACCTGGGGCGCTCCCTGCCCCCCGCCGGCCCTGGCCCCCGCCTGCTGCTGGTCCGCCACGGCGAGACCGACTGGAACCGCGAGGGCCGCTTCCAGGGCCAGATCGACATCCCCCTCAACGACAACGGCCTGGCCCAGGCCGAAGCCGCCCGCCACTTCCTCGCCGACGTGCCCATTCAGCGGGCCTGGTCGAGTGTGATGGCCCGGCCGCGCCGCACTGCGGAGGTGATCCTCGAGGCCCACCCCGGTGTTGAGCTGGCCACCACCGAGGGGTTGATGGAGATCGGCCACGGCCTGTGGGAGGGCCAGCTGGAGGGGGAGATCGCCGGGGAGTGGCCCGAGCTACTTGCCGATTGGAAGAGGGCACCCCACACGGTGCAGATGCCCCAGGGCGAAACGCTCCAGGATGTCTGGGACCGTTCGCTGGCTTCCTGGGACGCGATCGCCCGCAGCCTCCGCGATGGGGAGACCGCCCTGGTGGTGGCCCACGACGCCGTCAATAAGACCATTCTCTGCGCCCTGCTCGGCCTCAGTCCGGCGGATATCTGGGCGGTGAAGCAGGGCAACGGCGGGGTCACCGTCATCGATTATCCCCAGGGCGCTGAAGCGGGGCCTGTGGTCGCCTGCCTCAACCTCACCCACCATCTGGGAGGTGTGTTGGACCGCACCGCCGCCGGCGCCCTCTGAGCGCCCCCCTACCCCGCGCGATGGCCCTTCCGCTGACGCCCCACCGTTCCGGTTCCCTGCTGCTCCGCGGGGTCTCCCTGCTGGAGGGGCCGGATCAGCCGGCCCGCCAGGCCGACGTTACCCTCGATCCACGCGATGGCAGCCTGCTTGGGTGGTCGCCTGGGGATGGCGATGCCACTGCGGCCGCAGCCTCAGCCGCGACAGAGGCTTCCGCCCCCGCCGGCCCCGTCCAGGAGGTGGACGGCCGAGGCTGCTGGCTGGGTCCGCCCCTGGTGGATCCCCACAGCGTGTTGGAGGAGCCCTGCCAGGGCCGTGCCGAGACCCTCGCCTCCCTGGCGGCGGCGGCCGCCGCCGGCGGCTACGGCACCGTGGCCCTGCTGCCCTGGGCCCGGGGATGGCGCGATCGGCCGGAGCGCCTCGATCTCCACTGGCCCGAGCCGCTGCGCCTGCAGCTCTGGGGCGGCTTCAGCCGCGACGGCGTCGACGAGGAACTGGCCCCCCACGGCGATCAGCTGGAGGCGGGGGCCGTGGGGCTCGCCAGCGGCGAGAGCCTGCCGCCCCTGGCGCTGCTGGAGCGGGGTCTGTGCCTGGCCGAGATGGGTTCGGCGCCGGTGCTGATGGCGCCCCGCGATCCTGCCCTGGCGGTCCGTGGCTTTGTGCGAGAGCGGGTGGAGGCGCTGCGGGCCGGCTGGCCACTCGATCCGGTGCTGAGCGAGACGCTGCCGTTGCAGAGCTTGCTCACCCTGGCTGCCGCCGCCCCGGAGGTGTGTCTGCGGTTGATGAACCTCGCCACTGCGGAAGGGGTGGCCCTGCTGCGTGCCGCCCCGCGCCCGCCCCTGGCAACGGTGTGTTGGTGGCATCTGCTGGCCGACAGCGGCTCGCTGGATCCGGCCGACGAGGGCTGGCGCCTGGTGCCTTCCCTGGGCGGGCCAGGCGATCGGGAAGCCCTGATCACCGCCCTCGCCGATGGCCTGATCGCCGCGGTGGCGATCCATCACCAGGCCCTCGACGCCGAGGAGCAGCTGCTGCCCCTGGATCAACGCCGCCCCGGGGTGGCCGGTCACGGTCCTGCCCTCGGCCTGCTGTGGCAGGAGCTGGTGGTGCGGCGCGACTGGTCGCCGGCGCTGCTGTGGCAGCGGCTTTGCTGGGGGCCCGCCAGCTTCCTGGGGCTCGCCCCGGAGATCCTGGAGCCCGGCAGCCGCCGCTGGATCCTCTTCGACCCCCGCGTTGAGCGGCGCTGGGCTGGCCCTTCCCTGGCCGCCAACCGGCCTGTTGCCGAAGCGTCGGTGCGGGGGGTCGTTGTGGCCAGCGGCCTCAGCGATCCGATGGACTGGTGGCTCCGAGCGGGCCCAGGGCATTGAAGGGATAGAAGCGCCAGAAGGCGCGACCAATGATCTCCCGGTCCGGCAGGAAGGGCCCGCCGGGCCAGAAGCGTCCATCCCAGCTGTTGGCGCGGTTGTCCCCGAGCACCAGCACGTGATCCGCAGGCACCGTGATGTCGAGACTGCGACAGGGCCCCGCCCCCTGGGCATCGACCGGGCAGAAACTTTCCACGTAGGGCTCGGCCAGGGGGGTGCCGTTGATCCGCACCCGTCCCCGAGGGTCGACGGCCACCCGTTCGCCCGGCAGGGCCACCACGCGCTTGATGTAGGCGTCGCAGGCGGGATTCTGAACAGCGGGCAGCGAGCCAAGGAAGGGCAGGTTGACCAGCAGGCAGCCGAGCGGACCCACCGGATGCTGGGTCGCCAGGGTGGGGTCGAAGTGGTGGGGCGCATGGAAAACCACCACCTCGCCGCGTCGCGGGGCGCGCTGGCGGTAGCTGAGTTTCTCCACCAGCAGCCGGTCCTGGATCTGCAGGCCCGGCAACATGGATCCGGAGGGGATGTAGCGGGCCTCCAGCACGAATTGCCGTACGGCCAGGGCGGCGGCAAGGGTGAGCAGCACGCTGCGCCAGAAAACCCAGGGGCTCTCCTCGCCGGCCTGGGCGGCTTCGTGGGGGCGGCGATCGGTGCCTTCGGGGGAGCGGGGTTCCAGGGAGCTCAAGGCACTCGTGCGACAGAAGGCGGGAGCGACAGGCAGATTAGGCAGGCGTCTGCCCCTGGGTCCGATGGCTCGTCCGCGCTGGCACGAGGCGCTGCCCCGGCCGGCGAGCTGGGCGGGGCAGCAGTGGGATCGCTTTGTGGCGCTCTGGGCCCTGCTGAACCTGCTCTGGGTCGCCTTCGATCTCACCTACATCCCCCTGCGCACCTTCTGGCAGCAGCGGAATCTTTATCCCATTCCGTCGGTGCCCCTGGCGGTGCCCCTTGGTTTTCTGCCGAACATCACCCCCTGGGTGGATCCGATCAAGGGGATCGCCCCCCACCGAGACACCCAGGCCTATCTGGATCGCTTCCGGCGCCTGGATGCGGCGATGGCCAGCCACCGGAGCGGCGAGCCCCTCAGCGCCGACCAGCGCCGCCTGCTGCAGGAGCAGGTGGCCGCCACCGCCGAGATGATCAATACCGATCCGTTCGCCGCCTCCAGTGCCTCGGGCACCCTGGAGAAGATCAAGAACCGCCTGCGCGAGCGCGTTGACGGCCATCGCCGCGCCTCCTCGAAGGATGCCGCCGCCACCCTGCTCAGCCCGGCCTGGCTCACCCCCCGCGATTGGTCCGCAGAGCGGGCCTTCTGGAACCAGCAGGTGCTGCCGCTGGTGGACACGAACTACTGGCGCTCGATCGATGAAAACGGCCGTCCCACCGACCATTTCTGGCGCTTCGACCTGTTGCTGTTCCAGAGCGTTTTTGCCTTCGACATCCTCTTGCGGGCTTATCGGATGCGGCGCCGTCTGCCCGGACTGAGCTGGCGGGAGGCCCTGCTGCGCCGTTGGATCGACCTGCCGCTGCTGCTCCCCTTCTGGCGCTGGTTGCGGGTGGTGCCGGTCACCGAGCGGTTGCAATCCAGCGGCCTGATCTCGGTGGAGCCGCTGCGGGCGGTGATCAGCCGCGCTGTGGTGGCCCTGCTGGCTGTGGAGTTGTTTGAGGTGTTGGCCCTGCAGCTGATCGACGGGCTCCAGGGGCTGATCCGCTCCCGCCGCTGGCCTGCCCGTATCCGCTCGCTGCGCAGCCACCAGACGGTGATCAGCCACGACGAGCAGGAGTTGGTGGAATTGCTGCGCATCTGGGCGCCGCTGCTGCTGACCCAGGTGGCGCCGCGTCTGGCGCCGGAGCTTCAGGGGGTACTGGGTCACGCCCTGGGCCAGAGCCTCCAATCCACGGTGGTGCCGCTACCGCTGCGTCAACTGGAGCCTTTGCTGCGCATGGAGCAGGGCCTGGCCCGCCAGCTGGCGGGCGGCATGGTGGAGAGCCTGCTGGATCTCAGCCGCAACACCGGCGATCGCCTCGGCCGCCGCGATGACCAGCAGCTGCAGCTGCTGCAGCGTTTCATCGACCGCCTCTTGGAGGAGCTGGCCCTGGCCCTCGAGAACGGCCCGGTGTTGGAGCGCTCCCAGCAGTTGCTCTGCACCGCTCTGGAGGAGTTCAAGCGCACCTACGTGAGCCAGATCAGCCGGGCCGGTATCGGTGGCCTGATCGAGGAGCTCGACCAGCTCACTGTCCGTCCGGATGCTGGTGGAGCGGAGGCCAGCCCAGCAGCTCGGTCCATTCCTCCGGCCGGAAGCCCGTGAGGATTCGTCCGTTGCGGCCCACCACGAACGGACGTTTCACCAGCCTGCCGTCGGCCGCGAGGGCTGCCAGGGCCTGATCGTCGTCCATGGCCTTCACCACGGCGGCCCCCAGGGCGCGATAGCTCTGGCCACTGGTGTTGAACAGCGGGATCCGGCCGAGCTGGGCGAGACCCTGGTGCAGTTCCTCCAGGGAGGGTGGCTGGCTGGTGATGTCGATCACCTCAGGCTGCAGACCCTTCTCCCGCAGCCAGGCGATCGCTTTGCGGCAGGTGCTGCAGCCGCTGTAGGCATAGAACCGGGCGATGCCGGTGGGGCGAGTGTCGGCGGCGGCCATGGCCGGGGCTGCGGAGGAGCCGGTGGGATCCAGGCCTACTTGCGACCCACCAGCGACTTGAGGGCTCCCACCAGACTGTTGGATCCTTTGCCCACGGCATTGGACGGGCGGGTGCGCACGGTCACATCGCCGTTGACCGAGGTGCGGCAGCTCAAGCGGAAGTTGGCCGGCCGGTCGGCGAGGTAGACCTCCTCCACGTCGCTGCGGGGCGAGAGATTGCGCTCGCCTTCGAGCACTTCCATCACACAGGTTCCGCACTGGCCGAGGCCACCGCAGTTATTGAAGTTGTTCAGCCCCGTGTAGGGGTTGATCCCGGCGTCAAGAGCCGCCTTGCGCAGGTTGGCGCCCTCGATGCAGCCGACCTGCTGGCCTTCGCGTTCGAAACGGATGGTGGGCACGCGACTCGGAGGATTGGGCGTGGCCAACCTAAGGCACACCCCCCCACCCTGAGGAGCCGCCGCGCCCCTGTTTCGCATGGGCTGCATCGCGACCCTTGGCCGTCGACCCTGCCTACGATGCTGCATTCGTCGGTCTCGCTGGTTCGTGCCCCCATCTGAGCCGCACCCCCAGTCGCCCGCCCCTGTGACGCCCGATTCTCCCGGCAGCGGCTACGACCTGCTTGCCCAGCAGCTGATCCCGGGCTACGCCAGCTTGGCCCGCCTCTCCGTGGCCCTGCTCGCCGCCTCCCCCCGGGCTTCGATCCCTGGGGCCGCGGTGCTGGTGGCCGGCTGCGGCACCGGCGCCGAGCTCCAGGCCGCCCGCGAGCAGCGCCCCGACTGGCGGCTGACTGCCCTGGATCCCTCCACGGAGATGCTTGCCATCGCCCGCACCCGGCTTGGCCCGGCCTGCCCCATCGACTGGCGCTGCACCGCGGTGGAGGATCTGCGGGGCGAGCCGGTTTTTGATGGCGCCCTTTCGGTGTTGGTGTTGCAGTCGCTGCCCGACGACGGCGGCAAGCTCGCCTTCCTCACCGCCCTGGCCGGCAGCCTCCGTCCCGGGGGCCAGTTGGTGTTGGTGGATCTGATGCGGCCTGCCCCCTCGTCGCTGGCAGGGCAGATGGCAGGGGCCTGGCTGGGTTTTCAGCGCGCCAGTGCTGTGGAGGAGTCGGCCGAGGCCCTGCAGCAACTCGCCGGAGGCCTGCACCCCATCGGGCTGGCGCGGTTGACCGCGCTGGTGAACGCGGCGGGGTTCAGCGATCCGGCGGTGTTCTTTCAGGCGCTGGATGTGCAGGGCTTTTTGCTGCAGCGCCGCGATGATGGCTCAGGGCCTGGGGGCGCGGCCGGCGGTGGCGCGGTGGTCGATCCGCTGTGATTTGTTCCGTGTGATTCGAGCTACTTGGAGTGGATTGGCTCGGGATTGATTCCCTCAGCTCCCAGGACAACGACCCGTGTTGTTTCGGGAGTGGCAGGGCTGCTGGTGGATTCTCCCCGCCCTTCCCCAAGGACGGCAAGCAGCGGGACCATGAGGGTGAGCAGGGCGAGGGCGGCGCCAAGCAGAGCGGCAACGGGCTCAGCCAGGGGGTCGCTTAGGGGTTCCCGGTGAGAAGGCGTGGCACCGGCAGCCTTGACCGGGGCAATAGGAGTGGGGGCGGATCGAGGATGGAGTCCCGGACTGTCCGGATCCTCCGGGGGCTCCCCGGGTGCATCGCCCCCGGAAGTATCGGGGAGGGCAGGGGCGACGGAGCGCGGGGTGAGGGTGACCTGGGTCATGGGGCGGGTGGGGCGGACAGCCGCGCCACCGGCAGAATCAAAGAACTTCCTGGATTCTGACATCGAATCCAGGGAGCCGCTGCAAAGTCTCAGGCAGCGGGCCGGGCGCGATCGTGCTGTTGGCGGTGGGCGTCGAGGTCGGCGGGGCTGGCGCCCGTGGCATCAAGGTGGCGGCGGATCGCGCGTAGCTCCTCGAGGATGGAGCCCAGCAGCTGCTGGGTGGCGGTGGAGGGGGAGTTGAGCACCTCCACGGTGACCTCTTTGATCCGCAGGATGTCGCGAGCGAAGCGGGCAACCTCATGGGGATGGAAGAGCAGCGGCTCCTTCTGGTCGCTGCGGTAATCCGGGTTGAGCTTGCGGGGGTTGAACGGAGGGTTGAGGTTGCGCGGATCGGTGTTGGTGTAGCGGTACACCGACGCCCGCGACCGGTTGAGAGACTTCTGCACTTCCTCGATGCCGATCAGCGCCTCAGCGCCACCCTCAGGGTTGTCGAGGGGGCTGGCGGAGTGGCCATCGGCCGTGGCAGGCGGCACGGAACCATTCAGCGAGGTGCAATTCAACGCCGAACCATTCAACGCCGAACCATTCAGCACCGAGCCGTTTAGGGCGGAGCCATTTAGCGCGGAACCGTTGAGCGGAGACCCGTTGGAGAGCGATCCAGGCTGCGGTCCGGGCTGCGCAAGCATGAGACGACCGTAGGACGTATGGGAATAAGTCGCGGACCATAGCAGATGCCTTTGGTGGTCGCCTGTCTTCCCTGATCCCGCTGCTCCGGTTTCTGCAGCGTCCCCGCTGGGCGGCGGTGATAACTTCCGCCTCACCCTGCCTCCGCTTGCCATGCGCGTCTCAAAACTGCTGCTGGTGACGCTGCGCGATGATCCTGCTGAGGCGGAAATTCCGTCCCACAAGCTTCTGCTGCGGGCTGGTTACATCCGCCGCATCTCCTCCGGCATCTACGCCTATCTGCCCCTGCTTTGGCGAGTGCTGCGCAAAATCTCGGCGATCGTTCGCGAGGAGCTCGACGCCACCGGCGCCCTGGAGACCCTGTTGCCCCAGCTGCAGCCCGCTGACCTATGGCAGCGCAGTGGCCGCTGGGTGGGCTACACCGCCGGGGAGGGAATCATGTTCCACCTTGAGGATCGGCAGGGGAGGGCCCTGGGGCTAGGCCCCACCCATGAGGAGGTGATCACCGCCCTGGCGGCCGACCTGCTGCGCTCCTACCGGCAGATGCCGGTGAATCTCTACCAGATCCAGACCAAATTCCGCGATGAGATCCGGCCGCGCTTCGGCCTGATGCGGGGCCGCGAATTCATCATGAAGGATGGCTACTCCTTCCACGCCGATGAGGAGTGCTTGCGCCGCACCTACGCCGAGATGGATGGTGCCTACCGCCGCATCTTTGCCCGCTGCGGTCTGCGGGCGGTGGCCGTCGAGGCCGATAGCGGCGCCATCGGCGGCTCCGCCAGCCAGGAGTTCATGGTCACCGCCGAGGCTGGAGAAGACCTGATCCTGGCCAGCCCTGATGGTCGTTATGCCGCCAACCAGGAGCGCGCCATCTCCCTGCCCCCGGAGGCCGTGCCCCTGGCCGCCTCGGGCCCGCGGGAGCTCGAGACCCCCGGACAGAGCACGATCGAGGACCTCGCCAGCTCCCACGCCCTCGATCCCACCCAGATTGTCAAGGTGCTGCTGCTCCTGGCCCGCTTCGCGGACGGGCCGGCCCGGGTGCTGCTGGTGAGCCTGCGGGGCGATCAACAGATCAACGACGTGAAGCTGGCCAACGCCGTCAGCGCCCGCTGCCCTGAGGCCGGTGCCCTGCTTGAGATCGCCCAGCTCAGCGCCGAGCAGGTGGCGGCCCAGGGGCTGGAATTAGATATTTCGCGGATCCCTTTTGGGTACGTCGGTCCAGACCTAAACGATGAGTTTCTTAAGTCCTCCCCGTTACATTCTATGCATTTTGCTCCGGTTAATGACTCTGAAACTGGTCGGCAGTCGATTTCTGCACCGCAAAATACAGAAATCCCATTCGATACAGTCTCGTCTGAAATATCACCGGCGAATGTTGGTATTTTAGCTGCTGGGAATAGACCCACTGTGGCCCATGTGCCTGCATTCCTCCGCCTGGCTGACCCCACAGCCCTCGCTCTGGAGCGGTTTGTCTGCGGCGCCAACCGTCCTGATTGGCATCGCGTAGGTGTTTCCTGGAGCGATCTGGGGGGGGTGCCGGAGAGCGTGGATCTGCGGGCGGCCCAGCCCGGCGACCGCTGCCGCCACGACCCCACCCAATGCCTGGAGGCGGCCCGCGGCATCGAGGTGGGCCATATCTTCCAGCTGGGCCGCAAGTATTCCGAGGCTCTCGATGCCCGCTTCACCAATGAATCCGGCACCGAGGAGGCCCTGTGGATGGGCTGCTATGGCATCGGCGTTTCCCGCCTCGCCCAGGCGGCGGTGGAGCAGCACCACGATGGCGATGGCATTCGCTGGCCGGTGTCCATCGCCCCGTTCGAGGTGATCGTGGTGATCGCCAGCGCCCAGGATCCCCAGCAGGTGAGCCTGGCCGAGCGCCTCTACAGCGAGCTCGGGGCCGCCGGCGTGGATGTGCTGCTCGATGACCGGCCTGAGCGGGCCGGGGTGAAGTTCAAGGACGCCGACCTGATCGGCATCCCCTGGCGGCTGGTGGTGGGCCGGGGCGCAGCGACCGGCCAGGTGGAACTGGTGGAGCGCTGCGACCCGACCTCCCGCCGGGAGCTGGGCGCCGAAGAGGCCGTGGCGCTGCTGCGGGCGAAGCTGCCGGAGCAGCGTCACGGCCTGGGCGTCGGGGCCTGAGGCCCTGCGGGAGCGGGCTGGGGGATCCCCCCTAGGATCCCCCCGACCCCTACGGGTCTTTCTCCCTTTCCAGCTTCCGCCGTCCGTCCCCGCCCCTTCCGCCATGGTCGCCTTCCTGCGCCGCGCCGTGCTCCGCACGGTGGTGGCCCTCTGCCTCTGCCTCAGCCTCGCTCTCACCGCCTGTAGCGAGAGCGGCACCGGCCTCACCGGCAACTACGTGGACGACACGGTGCGCACCGCCCAGAGCTTGCTCACCACCATCGCCCTGCCCCAGGACGATCCCGGCCATGCCGCGGCCGAATCCGAGGCCCGGGCCCTCATCAACGACTGGACCTCCCGCTACCGCCCCCGCGGCGAGCTGCGCACCCTCACCTCGTTCACCACCATGCAGACGGCCCTGAACTCATTGGCCGGCCACTACACGAATTACGCGAACCGCCCCCTGCCGGAGGCCCTGCGCAACCGGTTGGAGAAGGAGCTTCACAAAGCCGAGACAAGCGTGACCCGTGGCGCCTGAGCCGGCCCGGTCCTCAGGGGTCGTCCTTTGACGAACGGCCCCTCCGTCTGAGAGGCTCCCAGCTTGTGCTTACGGGCGGCGTTCGGCCGCGGTGTTCTTGGCCAACGTTGTCGTCATCGGTGCTCAGTGGGGCGACGAAGGGAAGGGCAAGATCACCGATCTTCTGAGCCGGTCGGCCGATGTCGTGGTGCGCTACCAGGGCGGAGTCAACGCCGGCCACACGATCGTGGTGGACGACCGGGTGCTGAAGCTGCACCTGATCCCCTCCGGCATCCTCTATCCCGAAACCACCTGCCTGATTGGCTCGGGCACGGTGGTGGATCCCAAGGTGATGCTCGGGGAGATGGATACTCTTCGGGAGTTCGGCATCGACGTATCCGGCCTCAAGGTGGCTTCCACCGCCCATGTGACGATGCCCTATCACCGCCTGCTCGATCAGGCGATGGAGCAGCGCCGGGGCGACCGCCGCATCGGCACCACCGGCCGTGGCATCGGGCCCACCTACGCCGATAAGGCCGAACGCAACGGCATCCGCGTGATCGACCTGCTCGACGCCGGTCGCCTGCGCGAGCGGCTCATCGGACCGCTGACCGAGAAGAACGAGCTGCTGGAGAAGGTCTATGGCGTTGAGCCCCTGGATCCCGATGCGGTGATCGAGGAATATGCCCGCTACGGCGAGCGGCTCTCCCCCCATGTGGTCGACTGCACCCGCGTCATTCACGAGGCGGCCCGAGCCCGCAAGAACATCCTGTTTGAGGGGGCGCAGGGCACCCTGCTCGACCTCGACCACGGCACCTATCCCTACGTCACCTCCTCCAATCCGGTGAGCGGCGGGGCTTGCGTCGGCGCAGGAGTGGGCCCCACCTTGATCGATCGGGTGATCGGTGTGGCCAAGGCCTACACCACCCGCGTGGGCGAGGGGCCCTTCCCCACCGAACTCCAGGGCAGCCTCAACGACCATCTTTGCGACCGGGGAGGCGAATTCGGCACCACCACAGGGCGCCGCCGCCGTTGCGGCTGGTTTGATGGGGTCATCGGCCGCTACGCCGTGGAGGTGAACGGGCTCGATTGCCTGGCGATCACCAAGCTCGACGTTCTCGACGAGCTCGATGAGATCCAGGTGTGCGTGGCCTACGAACTCGACGGCCGTCGCATCGACCACTTCCCCTCCAGCTCTGAGGATTTCGCCCACTGCCGGCCCCTCTTCCAGACGCTGCCGGGCTGGCAATGTTCCACCGCCGATTGCCGTCGCCTCGAGGATCTTCCCCCCGCCGCCATGGCCTATCTGCGCTTCCTGGCGGAGCTGATGGAGGTGCCGATCGCCATCGTCTCCCTGGGCGCCCAGCGCGATCAGACGATCGTGGTGGAAGATCCCATCCATGGGCCCAAGCGGGCTCTCCTCAGCGTCTGACTCCCGCCTTTCGCCTCCCGCTCGCCCCCCTTTCCCTTCCCGCTAGCCCCCCCGCACGCGCCCATGACGTCCGCCCAGAACAGTCCGGAGAAAACCCTCGACGTGGTGGGCATCGGCAACGCCATCGTGGATGTGATCGTGCAGGCCGAGGAGGGCTTCCTCGACGATCATGGCCTCACCAAGGGCACCATGGCGTTGGTGGATGAAGCCGTCGCCGAGAGCCTTTACGCGAGCGTTGGCCCCGGCCTGGAGACCTCCGGTGGATCCGCCGCCAACACCCTGGCCGGCATCGCCCAGCTCGGCGGGCGGGCGGCCTTCATCGGCCGGGTGCGCGACGACCAACTCGGCGAGATCTTCGCCCACGACATCCGCTCGGTGGGTGCCCGCTTCGAGACGCCTCCGGCCGTGGAGGGCCCCGCCACCGCCCGCTGCCTGATCCTGGTCACCCCGGATGCCCAGCGCACGATGTGCACCTATCTGGGCGCCTCGGTGGGCCTCGACCCGCGCGATCTCGACCTCGACGTGGTGCGCCAGGCCCGGGTTCTTTACCTGGAGGGCTACCTCTGGGATAGCGATGAGGCCAAGCAGGCCTTCCTGGCGGCCGCTGAGGTGGCCCGCGCCAGTGGCGGCGAAGTGGCCCTCTCCCTTTCGGATGCCTTCTGCGTCGACCGTCACCGCGAGAGCTTCCAGGAGCTGGTTGACGGTCACGTCGATCTGTTGTTCGCCAACGAAATGGAGATCACCTCGCTCTATGGGGTTGATCGTTTCGAGGAGGCCGCCGCCGAGGTGCGGGGCCGGTGCCGCGTCGCCGCCCTCACCCGCAGCGAGCAGGGATCGGTGCTGCTCCGTGGCGAGGAGACCCTCACCATTCCCCCTTACCGCCTTGGCGAGCTGGTCGATACCACCGGGGCCGGCGATCTTTACGCCGCCGGCTTTCTCCACGGGTACACCCGTGGCGAGAGCCTGGAGCGCTGCGGCCGCCTCGGCTCCCTCTGCGCCGGGCAGGTGGTCACCCAGCTGGGCCCCCGTCCCCACGCCTCCCTGCCGGACCTGGTGGCCCAGCACCTCGGCTGAACCCTCCGATCACGCCAGGGCGAGCTCCGCCGCCAGCCAGTGCGCGTAATCGCCCTCGGTAGCCGCCGTCCAGTGGATCCACATCGGCGTTTCGTAGCTGTGCAGCTGGCCAAAGGTTTCGCGCAGCTCCGCCAGCCGCTCTCCGTGGGTCTTGAGCAGCACCAGCACCTCTGAGCCGTTTTCGATCCGTCCTGGCCAGTGGTACAGGGAGC
>CANEWU010000061.1 GCA_947442825.1 Synechococcaceae cyanobacterium
CGATCGGCGGCGACGCCTGGAGCGATCCGCGCCTGCAGCTCACCGTCGGCGATGGCATCGCCTGGGCCGCCGAAGCGCCCGATGCCAGCTACGACGTGGTGATCGTCGACGGCTCCGACCCCGCCGGCCCGGCCGAGGGGCTGTTCAACCGGGCCTTCTTCGAGCACTGCCGCCGCATCCTGCGGCCCGGCGGCGTCTTCGCCACCCAGAGCGAATCACCGGAGGCCTTCCGAGAGGTGCACATCGCGATGGTGCAACTGTTGCGGGAGGTGTTCGGCCACGCCGATCCGCTCTACGGCTGGGTGCCGATGTACCCCAGCGGCTGGTGGAGCTGGACCTTCGCCGCCGTCGATGGCCCCCGCTACCGCGAGCCGCAGCCGCAGCGCGCCAGCGCCGTCGCCGCCGGCTGTGAGATCTGGTCGCCCCGCTGGCAGCGCGGCGGTTTCGAGGCCATGCCCGCCTTCATTGAGCGCGCCCTCCGCTGATGAACCCTCCCCATCCCCTCCCCCGATGACCCCCCATCCCCCGGCTGCCGACCACGACTCCGAGCCCCTGTTCGACGACGACGGGGCTGTGTTCCTGGGCGGCCGCCGCGATCCGGCCGGCTGTCGCGTGGGCCTCTACGGCGTTCCCTACGACGGCACCACCTCCTTCCGCCCCGGCACCCGCTTCGGTCCGGCGGCGATCCGGGAGGTGAGCGGCGGGCTGGAGAGCTATTGCCCCCAGCTGGACCTCGACCTGGAGGACCTCGCCTTCGCCGACCTGGGGGCGGTGGCCATCCCCTTCGGAGCGCCGGAGCCGGTGGTGGCCGCCGTGCATGAGGCCACCCGCCAAGTGCTGAGCCTGGGGCTGGCGCCCCTGATGCTGGGGGGCGAGCACTCGATCAGCAGCGGCGCGGTGGCGGCGGTGGCGGAGCGCCATCCCGATCTGGTGCTGCTGCAGCTCGATGCCCACGCCGACCTGCGGGAGGAATACCTGGGAACGCGCCACAGCCACGCCTGCGCCATGCGCCGCTGCCTGGAGGTGCTGCCCAGCGGCGTGTTGCGCCAGGCGGCGATCCGCAGCGGCACCCGCGAGGAATTCGACGAGCTGCGCACCAGCGGCCGGCTGGTGGAGCTGGCCAACCTCGCGGCAGACCTGCAGCCCCTGCGCGGTCGCCCCCTGTATCTCACGGTGGATCTCGACTGGTTCGACCCGGCGGTGCTGCCGGGCACGGGCACCCCGGAACCAGGGGGCTTTCTCTGGCGCGACTTCGCCGCCCTGGTGGAGGAATTGCGCCACCACCAGCTCGTGGCCGCCGATGTGGTGGAGCTGGCCCCCCAGCTCGACCCCAGCGGCGTGAGCTCCGTGCTGGCCGCCAAGGTGGTGCGCAGCCTCTTGCTGCTCCTGGGCGCGCGCTGAACGGGACCCGACAGGGCGTGGGGGAGGGTCAGTAGCAGCAGGCGCCGCTGGCCCGCTGCTCCCGCAGGCGATCGTGCTGCTGACCGATCAGCAGGATCGCCAGCGTGGGATGATTGTGCAGGAGGTTGAGGAAGCGCAACCGATCGAGCCGCAGCACCTCCACCGGCGTCAGGGCTACCGCATCACTGCGGTGCAGGCCCTCTCGCCACACGATGTCGAGATAGCGGAAAAGCTCGCCGGGGCGATAGCAGGTTTTTTCCCCCTGCTCGCCACACAGCTCAACGATGCCGCGGCGCACGCCGTAGATGGCGTTCGCACGGAAGCCGCGCTTGAAGACCTGGGCGCCCGTGGGCAGGGCAATGGTCTCGGACTCCACCTGGGCAGCCACCAGCTCGATCGGCGTGGCGGGAGTGGGGCTTGTGACCAAGGCCGGACACCTCCAGGTGATGGTGATGTGGAAGAACTTCTTAAGTTACTGCTTAGGAAACGGGCAGCGTCCACGGAGTAGTGACGGACACTCCGTGCGGTCTTCCCCACATCGCCAGGGCGTGGGCAGCGGCCGATCAGGCCTCCTCGCGCTCCATGCCGGCGAGGGTGAGCTGCTCATCGACTTGGGCGCATTCACCGCCGCTCCGGGGCGCCACCACCGGCAGCTTGGGGGGACGCGCGGTCCAGTGGTGGCACCACAGCTCGGAGGCCAGCTCCGGGTGGATCGGCAGCTGGCGCAGCTGGCACCAACCCATCTCCACCCCGCTGGGCGGGGTGCAGTGGCGGCAGCTGCGGCAGCTGGGGCGATTGCCCATCCGACGGGGGAACTAGGGCCGCTCAACGTAATCAGTTCGCAGCCCTTTGGCGATGGGGAAATCCGGATCGTCAGCCTTTCTCCCAACTTCGGAACTTCGCCTGCAGCTTCCCCCCCCTCCATAGGATCCCGCCACTGCCGCCCCGTACCCCCATGGCCGCCCCCTCCTCCTCCGCGGAACCCCTCGCGCGCACCCCCCTACACGGCGCGGCGCAGGCGGCCGGCGGTCGCCTGGTGCCCTTCGCCGGCTGGGAGATGGCGGTGCAGTTCGGCGGGCTGGTGCAGGAGCACCAGGCGGTGCGGGAGCGCTGCGGCGTCTTCGACATCTCCCACATGGGCGTGCTGGAGCTGCGGGGCGAAGGGGTAAAGGATGCGATGCAGGCCCTGGTGCCGAGCGACCTGTTCCGCATCGGCCCGGGCGAGGCCTGCTACACGGTGCTGCTCAACGACGCGGGCGGCATCCGCGACGACCTGATCGTTTACGACCGGGGCCGGCGGGGCGCACCCGAAACCGATGAGCTGGTGCTGGTGATCAACGCCGCCTGCGCCGACGCCGACACCGCCTGGATCCGCAGCCAGCTCGAACCCCGCGGCATCGCGGTGCGGGATCGCAAGGGCGATGGCGTGCTGCTCGCCCTGCAGGGCCCCGAGGCCCCGGCCCGGCTGGCGGCCCTCAGCGGCGCCGATCTCTCCGGCCTACCCCGCTTCGGCCACCGCGACCTCAGTCTGCGGGGCGGCTCCCTGGAGGGCGCCCCGGTGTTCGCCGCCCGCACCGGTTACACGGGTGAAGACGGCTTCGAGCTGCTGCTGGATCGCGAGGCCGGCCTGGCCCTCTGGGAGCGGCTGCTGGCGGAGGGGGTGACCCCCTGCGGCCTCGGCGCCCGCGACACCCTGCGCCTGGAGGCGGCCATGCACCTCTACGGCAACGAAATGGACGCCGGCACCACCCCCCTGGAGGCCTCCCTCGGCTGGTTGGTGCACCTGGAGATGCCCGCCGCCTTCGTGGGCCGTGGGGCCCTGGAGCGGCAGAGCGCCGAAGGGGTGGGGCGAAAGCTCGTGGGGCTCAAGCTGCAGGGCCGGGCGATCGCCCGCCACGGCTACCCGGTGCTGCACAACGGGGCGGTGGTGGGGGAGATCACCAGCGGCAGCTGGTCGCCGACGCTGGCGGAGGCCATCGCCCTGGCCTACGTGCCGGCGGAACTGGCGAAGATCGGCACGGAACTGGCGGTGGAGATCCGGGGCAAGGCGGAGCCAGCGCGGGTGGTGAAGCGCCCCTTCTACCGCCGGGGCTGAGGGGTGGACACGCTGCGCATCAGCGCCATCCGCGCCTGGGGCCACACCGGCTATTTCGACGCCGAGCAGGAGCTGGGCCAGTGGTTCGAGGTCGACCTGGAGATCGCGCTCGACCTCTCCCGCACGGGGGATGACGACGAGCTGGCCCACACCCTCAATTACGCCGCGGTGATCGAGCGGGTGAAGGGACTGGTGGAGGGCAGCCGCTTCCGCACGATTGAGCGGCTGAATACCCGCCTCTGCGAAGCGGTGCTGGCCTTCCCGGAGGTGCGGGAGGTGCGCTCCACCCTGGCGAAGGTGGCGGCGCCGATCGCGGGCTTCGACGGCCGCGTCGCCATCGAGATGGTCCGCCGCCGCTCTGACGCCGCCACCGCGGCCGGATGAGCTCGCCGCCGCCCCAGCAGGCCGCCATCGCCCTCGGCGCCAACCTGGGCGACTGCCGGGCCACCCTGGAGGGCGCACTGGCGGCGCTGGACGCCAGCCCAGGGGTGCGGCTGCTGGCCCGCTCCCGCTGGTACCGCAGCGCCCCCTTGGGACCGCCCCAGCCCGACTACCTCAACGGCTGCGCCCTGCTGGCGGTGACGCTGGAGCCCGACGCCCTGCTGGAGCTCCTGCTGGCCACGGAACAGCGCTTCGGCCGGGTGCGCAGCGAGCGCTGGGGCCCCCGCTGCCTCGACCTCGACCTGCTGCTGATGGGTGATCGCCGCCTCAGCACCCCGCGGCTGACGCTGCCCCACCCAAGGCTGCGGGAGCGGGCCTTCGTGCTGGTGCCGCTGGCGGAGATCGCGCCAGCCTGGATCGATCCGGTGACCGGCCACAGCGTGGCAGCCCTGGCGGAGGCGCTAACGGGCGAGAGCGGCCTGGCGGCGCTGGAGGACGAACAGGCCCTGGCGGCGCTGGAGCCTTCGCCGCCCGCAGACGGCTGAAGGCGTGGGTTGACGATCCCAAAAACGCAAGAAAAGGCCTTCCATACAGCTGACCAGTACACCTGTATTATAGGTTGGTGGCCTACCGGTCGACACGGTTAATCTCATGTCCTTCACATCACAGGCCCGTAGCACGGGATCGGGAGACAACGCACCTCTGGATCCGGCGGGATGGGTCTCCCTGGCGGCGGGCCTGCTGGTCATTCTGATCACTCTTTTCACCTCCTACAGCCATGTCGATCTCTTCGGATTCCTCCACTTCAAAATTAATCAGCAAATCGGAATTCCTCTCCTCCTTGCCGCCATGGCGGCGCTGGTTGGCGAGGTTAAACTGGCATCCAACAATCGACGCGCAGATCAGAGTGCTCGAGAGCGAGAGGCGAACGAGGCTGATCGAGAGCGATATCGAGCGGCTACAGACCGAGAACAAGCGTCTCGCCGCGCTCGAATCCAAGCTCGATTCCTTGCTGCTCAATGCCGATTCCTCCTCTCAGACACCGCCCGAAACCGATTGCAACTGAACGAAGCTCTGGCGCTGTTGCAGGAGGATCTCCGGCCGGCGGAGGGATGAGCTTGGCGCGCGCAGGATAGAACAAACGTCCCGCTCACACACGTTACGGCCGGGATAGCTGCCAGGACGGCTACAAAAGCCATCGCCCCCACACCTTTCCGCTGTTACCACAAAGCTTTCGGGACTTAAAGACAATGAAAACCTGAGCTCCCGCCGTATCGCAGCGCTTCGGGCGGGTGCGGGGCAAGCGTTGGGGTCCGCGCAGCCTCGACCTTGACCTGCTGCTGATGGACGATCACCGCCTGCGGGAGCGCTCCTTCGTGCTGGTGCCCCTGCCGGAGCCCTAGCGGCGTGGGAAACTCACCCCTTGCCCCGATCCGAGCCTTTTCCCATGCGCAGCCACGGTTGCGGCGACCTGCGCGCCGACCACGCCGGCCAGGAGGTGCAGCTCTGCGGCTGGGTAGACCGGCGACGCGACCACGGCGGCGTGATCTTCATCGACCTGCGCGACCGCAGCGGCACTGTGCAGATCACGGTGGATCCCGACAACGGCGCCGACGCCTTCGCGGTGGCGGAACACCTGCGCCACGAAACCGTGCTGCAGGTGAGCGGCCGGGTGCGGCCGCGCCCCCCCGAATCGCTGAACGAACGACTGGCCAGCGGCGCCATCGAAGTGCTGGCCGGCTGCCTCACGGTGCTCAACGCGGTCAAGGGCAACCTGCCCTTCCCGGTGTCGGTGCACGACGAGGAGAACACCCGCGAGGAGCTGCGCCTGCGCCACCGCTACCTCGATCTGCGCCGCGAGCGCATGAACGGCAACCTGCGGCTGCGGGCCCGCACGATCCGCGCCGCCCGCGGCTTCCTGGAGGAGCAGGGCTTCATCGAGGTGGAAACGCCGGTGCTCACCCGCTCCACCCCCGAAGGCGCGCGCGACTACCTGGTGCCCAGCCGGGTGTGCGGCGGCGAATGGTTCGCCCTGCCCCAGTCGCCCCAGCTGTTCAAGCAGCTGCTGATGGTGGGCGGCCTGGAGCGCTATTACCAAGTGGCCCGCTGCTTCCGCGACGAAGACCTCAGGGCCGATCGCCAGCCGGAATTCACCCAGCTGGACATGGAGATGAGCTTCCTGGAGCAGGAGCAGATCCTGGCGCTCAACGAGGGGCTGATTGCGGCGATCTGGAAGGAGGTGAAGGGGATCGAGCTGCCGCGGCCCTTCCCGCGGCTCACCTGGCACGAGGCCATGGCCCGCTACGGCACCGACCGACCCGACACCCGCTACGGGATGGAGCTGGTGGAGGTCTCCGACCTGGTGGCCGACATGGGCTTCAAGGTTTTTTCAGGCGCGGTGGCGACAGGCGGCTCGGTGAAGGTGCTGCCGGTGCCCGGCGGCAATGAGGCTCTCTCCAACGTCCGCATCAAGCCCGGCGGCGACGTATTCAGCGAGGCCCAGGCGGCCGGCGCCGGCGGCCTGGCGTTCATCCGGGTGCGCGAGGGGGGCGAGATCGACTCGATCGGTGCCATCAAGGACAACCTCTCCGAGGAAAAGAAGGCGGAGCTGCTGGCGCGCACCGGCGCCACCCCGGGCACCCTGCTGCTGTTCGGCGCCGGCGACACCGCCACGGTGAACAAGGCGCTCGATCGGGTGCGCCAGTTCCTGGCCCGCGAGCTGGGCCTGGTGCCGGCGGAGCGCGACAACGACGTCTGGAATTTCCTGTGGGTGGTGGATTTCCCGATGTTCGAGTTCAACGCCGACGAAAACCGCCTCGAAGCGCTGCACCACCCCTTCTGCGCCCCCAACGCCGAAGACCTGGGCAGCGATCCGGCCCGCTGGGCCGACACCCTGCCGAAGGCTCGGGCCCAGGCCTACGACCTGGTGCTCAATGGCCTGGAGCTGGGCGGCGGCTCGCTGCGCATCCACGATTCCGCCCTGCAGCGCCAGGTGCTGCAAACCATCGGCCTGCCCCTGGAGGAGGCGGAGCGCCAGTTCGGCTTCCTGCTGGAAGCCCTCGACATGGGCGCCCCACCCCACGGCGGCCTCGCCTTCGGCGTCGACCGCATGGTGATGCTGCTGGCGGGCGAGGAGTCGATCCGCGACACCATCGCCTTCCCCAAAACCCAGCAGGCCCGCTGCCTGCTCACCGGCGCCCCCGCCGGCGTGGACGCCAAACAGCTGCGCGAGCTGCACGTGGCCAGCACCTGGGTGGAGGAAAGCTGAGCCAGGGCTGCGCCGGTCCGCCTCAGCCGCGATCCCCGGCCCGCCGCAGGGATCGTTCCTACACTTTTTGGGCCCAAGGCATTCCGGCCCGCGCGCGGCCCCTGCGTCCATGACCGTCTCCGCTCCCCCGATCGACATCGGCCTCCCCGCCGACCAACGCGCCGCCATCGCCGAAGGCCTTGGCCGGGTGCTGGCCGACAGCACGGTGCTCTACGCCAAGACCCACGGCTTCCACTGGAACGTCACCGGGCCGATGTTCAACACGCTCCACCTGATGTTCATGGATCAGTACACGGAGCTCTGGACCGCCCTCGATGGGATCGCCGAGCGCATCCGCGCCCTGGGCCATCCCGCCCCGTTCGGCGGCCACACCTACAGCGGCCTGTCCTCGATCCCCGAGAGCGAGGGGGTGCCGGCCGCGATGGACATGGTGCGGGAGCTGGTGCTCGGCCATGAGGCCGTCGCCCGCACGATCCGCGCAGTGTTCAGCGCAGCCGATGGGGCCGGCGACCAACCCACCGCCGACCTGCTCACCCAACGGCTGCAGATCCACGAGAAAACCGCCTGGATGCTGCGCAGCCTGCTGGAGGGCTGAGGCGCGAGTCACCACTGAGAATCGACGCGTGCTTCGATCGTTGGGCTGCGCACAAGGGTTTGCGCGACCGCCTTACCCTTGCTGCTTCGCCACGAGCCGCGCGACGATGCGCGCCTGCTCGGCAAACCCGTAGCACACGAATTCTTCACGCGCCGACCACAGCAGCTTCACCACGTGCTCGGGATCGTCGTGCGCCAGCGAGGCAATGGCCGCGCCGAGCACCTCCCCCGCTTCCGGCAGCGTCTCGGCCTCGCACACCTCGCGCCATCCCGCGTAGTCCGGCGCGCCGATGATCACGTAGGTGGCGGCGAGCGCCTGCCACCAGCGATCGAGCACCGCCTCGTGCTCCGTCATCCAGGGAAGCAACAGCCGCAGCGCGTGGCTGCCGGTGACCATGTGCAAGGCGAAGAAGTCGCCCGTGCCGAGGTAGACACGCGCCCCCTCACGCGCCATTGCCGCAAGGTCCATCCCCGGCGGTCGCCAGCCGGAGATCTCCGCGAACGCCGGCCGGCCAGCGAATTCGTTCAGGCGTGCACCGAATCCGCTCTCCCGCAATGGGCGTGCGCCACCATCGGGATGCGTGCGCACGGCCGCGAACAGGTCTGCCACCGAGCCCTCGCGGCGCTCGCCGGAAGGCCGCGGGACGGCCACGTACGAGGTACACCAGTAGGCCAGTGCGGCTGCGAGTTCCTCGTCCACCGGGTGCGTGGTGGCCACCGCCACCCGAATCAGCGAATGCAGCGCCTGCACGGCCAGCGCATCGACCAGCCTGGGCAGCCACCGGCGCAGCACAGCGTCGCGGCCGTCCGCCGAGATCTCCTCTGTGAACGCCGCCAGCAACGCGGGATAGGCCGGTTCACAGCCGAGAACAGACTGCCAGTCGTCCGGGAACGAGATGGGGCGCGTCCCGGCCACACGCACGGGCACGAGCTTGCGCGCATACGCCGCACGGAAACGCAGCAGATCTGCCTCGCTCGCACCGTGTGCATGCAGCGCAGACAGGGCCATCGGCAGGTGGTCCGCCAGGGGCCCGAACTGCTGGGTGGGATACAGGGGATCAAAGTCCACGCCTGCGCGCAGCAGCGCATGGAAGCCGGCATCGGTGGGGTCGGGAACGACTGGTGCGTTGGCCAACGCGAGGTCTCCCAGCGGGTGCTGCTGCACTTTGGCGCATTGCGACCCCCCGCCGGTGGCGGGCGCAGCCAGGCCCCAAGGGCCGTTCTCCTAAAGGCGCCGCTGGAAGCGGTAGGCGCGGTGGTGGCTGGGACAGACCTGGGGTGCTGATCTGGACAAGGGAAGCCGGCTAGATTGAAAAAGCCGCCTAGCTGTCATGCCGTTGCCCGCACCCCAGCGAGCCAGCAAGTTCGTGTTTGTGACCGGCGGGGTGGTGTCGAGCATCGGCAAGGGGATCGTGGCGGCCAGCCTGGGGCGGCTGCTCAAGAGCCGGGGCTACAGCGTCTCGATCCTCAAGCTCGATCCTTACCTGAATGTGGATCCGGGCACGATGAGCCCGTTCCAGCACGGCGAGGTGTTCGTCACTGAAGACGGCGCCGAGACCGACCTCGACCTGGGCCACTACGAGCGCTTCACCGACACGGCGATGACGCGGCTCAACAGCGTCACCACCGGCTCGATCTACCAGGCGGTGATCAACAAGGAGCGCCGGGGCGACTACAACGGCGGCACCGTGCAGGTGATCCCCCACATCACCGGCGAGATCCGCGAGCGCATCCACCGGGTGGCCGCCAACAGCGGCGCCGATGTGGTGATTACCGAGATCGGCGGCACGGTGGGCGATATCGAATCGCTGCCGTTCCTCGAAGCGATCCGCGAATTCCGCAGCGATGTGGGCCGCCACGACACGGCCTTCGTGCACGTGACCCTGCTGCCCTTCATCGGCACCTCCGGCGAACTCAAGACCAAGCCCACCCAGCATTCGGTGAAGGAGCTGCGCTCGATCGGCATCCAGCCCGATGTGCTCGTCTGCCGCAGCGACCGGCCGATCAGCACGGATCTCAAGGCCAAGATCGGCGGCTTCTGCGGGGTGGCCAGCCCGGCGGTGATCCAGGCCCTCGACGCTGACAGCATCTACGCCGTGCCCCTCACCCTGGAGCAGGAGGGCCTCAGCCGTCAGGTGCTGGAGGTGTTGCAGCTGGTGGATCACGAAAGCGACATGGCCCGCTGGGCGGAGCTGGTGCGCAAGCTGCGCAGCCCCGGCCCGGCGGTGAAGGTGGCGCTGGTGGGCAAATACGTGCAGCTCAACGATGCCTACCTCTCGGTGGTGGAGGCGCTGCGCCATGCCTGCCTCGATCGCGACGCCTCCCTCGATCTGCGCTGGATCTGTGCCGAGCAGATCGAGGAGCAGGGGGCTGAGCCGCTGTTGCGGGGCATGGATGCGGTGGTGGTGCCCGGCGGCTTCGGCAACCGGGGGGTCGACGGCAAGGTGGCCGCGATTCGCTGGGCGCGGGAGCAGCGGGTGCCGTTCCTGGGGCTCTGCCTGGGCATGCAGTGCGCCGTGATCGAGTGGGCCCGCCACCAGGCCGGCCTGGTGGGCGCCACCAGCACCGAGCTCGACCCGGCCACCCCCCACCCCGTGATCGCCCTGCTCCCCGAGCAGCAGGATGTGGTGGATCTGGGCGGCACGATGCGCCTGGGCGTCTACCCCTGCCGGCTCACCCCCGGCACCCTGGGCCAGCGGCTCTACGGCGAGGAGGTGGTCTACGAGCGCCACCGCCATCGCTACGAATTCAACAACGCCTACCGCAACCTGCTGCTGGAATCGGGCTACGAGATCAGCGGCACCTCCCCCGATGGCCGCCTGGTGGAGCTGATCGAACTGAAGGACCACCCCTTCTTCACCGCCTGCCAGTACCACCCCGAATTTCTATCGCGGCCCGGCAAGCCCCATCCGCTGTTCCGCGGGCTGATCGAGGCGGCGCAGAAGCAGGCCGCGCGGCCAGCCGGCGAAGCGCTAACCGCCCAACTCGAGGCCCTGGCCCGTCCGGAAGCCGTTCTTCCCCCTCCGCCGGCTCCCCAGGCTCCCCAGGGGGTACAGCCGCTCCAGGCCTGAGCCCAGGTTCGCCCTCACGCCCCTGCAATCGATGTCAGCCAACTGGCCCAGCTGGAGCGCACAAGGCAAACCTCTGCCAATCCCGTTGGCGCCAGATCCTGAATCTGCCAATCCAGCGGCCAGCGGGAGCGCCTGGCGCGGCTGCCCATTCAGAGGCTGATCGCGCGGCACAGATGGAGTCCGATCGGTCCCGGACCACCTGGGCCAGGAAACCAGCTTGCTGGCTTGCCATTAAGATAGAGCTGGAGTCGCTCCCGGTGCGATGAAGACCACCCTGGACCTGCCTGACCACTTGGTTCGCCAGGCCAAGCAGCGGGCACTGCAGCAGGGATGCAGCCTCAAGGATCTGGTCGCGGAGTTCATTCGTCTGGGCCTCCACGGTGGCCACACACCCAGTGCGTCCATCAGCAGCACGGTGGTCAGCCTGGACCCGAAGGGATTGCCCGTCTTCCGGGCCAAGGCCCCGGGCGCCCGGCCCGCGATTGATCTGGCAGCGGCTTTGGAGCTGGAGCAGCAGTGCCTGATGCAGGAGGACCGTCGCCGTGCCGGCCTGTCTGCTTGATGTGAATGTCTGGCTGGCCGCAGCATTCCCAGCCCATCCAGCCCACGCCAATTCCCAGAAGGTGCTTCTGGAAGCCACGCCTGGCTCTCCCGCCCTGTTCTGCCGTGCCACACAGCAGAGTTTTCTGCGGCTGGTCTCCACTCCGGCGATCTTCAAGGCGTATCGGTCGGATCCAATTACCAATCGGGATGCCTTGAGCGCCCTCGCCGCCTTTGCGGCCTTGCCCCAGGTTGACCTGATCGAGGAGCCCCCCGAATTGGAGGCGCTTTGGTGGCGCCTGGCGGGGCTGGAGGAGGCGGCACCCAAGCGTTGGATGGACGCCTATCTGGCCGCCTTCGCGATCAGAGGTTCGCTGCGAATGATCAGTCTCGATAGGGACTTTGAGCAGTTCCTCGGGGCGCGGCTGGATCTGGTTCTCCTTCAGGTCGATGCTGGCAGCGGCGAGGGTGGGGCTGATTCTTGATGGGACCGTCCGGCCGGGACCTGCCGGACGAGGCTTCGGACGTCTCCTCGGAACGGACTGGCTGCCTGACTTCCTCCTAGCTGCCGGAGAGGTGACCGGCACGGCGCCGATGCCTCCCATCTACAGGGGTACTCAGAAGCCGAGATCGTGCAGACCCTTCCTTGATGGGATCCGGTGCGCGTTCCGCGGCGACGGGGGCCGTCATTACGAGATCAGCGGTGCCACCCCTGCTTCACCGCCTGCCAGGCCACGGGAATTCCCGTGCCGCGTCGAAATCGAGATCATGGCCATGGAGGGGATTGTATCGATCGCGACCGACTGACCGCAATCGATGCTTGACAAACAGAAAAAAAAAGGGGGGGGGGAATAGGAGAAGCTTCGATTTTTTTTCATGAACACTTCCCGCATAGCTCGGGTTGCAATTGCAGCTACCGCTACATCCGCAGTTTTCGCATTTATTCCCAGACCGGCCCAGGCACTTGTCACCACATTCACGGGCAGTGGCGCGGGCTTTGGCATTCCTGACAACAACACAACAGGAGCTTTCAGCGATATCGTGGTCGCTGACAATTTCCTGATCAATGATATCACGGTGGGATTGAATGCAATCACCCACACATGGATTTCTGATCTTTTTGCCTCCCTCACACACATAGACACGAACACCACCGTCGAACTATTCAACCGTGTAAACGCTATTAGCAACCTAAACGGGACCTACAGCTTCAATGACGCCTTCACCGGGGACCTGTGGGCCGTGGCGTCTTCGGGTCAAGGCACTCCTCCAGGTGGAGACTATTTCCCCACTGGTTTCCGCAGCAGCGCCAAAGTGCCCATGCTCACCACCATCAGCGGCCTGCCGTCAAGCGGCACCTGGCGGCTGAATATCTCAGATAGATCACGTACAGACGTAGGCACACTGGGCAGCTGGTCACTGAACCTTCAAGGTTCAAGCCCAGCGTCTGTGCCTGGCCCCCTGCCCCTGCTGGGGGCCGGAGCTGCCTTTGGCTGGAGCCGCCGGCTGCGCAAGAGATCCCGAGCCGCGCTCTGAAGCCTGCGCAGCGCTGGAGCAGGCAAGATTGGGGCGATCAGATCTTCCCCCGCGCCCCTGCCCGTGATCGCCACCGCGTCAGCCACTGCCGCGCCGTCCCTGCCGGTGGTGGAAACCTTCCACTCCCTGCAGGGGGAAGGCCTGCACGCCGGCCGCAGCGCCTTCTTCGTCCGGCTGGCGGGCTGCAGCGTGGGCTGCCCCTGGTGCGACACCAAACACTCCTGGCCCGCCGCCGCCCATCCGCCCCGCCGCCTGGCGGAGCTGGCCGAGGAGGCCCGGCAGGCGGCCGAGGCGGGCGCCGCCTTCGCGGTGATCACCGGCGGCGAGCCGCTGCACCACGATCTCGGGCCCCTCTGCGATCAGATCCAGGCCGCCACCACCAACCCCGAGCGGCCGGCGGGGCTGCCGCTCCATCTGGAAACAAGCGGCGTCGATCCCCTCAGCGGCCGCTTCGCCTGGATCACCCTCTCCCCGAAGCCGCACCAGCCGCCCCGCCCCGAGCTGCTGGCGGCGTGCCACGAGCTCAAGGTGGTGGTGCACGGTCCGGAGGATCTGGCCTTCGCCTCAGAGATGGCGGCGGCCGCCTTCGCTGGGGCCGCCACGGCATCGACCGGGGGAGCGCCGGCCCTGCTGCTGCAGCCCGGCTGGGATAGCGCCGAGGGTCAGCGGCTGGCGATCGAGTTCGTGCGCGCTCACCCCTCCTGGCGCCTCAGCCTGCAGAGCCATAAATGGCTGGGGGTGCGCTGAAAGCAGGGGCCGGGCCCGGCAG
>CANEWU010000062.1 GCA_947442825.1 Synechococcaceae cyanobacterium
CCCTGTTCTTCAACGTGATGTGCAATGAACTAGGGAGGGCTAAAGACGGAAGCCCGAAGATTAACCTGAAACGCTACTTCCTCCATCGCCCTGGGTCTGAGGGCTTCTATACGCTTCGCGCTACGGAGGATACGCCCTACTTTCATCATGTCGCCACGCTTGCCGAACTTCATCGAGCAGCCGATCCAAAAATCGGCAAGCTCTACACCTTTCACTTTAATGCCTTGCGAAGCGTGATGGAGAAGACGGCATCCTTCTTCGGGCATCCCGATATTGCGTTTTGTCTTCAAGCACTGAACAATGAGGAAGATCGCGCTCTATACAACCGGGCCCTCAACCTCCTCAGCCATGGTAAGTATGCGATCCACGATCCTGTAGAAATGGGCCAGGATAACCAAGAGCTGTTCCGCCGCATTCTTCGAGACTTTGTGACGGCGTTCCAATTTGCCTTGCCAGAAATTGCCGAGAACCCGCTTTCATCTGTATCGACGCCATGAACGATCTGATTCTCTACACCACGGAAGACGGACGCAGCCAGATCAAGCTGCGGGCCACTGACCAGGCCGTCTGGCTGGCGCAGTTGGAGATGGCAGAACTGGTCGATGGCACCAATCAGAACATCTCCCTACATCTGAAGAATCTCTTCGAAGAGGGAGAGTTAGACGCAGGCGGCCGCGAGGTGCAGCGCCCCGTCAACCTCTACAATCTCGACGCCATCCTGGCCGTGGGCTACCGGGTGCGTTCGCCGCGTGATCCGGCATGAGCGCACCCGAACCCATGCCCCATGGGCTGAAAACGGTCGCCGATTGCTTCGGGATTGAGGTGAGACTGACGGCGGAGCGCATGGCGCACATTCTGGAGCATCCGGAAATGAACGAGATGGGTGCGGAGATCGATCAGCTGCTGGCTGCGCCGCAGATCGTTCGCCGTTCCCGTTCTGATGATGCTGTGCGATTGTTTTATGGGTTCTACCCGCAGACCATCGTCGGTGCCAAATGGCTGTGTGTGGTTGTAAAGTACACAGAGAGCGATGCCTTCGTCGTCACCGCCTACCTGACCGACAAACCCAAGCTTGGAGCACCGTTATGGCCAATAAGCTGAAAGTCTGGTTTGATCCTGAGGCAGATTTCCTGGAAGTGCGCTTCTCGGAGGCTCCTGGTTACGCCAAGGAAACCAGCCATGATGCCGTCATGGAGCGTGTGGATGCCGAGGGCCATGTGATCGGGTTCAGCATCCTGGGTGTGAGCCAGTTCAGCAAAGACAAGCCTCTGGAGGCCGATCTGATTTCGGCCTGAAGCGCGAGCCCCGCGCCCACCACAGACATGAGCGACTCCACCCAACAACAACTCGGCAACACCCTCTGGGCGATCGCCGATCAGCTGCGCGGGGCGATGAACGCGGACGACTTCCGCGACTACATGCTCGCCTTCCTGTTCCTGCGCTACCTCTCCGACAACTACGAGATCGCTGCACGAAAGGAGCTGAGCAGTGACTACCCGGAACTCGAAGCCGACAGCTACCTGGTTCCACTAAGCATCTGGTATGAGCTCAATCCAGAGGATGTGGATGCCTTTGAAAAGCAGATGCGCCGCAAGATCCATTATGTGATCAAGCCGTCCCATCTCTGGGCGAGCATTGCTCATCAGGCTCGCATCCAAAGCGACGAGCTGCTCAACACGCTCCAAGCCGGCTTCAAATACATTGAAACCGAGTCGTTTGAGAGCACGTTCCAGGGCCTGTTCTCGGAGATCAACCTGGCTTCCGAGAAGCTGGGCCGCACCTACTCCGATCGCAATGGCAAGCTGTGCACCATCATCAAGAGGATCGCGGATGGGCTGGCGGAGTTCTCCACAGATATCGACACACTTGGTGATGCCTATGAATATCTGATCGGGCAGTTTGCCGCCGGCTCGGGCAAGAAGGCTGGCGAGTTCTACACCCCGCAGCAGATATCCGACATCCTCTCCGGCATTGTTACCCTCGATAGCCAAGAACCCAGCAGCGGCACCAAGAAACACCTCGAAAGCGTGATGGATTTTGCCTGCGGCTCCGGCTCCCTCCTGCTCAACGTGCGCAAGCAGGTAAGCAAAGCCGGCGGCACGATCGGCAAGATCTTCGGGCAGGAAAAGAACATCACCACCTATAATCTCGCCCGGATGAACATGCTGCTGCATGGGGTGAAAGACACCGAATTTGAAATCTTCCATGGTGACACCTTGGAAAACGACTGGGAGTTGCTGCGGGATCTGAACCCCGCCAGGAAACCCAGCTTCGATGCCATCGTGGCCAATCCACCCTTCAGCTACCGCTGGGAGCCCACCGATTCACTCGCCGACGACGTGCGCTTCAAAAGCCACGGCCTTGCCCCCAAATCTGCCGCCGATTTCGCCTTCCTCCTCCACGGCTTCCACTACCTCAAAGATGAAGGCGTGATGGCGATCATCCTTCCCCATGGCGTGCTCTTTCGTGGCGGTGCAGAAGAACGCATCCGCGCCAAGCTGCTGAAAGACGGCCATATCGATACCATAATCGGCCTGCCAGCCAATCTCTTCTATTCCACGGGCATCCCTGTCTGCATTCTCGTGCTCAAGAAGTGCAAGAAGCCGGATGATGTTCTGTTCATTAATGCAGCCGATCAATTCGATAAGGGCAAACGGCAAAATCAACTCAGCCAGAAGCACATCAGCCAAATCGTTGATACCTATAAACAGCGCAAGGAAGAACCTCGCTACTCGCGCCGTGTGCCAGTGGAGGAAATCGTCAAAAACGACTTCAACCTCAACATCTCGCGCTACATCAGCACCTCAGTAGCCGAAGAGGAGATCGACCTCTCTGCCGTCCATGCCGAGCTCGTGGCCCTTGACCAAACCATTCGCGAAGCCCGCGACAAGCACAATGCCTTTCTGGCCGAGCTGGGGCTTCCCCTCTTGCCATAACGCGCCGATTCTTTCCACGCCCACCCCCAATGCGCCGCAACGGCATCCTCAAAACCTGGAACGACGAGCGTGGCTTCGGTTTCATCGAACCAACGGGTGGTGGCAACGATGTCTTCGTGCACATAAAGGCCTTTCCGCCGGGCATCGGCCGCCCGATCGTCGGCCAGAGCGTAACCTTTGCGATCGAGCCTGGCCCAAACGGCAAGACGCGGGCCCATTCGGTTCAGATCTCCCAAGCCAGGAGTGAACGCCTGAAGCTCCGCGCGGAACTACCTGCCGCATGGACGCTGCCACGGCTTCTGGTGATCCCGGTCTTCGTCATCCTCTGGCTGGTTGTTGCCTTCCACTGGCCTGTGCATCCCGGGGTGTCCGCCCTCTACATCGGGCTCAGCATCGTGACGTTCCATATCTACGCCGTCGATAAGACGGCGGCAAAGAATAAGCGCTGGCGCACCCCGGAGAGCACATTGCACCTGCTCAGCCTGGCTGGCGGATGGCCCGGTGCGCTACTGGCGCAGCAGCTGATGCGTCACAAATGCGCCAAATCGAGTTTCGTTGAGATGTTCTGGATCACGGTGGCTGTGAACATGGCCGGCTTTGTTGCCTGGCATGCGGGCCTGCTGTCTCGCGCGCTGCCGTCTTAGGGCAGCAAGGCCGTCATGGCTGACGTCCTTCCGGATAGATCGCCACCCCCACCCGCGCAATGTGCTCCAGCAGCGGCCCATAGGTGATCGCCTCCAAGGCATGCACATCAAAGCGAAATGGCAGGGGCAACTCCTCCAACTCGGCGGCAATCGCCTCGGCACCAAGGCTCTCCAAAGGGCCGGCCAGGGCGAGATCCACATCCGAGCGGGGGGTGTGGGTGCCCTTGGCGCGGGATCCAAACAGGGTGGCGCTCACTACCTCAGGATGGCGCCGCAGCACTGCGCGCACCAACTCCAGGTCTGCAGGCTCCAGGGGGGCTGCACTCATCCTGTTGCCTCCTGCTGCAGGAAGTGGTGCAGCTGCTCAAGAGCCGGAAGATAACGCTGGTGAATGGCCACCACGGCCTGCTCGAACACAACTGGATTATAGGTGTGCGAGAGCAGATTGCGGTGGTCGAGCATGGCAATCCATACCGAACCCTCCCCAATCACCTTGGCGGCATAGGCATCTTTAAGCACCTGGCGTGGCATAACCACAGCAAACACATAACCACTGGCCTCCATGTAATCCTTGGTGGTTTTCCAGGCCAGCTCGAAGCAGTACTCAAACCGTTGGATCACCCCTTCCTTCTCCAGCTGATTCAGGGCGGCGGGGCCATGCAACATCGCCTGGCGCAGCAACGCCAAGGCACGGGAGAAGTTGGCAAGGCGCTGCTGCCAGCGACTGTCATCGGAAGGCGTCATCAACCTGCCCAGATCTCCGCAAGGTCCAGGTGCAGATCCGGCAGCAGCGCGGTGGCCCCCTGCGGTCGCCCATCGGAGGCACTGGCCACCTCCACCACCAGGTCGGAACACAGAGGCGGAAAACCCCGACGCTCCTGGGGCGACAGGGCCTCCCACCGCTCCAGCCGCATCAGCGAGGCATCCGGGTTGGGCACGGATCCATCCCCAAGGCGGAAACCGCTGGAGCTAGCAAACACGTTCCAGCCACCGCGCTGCAGGGCCCAGATCTGCAAGCGTGCCATCAACAGGCTGTTGCGAGTGCCGGTCTCACCGCCGGTGGGGGTCATCGTGATCAGCTGGCCTTCGGGGGTGAGTTCCAGCACGGCTTCGGGATTGGCCGCACACACGTGGGCGAATGGCTCTGGCGTCAGCCACAGATCCCGGGGCAACAGCAACGGCGGCTGGCCCTCAGGTTCTGCCGCGGCCGGCACCCAGGCGGCGGAGGTCGCGACTGCCATGGCGCCGACGGAAGTCATATCCCAGCCTAGGGGGGTACCCAGGGCCTTACGCGCCCCGCCCGCGGTTCCCCACAGCGGCTCCTCACACCCTGGCCAGCGTCACCCGCTCCGGTTGGTCCTGATATTTGCCGGCCCGGTCTTTGTAGGTGGTATCGCAGGGATCGCCTTCGAAGAACAGCAGCTGGCAGATGCCCTCCTCCGCATAAATGCGGCAATCGGCGCCGCTGGAATTGCTGAACTCCAACGTGAGATGGCCCTCCCAGCTGGCCTCGGCCGGGGTGGTATTCACGATGATGCCCAGCCGGGCATAGGTGCTCTTGCCCAGGCAGATCACGGTGATCGTGGGCGGCACCCGCAGCCGCTCCAGCGCCACCCCCAGGCCGTAGGAATGGGCCGGCAGGATGAAGTACTGGCCGTCTTCGTCGTGATGCAACGGGGCCGGCTCCAGGTTCGCCGGGTTGAACCGCTTCGGGTTCATCACCGTGCCGGGCACATGGCGGAAGATCAGAAACTCGCGGGCCGACAGGCGCAGGTCATAGCCGAAGGAGGAGCAGCCGTAACTCAGCACCGGTGCGCTGGCGGTTTCGGGCTCCAGGTGGCGCACCAAGGTGGGCTGGAACGGTTCGATCATGCCGCTGGCGGCCTGCTCGTTGATCCAGCGGTCGTTCTTCAGCATCGACGGAACCGCGACATCGCGAGGGTAGGCGCGACCCGCCTCAGAGGCCGCGGCGCAGCTCGGTGAGCTGGTCGGCCATCGCCAGCAGGGCCGGCGGCATGGCCGGGCCGGTGAGGATCACATCCAGATGCACCGGGCGCTGCTCCAACGTGCGGCACACCTCCTCGCCGTCGAGCCAGCCCAGCTCCACCGCCAGGCCCAGCTCATCGAGCACCATCAGGTCCACCTCGCCGGCGAGCAGGCTGTCGCGGCTGTAGTCCCACACTTCGCGCACCGCTGCGCGGGGATCCGGTGCCGCAGTAGTGGGGGAGGCACTAGGGGCGGCACTGTCGGTGGCGTTGGGGGGCGGACCCTCCAGGCACAGCGGCGTGGCGGGCCGCAGCCACTGCAGCCGCCCGCACAGCCAGAGGCTGCCGACCACGCCCTGATCAACCCCTCCCTTGAGAAATTGGCTCACCAGCACGCGGCTGCCCAGGCCCGCGCTGCGCAGGGCCTGGCTGTAAACCGCCGCGAAGCTGCCCCGGTAGGGGGCGGTGTGGATCTGCAGCAGCCCCTCGGGGCGCGGCACCAGGCGCAGGGGGGTCTCCGGGATCTGGGGGGTCGCCGGGGCCCCGGCCCCGGGGGCGTGGGGGGCGAGCACACGCAGCGGCTGGCCGGCACCGTTCCGCTTGGGCGGGCGATGGTCGGCGAGGCTGGCGGCCATGGAGAACGGGGGCAGGACCCCGAATGTAGCGGCATCCGCCGCCGGCGCACACCAGCGGTGGGGCAACGGTGCTCCGTACGCTGCAACCAGCCGCCCCACCAGGCCCCTTGACCGATTCCCCTGCCGAGCCCGCCCGCCGCGACGACGACCCTCGCCCTGGCAGCCCTCGCCAGGACGACCTGCGCCACGACGGACGCCAGGCGACGGAGCTGCGCCCGGTGCGCTTCCTCTGGGATCCGATGGGCTTCGCCCTGGCCTCAGTCACGGTCGAGGCCGGCCGCACCCGCGTGCTCTGCAGCGTCTGCGTGGAGGAGGAGGTGCCCCGCTGGCGGCGGGGCAGCGGCCAGGGATGGCTCAGCGCCGAGTACCGCCTCCTTCCCGCCTCCACCCCCACCCGCCAGAGCCGCGAGCTGCTGAAGCTCTCCGGCCGCACCCAGGAGATCCAGCGGCTGATCGGCCGCAGCCTGCGGGCCGCCCTCGACCTCGAGGCCCTCGGCG
Organism: Synechococcaceae cyanobacterium; assembly: GCA_947442825.1. Lineage (GTDB taxonomy): Bacteria > Cyanobacteriota > Cyanobacteriia > PCC-6307 > Cyanobiaceae > Cyanobium. The sequence continues at coordinate 6,699 of CANEWU010000062.1, forward strand.
AGCGCACCCTGCTGGTGGATTGCGACGTGCTGCAGGCCGACGCCGGCACCCGCACCGCCGCCATCACCGGCGCCTGGGTCGCCCTCGCCCTGGCCCTGCGGCGGCTGCGCGAGCGGGGCGATCTGGCCAGCGACCCCCTGCGCCACCAGGTGGCGGCGGTGTCGGTGGGGCTGGTGGGGGGCCGGGCCCTGCTGGATCTGGCCTACGCGGAAGACAGCCGCGCCGAGGTCGACCTCAACGTGGTCGGCAACGAGAATGGCGACTTGCTGGAGATCCAGGGCACCGCCGAAGGGGCGCCCTTCTCCCGCTCCCAGCTCGACACCTTGCTCTCCCTGGCGGAAGGGGGCATGGTGACGTTACGGGAGCAACAAAGGCAGGCCTTAACCGAAGCGCCACCTCCACCCACCCAGGAAACGGTGTGATCGGCTACACGCAAGGGCCTGCACGATCCGTAACTTCCAGCCATCCGCCATCCCGTCATGGTCGGCGCCAGCCGCGGCTTCAGCCGACTCACCAACACCCCTAGTACGGGTTCCCCGGGCAGCCTCAGTCCCGGTACGGGCTCCGCGCCGCTGCCCACCCTGCTGGAGGTGATTCGCGGCCTGTCGGGCAGCAGCAGCGAAACGATCGAACGGGGCAAAACGATCTTCTTCCCCGGCGATCCGGCCGAGCGCGTTTACCTCCTGCGGCGCGGGGCCGTGCGGCTGTCGCGGGTGTACGAATCCGGAGAGGAGATCACAGTGGCACTGCTGCGCGAGAACAGCCTCTTCGGGGTGCTCTCGCTGCTCACCGGCCAGCGCTCCGACCGCTTCTATCACGCCATCGCCTTCACCCGGGTCGAGCTGATCACGGCCCCGGCCACCTCGGTGCGACGGGCAATCGAGCAGGACGCCAGCGTGGGCCTGCTGCTGCTGCAGGGCCTCTCCTCCCGCATCCTGCAGACCGAAACGATGATCGAAACCCTCACCCACCGCGACATGAGTTCGCGGCTGGTGAGCTTTCTCCTGGTGCTCTGCCGCGATTTCGGCGTGCCGAGCAGCGAGGGCATCACCATCGACCTGCGCCTCTCCCACCAGGCGATCGCCGAGGCGATCGGCTCCACCCGCGTCACGATCACCCGCCTGCTGGGCGATCTGCGCAACGAGGGGCTGCTGCAGATCGATCGCAAGAAGATCACGGTCTTCGATCCGATCGCCCTCTCCAAGCGCTTCAGCTGAGCGCCCCCACCGCCATCACCGCCACCACCACCGCCACCTCTCGGCCGTGGATACTGGGTCGACCCCGGAGCGCGCTGTGTCGGGCTGGCTGCTGATCCTGGCGCTGCTCGTGCTCGGCGGAGTGCTCTCCACCCTGGGCGATCGGCTGGGCACCAAGGTGGGCAAGGCCCGCCTCAGCCTCTTCAACCTGCGGCCCCGCAAGACCGCCGTGGTGATCACGGCCCTCACCGGCGCCCTGATCAGCGCGGTGTCGCTGGCGTTGATGCTGCTGGTGAGCGAGCGGCTGCGGGTGGGGCTCTTCGAGCTGGATCAGCTGCAGGAGCGCCTGCGCGACAGCCGCACCGCCCTGGTGCGCAGCCAGGCGGAGCTGCGCACGCGCCGGGCGGAGCTTGAGAGCAGCCGGGCCGAGGTGGGGCGGGCGGAACGGGGACGTCGCCAGGCCCTGCAGGGGCGCACCCAGGCCCTGGCGACCCAACGCCAGGCGGAGACCGCCCGCGGCCGGGCCGCCAGCCAGCTGCGAACCGCAGAGGATCGGCTCGGAACGCTGCGCCGCAGCCTCCAGCCCCTGCAGGACCAACGTGACCGGCTGGAGAAACAGCAGGCGCGGCTGCGGCGGGAGGTGAGCGGCCGCGACGCCGAGATCCGCCGCACCGAGGCCGAACTGCGCCAGGTGCGCGAGCGGATCGCCGCCGGCGCCCGCGAGCTCAAAGACCTGGAAACCAACGTGATCGCCCTGCGCCGGGGCGATGTGGTGATCGCCAGCGGCGAGCCACTGGCCTCCGCCAAGGTGCGGCTGGAGCGCCCCAACCAGGCCCGCGAAGCCATCGATGGCCTGCTGCAGCAGGCGAATCTCACCGCCTTTCAGCGCCTGTTGCCGGGCCAGAAGGTCGACCGCCAGGTGCTGCTCGTGCCGCGCAACGACATCCAGCGGCTGGAGGCCATGATCCGCAAGCCCGGCACCTGGGTGGTGTCGGTGCGATCGGCCGCCAACGTGCTGCGGGGTGAGGGTCGGGTGGTGGCCTTCCCCGACGTACGCCCCAACAAACGGGTGGTGCGGCGCGGTGAGCTGCTGGCCCGCACCGGCCTGGAGGCGGAGGAGCGCAGCCAGGAGGTGGTGCGCAGTCGCCTCAACCTGCTGCTGGCGGCAGCCTTCGCCCGCGCCCAGCGCCAGGGCACCCTGGCCGATGGGGTGCAGTTCGATGCGGCCGCTTTCAACACCCTCAGCCGGGAGCTGGTGGAGCGCCCCAGCGGGCAGGACGCCAGCCTGGAGGCCTTTGCCGCCCTCGATGCCGACACCCCCGACCCGATCGTGGTGGAGCTGCGCTGGCGGCCGGCCAGCCCGGCGGCACCGGGGCGGCCATGACGGGCGCTGACGCGGGGGGCACCGGACCGCAACCGCAGGGGGAAGGCCCGGTGGCGGCCCTCGATCCGGGCAGCGCCAAGTGTGGGCTGGTGCTCAGCGATGGGGCGCGGCAACGCGTTGTGCAGGCACTGGTGGTGGCCCCGGCGGAGGCGGAGCGGCTGCTGGAGGCGTGGCGGCAGGAGCCGGGGCTGGCCGCGGTGGTGATCGGCGATGGCACGGGGTCGGGCCGCTGGCGGGAGCGGCTGGCGGATCGGCTGCCGGTGGTGTGGCAGAGGGAGCGGGGCAGCACCCTGGCGGCGCGGGAGCGCTACTGGCAGCTGTTCCCCCCCCGCGGCTGGAGGCGCTGCCTGCCGAAGGGTCTGCGCCAGCCCCCGCGCCCCTGGGACGACGTGGTGGCCCAGCTGCTGCTGGAGCGCTGGCTGGGGCGGGAGCTTGCGCGCGAACCGGAGGCCAGGCCGGGGACGGGGACGATCAGAACGAAGCGCGCACCGTAAAGGCGTAGTCGCCACCAGCCTCGAGCTGGTAGTCGGCCTTGAGAAGGAAGCGCAGCAGGGCGTCCTGGATCAGGGCGCGGCCGAGGGAGGGCTCGACCACCAGCTGGCCGCGGTCGAACTGCCAACGGAAGGTCCACTGGAAGCCACCGGCCGCCACCTCCCCCTCCACCACGCAGGGGTTGAAGCTCTGGCGGAGCACCCGCAGGCGAGCGGTGGTGGTGGGCAGGCGCGCCATGGGTCAGGGGGCGGGCGTGGGGGTGGCCGGCTGCGGCGGCTGAAACCGGTTCAGGTGGTTGCCGGCCCGCTCGATCCCCTGGCGCCGGATGCGTTCAACGCCGGCCACCACCTCCTCCAGCACCGCCTCCAGCACGGGCCGCTCCTCGGCGCTGAAACGCCCGAGCACATGGGAGATGGTGCGGGCCCGGCGTTCGGCCGGGTTGTCGGCGGGGGCGCCGATGCCGATGCGCAGGCGGGCGAAATCCTGGCTGCCAAGATGGGCGATGGTGCTGCGCAGACCGTTGTGGCCGCCGGCGCTGCCGCTGGCGCGCAGCCGCAACCGGCCCAGGGGCAGGTCCATGTCGTCCACCAACACCAGCAGTTGGGAGGGGTCGAGGCGGTACCAGTCGAGGGCGGCACGGATGGAGCGGCCGCTCTCATTCATGTAGGTCTGGGGCATCAGCAGCCGCAGCCGGGACTCACCGCTGCCGACCTCCGCCAGCTGGCCCTGCAGGCGCGGCTGGCTGCGGAAGGAGGCTCCCGCGGCGCACGCCATGCGCTCCAGCACCATGAAACCGACGTTGTGCCGTGTTTCGGCGTACTTGGCGCCCGGGTTGCCGAGGCCCACCAACAGCTGAAGGTCCACGGGGTCGGAGCCGAGGCCGGATCAGCCGGCGGAAGGGGGGGAAGCTTCTGCGACGGCCGGCTCCGCCGTCGCTGCGACGAGAGCGTCGGAGTTCGCAATGGTGACGGGGGTGGCACCTGGCACAGCGGAGGCCTCGACGAAAGCGGCGACGGCAGCGGTTGTTTCAGCCGGAGCGATGGCCTGCGGAGGCGCCGAGGCGTCAGCGGCGCCCTTGTCAGTGTCGATGACGTTGCGGAATTCCTGCTCGAACTCCCGTGATGCCGACTGGAACCCCTTGAGGGTGCGCCCAAGGGTGCGCCCGAGCTCAGGCAGACGCTTCGGCCCGAAAACCAGGAGGCCAATGGCGGCAATTACCGCCATCTCAGGCAGACCGATGCCGAAGAAGTTCATGGGGAGGTGCCGGAGACGGGGGCGATCAGCCGTTCCAGTTGACGTTGATGCCTTCGAGCAGCAGCGACTTGTTGTACAGCTGCAGGATCACCAGCAGGAAGACCAGGAAGAGGGCCATGGCCAGGCCCATCACCGGAGTGGTACCCCAACCGGGAACGACCTTTCCGTACTCCGAGTTGAGGGGGCGGAGGATGTCTCCCAGACGGGTGCGTTGGGCCATGGGGGCTTGAACTCCTCGATGGGACAGAAGCTACGGCTAGTGTAAGGGCCCCACCGGCCTCTCCGGGACAGCTGTCGAGAGATGTGACGCACGCCGCGCCTCCCGCCTGAAATCCCTGCCCGCCTGAGACCCCCTCCCACCCCCCCATGGAACCCACCAGCACCTCACCGGCCTTCTCCGTGGCCATCGCCCTGGTGACCGTGCTGCTCGGGCTCACCGGCTTCGGCGTCTACACCGCCTTCGGCCCCCCCTCCAAGCGCCTCACCGACCCCTTCGACGATCACGAAGACTGATCCACCTGGGCAGACTGATCCGCCGGCGCCAGGCGCCAGAAGCCCAGCTGCCAGGGCCGCAGGGTCAGGCCATCCCCGCCCTCCCTCGCGCTCCCTTCCGCCCCGAGTTCCAGGGGCCGGCCCAATCCGTCCACCCGCTCCAGCAGCAGCCAGCCCGGAGGCACCGGCCAGCGACGGCGTCGCGGTCCGAGGTTTTGCAGCGCCACCTGGATCGCCCGGGGTTCGCCGTCGCGGGGATCGGCGCGCAGGCTGATCAGCTCCAGGTCGTCGGGCAGGGCAGGCAGCAGGGGATGCGCTCCACCGTCGGGGGGCATGTCGCCGGGGTCTATGTCTTCTGGGGGCATGTCTTCGATGGGCCGGCACCAGAGGGGCTCCCGCAGCCGCTGCGCGGCGGCTGCCACCCCGTCGGTGCGCCAGCCGCGCGGACAGGGCATCACCGCCAGGCGCTGGCGCTGCCAGCCGTTGTCGGCGCCTGGATCGGGCCAGGTGGGGGCCCGCAGCAGCGACACCCCCAACCGCTCCGGATCGGCGCCCACCCCCTGGGGCCCATCGAGCAGCACCGCCAGCCCGCCGCCCGCCGCGGTCTCCACCGAGGCCAGCCACCGCAGGGCCGCCACCTCCCAGCGGGCCTGCTCCGGGCCGGTGAGGGCAGCCGCTGGTCGCTCGATCACACCACCGGGGGTGTCGGCCGCCCAGCGCAGGGCCGGCCGGGCCAGGGGCAGCTCCAGCCGCAGAAGCTCATGCCGTTGGCGCCAATCCACCGCCAGGGTGAGCTCCAGGTAGGGGCTGGCCGCCCGCAGCCGGCCCTCCAGCCGCAGCGGGCTGGCGCCACAGCGGCCACGCCACAGGAAGCGGGCGCAGAGGGGGCCGCGCTCCAGCCAGCGGGGCTCCCCCTGCCAGATCCAGGGCAGGGGATGGGCACGGTGATCGGCGGCGATGTCCCAGGCGTCCCAGAACTCACCGCGGTCGGCCCAGCGGCGCCAAGCCAGCGGAGCGGCCAGGCAGGGACGCCCCGCGGAATCCCAGATCTGCTCGATGCCCTGGGGTCCCAGCTGCACCGCGATCTGGCCGTTCTCCAGCCGCCAGCCGCCGCCGATCTCCGGCTCGGGCCGCACCCGCACCGGATCGAGCGGCTCCGGGGCGACGGAGGGGGCGGCGGAGGGGGCGGCGGAGGGGGCGGCTGGGGGGGCGGCTGGGGGGGCGGCTGACGGCGCAGCGGCCCCGGGCTCCCGCCACAGCCGCCGCAGGGTCACCCCCGCCAGCGGCGGCAGCTGCAGCCACTGCCCGCCCCCGACGGCCAGCTGGCTGGGCAGGGGCGTGGCATCGGCCGCCCCCTCCAGGCACCAGCGGCCGGCGGGGAGCCGCAGCACCCGCGGGGCCGGCGGCAGGGGCTGGAGCTGGGCCAACCACCACCCCTGGCGTGGCGCCACACCGGAGGGAACCGCCGCGCTCCCCAAACCCGCGGCACCGGCCCGGCCGGCCCCAAGCCGTTGCAGGGCCGCATCGCGCTGACGGCAGGCGCGGCGACGGGCCGCGCGCCACTCGGGCTCCGCCTGCTCGAACACCTCCGGAATCGAGGTGCCCGGCAGGATGTCGTGGAACTGTTGGAACAGCAGCGGCCGCCAATCCACCGGCTCGCCGGGGGCGCCAGCGAGGGCGACCGCCAGCTCGGCCTCCCGCAGCAGACGCTCCAGGGTGCGGTTGTGGCGCTTCTGGTCGGGGCGGCTGGTGGCGCAGCCGCGGTGCAGCTCCAGGTACAGCTCATCGCGCCACACCGGCAGGCCCGCCACCAGTGGCTCCAGCCCTTCCAGGTGCTGACGCAGGGTGCCGTGGGTCTGGGGGGCGGCCTCGGGCTGGCTGCGCCAGAGCGCCAGCTGCTCGAGCATCTCGGCGGTGGGGCCGCCACCGTGGTCACCGACACCGGGCAGCCAGAGCAGTTCCGGCACACCGGTGGTGGCCTGCCAGGCCAGGCGCTGCTCCTCGATC
>CANEWU010000063.1 GCA_947442825.1 Synechococcaceae cyanobacterium
AGCATAATTATGCTTCGCGGGTATGAAATAAAGAATGGACTGAAAGCACCTCAACGCATTTAAGACAGCCTAATTTATTGACCATGCTCCCTCCGAACAAGCCCCTCGAGTGGACAGGCCTCCATCAACACTCTACTGCGCCACCCCAGGCTCCCTGCCTGCCACTCAGGGGCAGCGTTCGAGGGATCAAAGAAAAGCTGACAGCCACGCCGTCTTGACGTCGTGCACTTCGATTAAGAGCTGCTGCATGCAACCGCTCAATGACTGACATGGTCAACGAAGCAGTTCGCGTGACGTTAAAGGGAGGCTGAGCAAAGGTTTAGCCTCGAAGAGTTTGTCACAAGCCTAAGAATTAGTAGCGCATATAGCCTCAGAATTAAGTCATCAGCCGTCAGGGAGCCGCAAAGGGCATCGGATAAAGCGTCGTTATCTCGATTGATTGAGAAGATTAAGTCACTGGCAAGTCAACCACAACCATCAGGGGCTGACAAGCTCGCGAGCAGGCAAAGTCTCTATCGTGTCTGCCAAGGCAACACTCGGATCATCCACTCTGTCGTCGATCAGTCGAGTGTTGTCAACATTCTAAGGTGGGTCACAGAAGAGATGTCGATCGATGATTGGATGCTCTAATATCATGACATAGAAGACGGAAGCGTCACATCTATAGTGATCAATGACAACAGTGGAGGAAAGCGAGTATTGCCCGGGCCGACCTAGAGCCAGATCATCAGCGGTATCGCTAAAAGTAGTTCCCGCAGATGTGCCGGGATTTTGCCGAGCTTCTGGATTGGAGCCAGCAGTTGCCATTACGACTGCACGAAGTGCAGCTGGTGACCAAAGCCAGTAGTGAGGCCGTGTACTTCCTAGCCGTGGCGCTACCATGGCAGCGCCTGCGGCAGATCGGCCTGCGAGTGTCAACCCATGACAAGACCCACCGCCACGCTTGCGGCGTTGCGTTCTGGCCAACTGCAGGGGATCAAGCGGCTGGATCTTGCCTGCGATCTACAGCACTTTCCGCCGGAGATTTTCGCCTTAGCCGACACCCTTGAGATTCTCAACCTCTCCGGGAACGCGCTGTCATCGCTCCCGGACGACTTGCCACGCCTGAGCAAGTTACGGGTGTTGTTCTGCTCGGAGAACCGCTTTAACCATCTTCCTGAGGTGCTCTCCTCATGTGCGCAGCTTGAGATGGTGGGGTTTAAATCGAACCGCATTCGTGAGGTCACCGCTGCGGCCCTGTCTCCTGGTCTGCGCTGGTTGATCCTTACGGACAATCAGATTGCAACGCTGCCCGACTCCATCGGCAACTGCGTGCGCCTACAGAAACTGATGTTGGCCGGCAATCAACTGTCCGATTTACCACAAACCATGCGCGGCTGCATCGGGCTCGAGCTGCTGCGCATTTCGGCCAATCGCTTTGCGTCGTTGCCGGAGTGGCTGCTGCACTTACCGCGATTGACCTGGTTGGCATTCGGTGGGAATCCAGTTGCCACATCACCGAACGTCGCCAATCTGGCCGTGCCCCGCATTGAGTGGGCAGATCTCGTAATGGCGGAACAGCTCGGTGAAGGCGCCTCGGGAGTGATCCACAAAGCCCACTGGCAGCCATCGCCGCAGGACGCCGGACGTCCCGTGGCGGTAAAGCTCTTCAAGGGGTCGGTCACCAGTGACGGGTTTCCTGCAGAAGAAATGGCGGCCTGTCTGGCGGCGGGTGAGCACGACAATTTGATCGGGGTCATTGGTGTCCTTAGCGGGCATCCAGCCGGCACCAGCGGCCTCGTGATGCCGTGGGTCGACCCGGGTTTTCGCACGCTGGCCGGTCCGCCCGATCTGGCGTCATGCACGAGGGACATCTATCCAGACGGCCTGCGTTTTTCCCTGCCCATGGTGCTCAACCTAGCGAAGGGCTTGGCCGCGGTTGGCGCCCACCTGCATGGCCAAGGCCTGATGCACGGTGATTTTTATGCGCACAACGTGCTCCATCGCCCCGAAGGCGGCTGCTACCTGGGAGACTTCGGCGCAGCCACCTTTTACCCATCCCAGCCATTTGACCCAGCCCAGCCAGAAGGAGGCACCAATCCATTTGAGGCGTTGGAGGTGCGCGCCTTTGGCTGCTTGCTGGGCGAAGTGCTGGAACGTTGTGAAGCCGACGTAGACGAATACCTTCCAACACTTAAAGTACTGCAGCGCCGCTGCATGGCACCGGTGGCGGCGAGCCGGCCGCGCTTTGTCGAATTGGTCGCCATCTTGCAGTCCCTACAACCCATCCCTTTCGATCCTGTGCTTACAGATCGCGGATGCGATCTCTCCTAGCAACCGGAGCCTTCTCGAGGGCGGGTGGTGCCGGAATGACCCCAGCAAAACACCCTCTGGCTTGGCGGCTTCCGCAGAAGTAAGCATGGCAAGCGCCCTCCCCACCACCGCCCTGCCGGAGAAGGTGGCGATCCCCGCCTCCCTGGCCGGCAGCGAACGGGCCCAAGCGCAATGGAAACTCGAGGGCAACTTCGCATCCTTCGAAGCTCTACCCACCTTCCAACACCGCGGCGACGGGCGCACCCCGCCACCGCCTCAACCCCGGCCGGGCGGCTGATCGGCGCTCTCCCGCAGGCGTGGCAGCAGCTGCACCAGATTGCAGGGGCGGGTGGTGGCATCGAGCTGGGCGCCGATGAGGCGGTCCCAGGCGGTCTGCACCGCATCGAGCGAGCCGGGCAGCACGAAGATCAGCGTGCCATTGGCCACGCCGGCCAGGGCCCGGCTCTGCAGGGTGCTTGTGCCGATCGTCTCAAAGGAGAGCACGCGGAACAGCTCACCGAATCCCTCGATCGTCTTGTCGAGCAGGGGCGCCACCGCCTCGGGGGTGCCATCGCGGCCCGTGAGACCGGTGCCGCCGCTGCTGATCACCACCGCCACCGCAGGGTCGGCGATCCAGTGGCTAACGGCGGCGCGGATGCGGTAGCGGTCGTCGGGCACGATCCGGCGCTCTTGCAGCCGGTGGCCCGCGGCCTGCAGGCGCTCCGCCAGGGCATCGCCGGAGCGGTCGTCCGCGGCGGTGCGGGTGTCCGAGATGGTGAGGAGGGCGATGGCGAGGCTCACGCAGCGGCGGCGGTGGCGCCCCCCATTGTGGGCGCGGTTGCCTGACGCGATCGCCGCACGGAGTGGGTGAAGACCGCGGCGAGCAGCTTCAGCACCGGCTGGCGAGCGGCAGAGTGATGGAACGCCCATCCCTTCGATGCCCGCTGCCCCCTCCCAGGCCTGCCGCGTGCGTGTGCTGCTGTTCGCCGGCCTGCGGGAGGCGGCGGGCTGGGGCGAACGCAACCTGATGGCAGCCGCGGGCGCCACGCCCCACCAGCTGTGGCAGCAGCTGGAGCTGGGGTCTGCCTGGCCCGCCGGCGATGGGGCCGCGATCGGGGCGATGGGCGCCAACGTGCGCGTGGCGATCAACCAGTGCTTCGCCAGCGCCGACACCCCCCTGGCCGACGGCGACGAACTGGCCTTCCTGCCGCCGATCAGCGGCGGCTGACCCCTGCAACCCACCCCGCCCATGGCCCCGGCCCACCTGCAGATCGCCCTGCATGGCGACGCCTTCGATCCAATCGCCGCGCTCGCGGCCTGGCAGCACGAGCTGGCGCTCCGGCTGCCGGAACCGCCAGCCGCCGAAAGCCACTTCATCGGCCGCGTGCGCGGCCGCAACTCTGACGGCCAACCGCTGCAGGCCCTGGAGCTGGAGCACTACCCCGGCATGACCGAAACCCAGCTGGAGCGACTGGCCCGCGAGGCCGCCGCCCGCCACGGTGCGCTGGCGGTGCTGGTGCGCCACCGCGTCGGGCGGGTGGAGCCGGGGGAGGCGATCGTGCTGGTGGCCGTCGCCGCCGACCGACGCGGCCCGGCCCAGCGCTGCTGCCAGGAGCTGCTGGAAGCCCTCAAGCACGAAGCCCCCTTCTGGAAGCGGGAGTGGAGCGGCAGCGGCGGCGCTTGGGTGATGGGCAACACACCGCTGTGAGCGGTGGCCTCCGGCAGAACGCTCCCGGACGCCACGGCCTACAACCCATTCGGTGCGCAGAGCCAGAGCGAATCCGCACCCTCCGGTGAGCTTCCTGGGCCTCACGGCCGGTCTCTCTTGCAGCCACCGGTTGCGGCAACGGCGGTCCCTCGCCCTACAGAAAGGGCAACCGCAACAGCTGCGCCCACAGCTCGGTGCCGGCCTCGAGAGCACCGAACTCGGCGGGGATCTCCAGCAGCAGGTCGGCCCCCTGCAGGGAACCGATGCGGGAGGAGGCCTGGCTGCCCTCCACCTCCGCCAGCAGCTCCCCCGCCGGACCCACCCGCAACCGCGCCCGCGCCAACTCGGGCCGGCCAGCGCCACGCCGCAGCGGCGCCGCCAACCGCACCCGCAGCCGCGGCAGCAGCTCGGGCTCGGCGCCCTCCAGGGCCTGCAAGGCCGGCCAGAGCAACTGCAACGCCGTGATCGCCGCCGCCACCGGATTGCCCGGCAATCCGAAAAACGGCTTGCCGCCCAGCTGCCCAAACGCGAAGGGCCGGCCGGGCTTGAGGAACAGCTTCCAGAAGTCGACGCTGCCGCGCTCCGCCAGCAAAGGCCGGATCCAGTCGCTGTCGCCGGCCGAGACCCCGCCGGTGCTCACCACCACATCACAGCGATCGGCCAGGGCCTCCAGGGCCGCCGCCAGCTCCACCGGACGGTCGGCCACCACCCGGCGCTCCGCCACCGCGTAGCCCAGCCGCTCGAGCAGGGCCGCCAGCAGGGTGCCGTTGCTCTCCCAGATCGCGCCGGGCGGCCTCTCCTCACCGGCGGGCACCAGTTCGTCGCCGCTGATCAGCAGCCCCACCCGCGGCTGCCGGTGCACTACCAACTCGGCCACACCGCAGCCAGCCAACCGACCCAGGACTGCCGGCCCCAGCCGCACCCCGGCCGCCAGGAGCTCCTGCCCCGGGGCGGCCTCCTCATCAGGGGAGCGAATCCAGGGGTTGGCACCGGCTTCACCGCGCAGCTCGAGCCCAGAGCCCGGCTCCGGCCCGGCCCCAACCTCGCCCTCGACGACCGCCACCAACTCCTGCGGCAGCACCCGCTCGCCCCCCTCCGGCAGGGGCGCGCCGGTGAGGATGCGGATCGCCTCGGCGGGCCCGAGCACCCCAGCCCAGGGGGCCCCGGGGGCGGAGCGGCCCACCAGCCGCCACTGGGCGCCGGTGGGAGGTGGCGACGCATCGGCGATCGCGTAGCCATCCATGATCGAGGCGCGGAAACCCGGCACCGCCTCACGGGCGTGGCAGGGCTCGGCGCTCACCCGCCCCAGGCAGGCGGCCAGCGGCAACCGCTCCACCTCGGGCAGGGGGGTGATCGCCGCGAGCACCCGGGCCCGGGCCTCCGCCAGGGGCAAACCCTCGCGCGGGAACGGCTCAGCCATGGGTGCTGGCGCTGGCGGGAACCTCCTCAGCGGGAACCTCCTCAGCAAGAGCCGCCTCCGGATGGCGCCACAGGCCGCTGCGCCCGCCGCGCTTCTCGAGCAGCCGCACCGGCCCGATCGTCATCGCCCGGTCGGCCGACTTGAGCATGTCGTAGAGGGTGAGCAGGCCCACCTGCACGGCGGTGAGGGCCTCCATCTCCACGCCGGTGGGGGCGCTGGTGCGCACCCGGGCCGACACCCGCAACGCCCCGCCGGACTCCTCAATCACCACCTCCACCCCGGCCAGCGGCAACGGATGACAGAGGGGGATCAGCTCGGCGGTGCGCTTGGCCGCCTGGATCGCCGCCACCCGCGCCACCGCCAGCACATCTCCCTTGGCGGCACGTCCTTCCTGCACCAGGGCCAGGGCCTCCGGCGCCAGCTGCAGGAACCCTTCGGCCAGCGCCTCGCGGGCCGTGACCGGCTTGGCGGCCACATCCACCATGTGGGCGTCACCGCGGCCGTTCAGGTGGGTGAGGGAGGGGGCCATGGCGGGCTGGAGCAGGCCCAACCCTAGGCAGCGCCGGCGGCGGGGAGATCCATGGCTTAACCCGTTGCTAACCCCCTCTTGTCCTGCGGTCTATGGGGGCCCATTAGGCAGGGACAGCCCCTCCTCGGCAACGGTCCATGCGCTTCCCCGCCCTCGCGGCTGCCTTCAGCGCCCTCCTGAGCCTGGGGTCCGTCCAGGCGGCACCACAGTTCGTCAACGGTCTGACGATCCCTGGCGACCAGCTCGACCTCTCCGGCGGCACGACCGTGAACAACGGCCGCGTGGGCTTCTTCTCCGATCTCTTCTACGACCCCAACCGCAGCCAGTGGTGGGGCCTGTCCGACCGCGGCCCCGGCGGCGGCACGATCTCTTACGACACCCGCCTGCAGCGCTTCCGGCTGGATGTGAACCCAAGCAGCGGCGGGATTGCGAACTTCACCATCGACCAGACGATCCTCTTCCGCAACGGCTCCCAGACCTTCAACGGCCTGGCCCCGAACCCCTCCAACGTGCTGGGCAGCTCCTTCGACCCAGAAGGATTGGTGGTGCTGCCTCACAACGGTCACTTCCTGGTCTCCGACGAATACGGCCCCTCGCTCTACGAATTCGACCGCAGCGGCCAGTTCGTGCGGGCTTTCACCATGCCCGACAACGTGCTGCCCCGGGCAGGCACAACTCTCGACTACGCCGCCACCCCGCTCCCCGGCACTCTCACCTCCGGCCGTGAGGGAAACCGGGGGCTGGAGGGTCTCGCCATCAGCCCCGACGGAAGCTTCGCCTACGCGATGCTGCAGAACGGCACCGTACAAGATGGCACGGTGAGCGGCAGCACCTTCACGCGCGGAATGTATACCCGCATCCTGAAATTCGACACCAGCACCGGCAACGCGGTGGCCCAGTACGCCTACCGCCTTGAAGGAGCCGGTCCTGCGCCCACCCGCGGGCGGGGCATCTCCGCAATTCTGGCCCTCGATGAGAACCGCTTCATGGTGCTGGAGCGCAACAACCGCGGCGTTGGCGTACCCGACGCCAATCTCAACGATCCCGATAAAAAGGTCTTCGTGATCGACCTGAGCGCCGCCACGGATGTCAGCAATGTCTCTCTCTCGGGCGCCAGCCTGCCCGTCGGTGTGGTGCCGGTGACCAAGAACCCCTCGGCGCTGGTGGATCTGGTGGCCAATGCGGTTCTGCAGGATCCCTCAATGGCAGCCCTGGGAGGTCGGGGACCGGAGAAATGGGAGGGCCTGGCGATCGGGCCCCGCCTCAGCGATGGCTCCCTCATGCTGTTGGCCGGCACCGACAACGATTACTCGGTAACCCAGAACGGCAGCAACACCCAGTTCGACGTGTACTACAACCCCACGAGCGGCGCCCGAGTGCAGTGCGATCTGGGCACCACCGTGAATTGCACCTCCATCAGCACCACCGGCAGCGTGGGCAGCCCGGGCGATGTGGGGAATCTGCCCGCCGGCTTCTCCCTGATCCCGGGGGTGCTGACTTCCTGGCGGATGAGCGAGGCCGATGTGGGCGGCTACACGCCACCGGTATCGACCGTCCCGGGTCCGCTGCCGTTGGCGGGCGCCGCCGCCGCCCTGGCCTGGAGCCGCCGCCTGCGGAGCCGAGAAAACCGCGGTTCCGATTGACCCATCAAGAACAGCCTCAGGTCGAGAGATTTCTTAGCCGGCCTGCCACGGTTCCAGACAGCGCAAATCGAGCGCCTGAATCATCGCCGCGGCAATCGCCGCCAGATCCGCTGGGGTGAGGCGGCCCAACGGCCCCTGCAGCTGATCGGCGTGGACGGTGGTGGGCAGCCAGGTCATCGCATAACTGGGGAGACGGAGGCCGTTGGCGGTCGAGGGCACCAGCGGATAGGCCAGGGGGTTGCTGGCCAACTCGGGGAGGGTGCTGAGGGGCACCACCACCCAGCGACGGCAGTGGTGGGTGGCGGCATCGGGCGCGATCACCACCACGGGGCGAGGCTTGCCATCCCCAAAGCTGCGGTTGCGAGGCCAGAGGTAAACGCGGCCGCGTTCAGCCATCGGTGGGCGCCGCGTCGGCCTCGAGGGCCATGGCCACGGCGGCGTCAGAGGCCTCGGCCAGGTCTCCACCCTCCAGAGAGGCGAGGTGGGCATAGGCGGCGTTGAGAGCTGCGATGCGGCGGCGGGCCAACCATTCGGCGAGGGCCTCGCTCACCAAGGCGGAGCGATTGGATCCCTGGGCATCGAGCTGGGCCAGGAGCCCCTCCTCAAGCGAAATACTGATCGATCGGTTAGCCATAATCCTCATGGAAATCCTATTAGCCATCCTAGTGGTGGCAAGGCTGGCGTCTGCAGAGGTGAAAATGGCCCCAACCGCAGCCCCCGTGATGACCGAACCCCAGCCCCATACCCCCGCCAACCTCGAAGCCGCCTTCGGCGGCGAGAGCATGGCCAACCGCAAATACCTGTTCTTTGCGGAGGTGGCCAAGCAGCTGGGCAACGCCGAGCTGGCGAAGCTGTTCCGCGATACCGCCAACCAGGAGACCGAGCACGCCTTCGCCCACTTCCGGCTGCTCCATCCGGAGCTGGTGATCGACAACCCAGCCGCGCTCAGCGACAG
This sequence comes from Synechococcaceae cyanobacterium, assembly GCA_947442825.1. Lineage (GTDB taxonomy): Bacteria > Cyanobacteriota > Cyanobacteriia > PCC-6307 > Cyanobiaceae > Cyanobium. The sequence goes on from CANEWU010000063.1 coordinate 8,548, forward strand.
CGAGAAGCAGGCGCTGCTGGCCCACTGCCTGGATCTGGCGATCGAGGGGGAAACCTACGAGTACACCACCATGTATCCGGAGTTCGCCGCCCAGGCCCGCGCCGATCGCGACGAAACCGCCGCCGCCGATTTTGAGGAGCAGATCGCCGAGTCGCAGGAGCACGCCGCGATTTTCAAGCGGGCCGCCAGCAACTTCGGCTTCCTGGCGCCGATTGAGCAGCACCACGCTGAGCGCTACGGCGTGGCGCTGGAGGCCCTGCAGGGCAAGGGCACGGCGGGCGAGGCCACCACGCCGGTGGCGGGGAAATGGATCTGCAAGGTGTGCTCGATGATCTACGACCCGGCCGTGGGCGATCCGGAATCGGGCATCGCCCCCGGCACGCCGTTCGAGGCGATTCCCGACAGCTGGGTGTGCCCGATCTGCGACGCCCGCAAGGCCAGCTTCGTGCCCTACCGCGAACCCGAGCTGAAGGCGGCCTGAGCGGACCGCCTCACGCGTTACCCCGCTCCCCGCAGGGCCAACACCAGCCGCAGCAACCGCTCGGCCGCATCGGCCAGGAGTTCGGGGGTGCGATCCATCGCCTCCTCCAGGGACATCGGGCCGGGCACCAGCGACACCAGGGCGCCCACCCCCAGGGGATAGAGGGCCTCAGCGCCGGGGCCGATGGCGCCGCCGATCGCCACCACCGGCACCCCCGCGGCCGCAGCGGCCCGCGCCACGCCGCTCACCGTCTTGCCATCGGCACTCTGGCCATCGAGGCGGCCCTCGCCGGTGATCACCAGATCGGCGTCCGCCAGGGCGGCATCGAAACCGCAGGCCTCCAGCACCAGGGCGATGCCCGGCCGCAGGTCGGCCTGCCCGAGGGCGAGCAGCATGGCCGCCATTCCACCGGCAGCACCCGCCCCGGGGACGGAGGCCACCGGCCGGCCCACGGCAGCCTCCAACAGGGCGGCGAGCCGGGCCAGATCCCGCTCTAGCCGGGCCAAGCTCTCCGCCGTGCCCCCCTTCTGGGGCCCAAACACTGCGGTGGCGCCGCGGGGCCCCAGCAACGGGTTGTCGACATCGCAGGCGAGCTGCAGGCGACAGCCGGCCACGGCGGGGTGGAGGCCAGCTAAATCGATGGCTTCCACCGAGGCGAGATCAGCACCGATGAGGGGGGCGCCAACCTCCGTGCCGTCGGCCCGCAGGAAACGCACCCCCAGGGCCTGGGCCATGCCCGCCCCCAGGTCGTTGGTGGCGGAACCACCCAGCCCGACGATCAGGTGGCGGGCACCGGCAGCGAGGGCGGCGGCGATCAGCTCGCCGGTGCCGTAGCTGGTGGTGCGAAGCGGATCCGGCCGCTGGGGGCTCACCAGGGGGAGGCCGGAGGCGCTGGCCATCTCCAGCACGGCGGTGTTCCCATCCAGCCAGCCGAGCCGGGCCTGCACCCGCGGCTGCTCCGCCGCCAGTGGCCCAACAACCAAGACCTCCTGCCAGCGCCCGCCGCGGGCGGCCATGAGCGCGTCGCTGAAGCCCTCCCCGCCATCGGCCAGGGGGAGGGCGCGCAGCGATGCATGGGGAAGCACGCGCCGGAGGCCCTCCGCCAGCGCATCACACACGTCCGGGGCGCTGAGGGAGCCCTTGAAGGAATCGGGAGCGAGCAGAATGCGCATGGGGGAGGCCAGCAGCCACGACGGCTCAGATCGGCTGAGGGCCGCCACTCACGATCGGCTGAAAAACGGTACCCATCTTGGTAAAGATACCGTCCTTATCCGGATCGCTGTAGCTGGTCACAACCGCCCCCTGGCGATTGAGTTCACGCTCGATCAACCTGGTGCCGTCAAAGGTCCACGTTTCGTTGCTTTTGATTGACTCAGCTTTCCAGCGACCGCGATCGAACTCCTCCAGCTGGGTCACCTTGCCGTCGACCAGCTTGAAGCGGTAACTGTCTTCCGAGATGGAAGAGGTGACTGAGGACGATGGAGAGCCACCGTCGGCCTTGACCCCCGTAAGCGGATCGCGATCGGCACGGGTGAACACCCCATCCCGATCGGGATCGCGATAGACGCTCGTGCTGACGCGACCAGCCTCAGTTTCCGTGCGAGTAAGGGTGGTGCCGTCGAAACGCCAGACCTCATTGGCATCGATGCGTTCACGTTTCCAGCTACCTTTATCAAATTCCTCCAGTTGGGCAACTTTGCCGTCGACCAACTTGAAACGGTAGCCACCATCAAGGCGGCCGGACTCCTGGCGGGAGAGGGAAGGGGAACCTATTGGATTCAAGGAGAGACTTATCAACCATAGAACAGGGCTTGAACGGGACGCCGACGAAGAGGAGGGCCCCCGGGAAGAAAGACATCAGAGCAAAACGAATTCGGCAATCAACAGCGGGTTCCGGCTGCTCCATAGACGGACTCCGGCATTGAGGAACTGAACCCAACCCGTGGCACTGCCAGCGCTTGGGCCACGAAACAACGGAGATTGATTGTGCAGCGACAGCCTCAACAAAGCCGCTCCAATACCATCAGGCACAGAGACGGCGAACCAAAGCACTCCGGGCCGCAAGTTCATAAACATGCAAAAAGGGCCTGTTTTCCTGAAAACCGACCAAGAGATCGCAAGCCCTGGGAACCTTTCAACAAGGTTCTCCGAAGCTTCGCCTCGCCCACCCGCGAAGCGTCGCCGTTGCCACCCGGTCGGGGGCGGCCGGCCGGAGAGAATGGCGATAGCGACCACCGCCCGCCATGAGCGCCGCCCCTCTCCCCCCCGCCGAGCTGCTCAGCGGCTACCGCGCCGCCGCCAGCGAGCGGGAGGCCCTCGGCGTGCCGCCCCTGCCGCTCACGCCCCCCCAGGTCCAGGCCCTCACCGCCCTGCTGGAGCAGCCCCCCGCCGGCGAAGAGGCGTTCCTGCTGGAGCTGCTGGGCGAGCGGGTGCCCCCGGGGGTGGATGAGGCCGCCTATGTGAAGGCCGCGTGGCTCAGCTCCGTGGCGAAGGGAGAGGCCGCCAGCCCGCTCGTGGGCCCTGTGGAGGCGGTGCGCCTGCTGGCCACCATGATCGGCGGCTACAACGTGGGCGCCCTGATCGAGCTGCTCGCCAGCCCGCAGCCCGAGGTGGCCGCCGCTGCCGCCGCGGGCCTCAGCCGCACCGTGCTCGTCTACGACGCCTTCCACGACGTGATGGAGCTGGCGGCCACCAACCCGCTGGCAAAACAGGTGGTTGACAGCTGGGCGAGCGCTGAGTGGTTCACCAGCCGGCCGCAGCTGCCGGACACGATCACCGTCACGGTCTTCAAGGTGGAGGGCGAAACCAACACCGACGATCTCTCCCCCGCCACCCACGCCACCACCCGCCCGGACATCCCCCTTCATGCCCAGGCCATGCTGGAAACACGCCAGCCAGGCGGCCTGGCCCAGATCGCCGCGCTGAAGGAGAAGGGCCATCCGGTGGCCTACGTGGGCGACGTGGTGGGCACGGGCAGCTCCCGCAAATCAGCGATCAACTCGGTGCTGTGGCACACCGGCAACGACATCCCGCAGGTGCCGAATAAGCGCAGCGGCGGTGTGATCCTCGGCGGCAAGATCGCCCCCATCTTCTTCAACACTGCGGAGGATTCGGGCGCCCTGCCGATCGAATGCGATGTGAGCGCCCTCGCCACGGGCGATGTAATCACAATCCGGCCCCACGCCGGCACGATCGAGCGCGCCGCCGGCGGACCCGGCGCCGGAGAGGTGGTGGCCCGCTTCGAGCTCAAGCCCAGCACCATCGCCGATGAGGTGCGCGCGGGCGGGCGCATCCCCCTGCTGATCGGCCGTTCCCTCACCGATAAAGTGCGCGCCCAGCTGGGGCTGCCTGCGAGCGAGGTGTTCATCCGGCCGGTGGCGCCGGCCGACAGCGGCAAGGGCTTCACCCTGGCCCAGAAGATGGTGGGCCGGGCCTGCGGGCTGCCGGGGGTGCGGCCGGGCACCAGCTGCGAACCGCTGATGACCACCGTCGGCAGCCAGGACACCACCGGCCCGATGACCCGCGATGAGATGAAGGAGCTGGCCTGCCTGGGGTTCTCGGCCGATCTGGTGATGCAGAGCTTTTGCCACACCGCCGCCTACCCCAAACCGGTAGACCTCAAAACCCACGCGGAACTGCCCGATTTCATCAGCTCCCGCGGCGGCGTGGCCCTGCGCCCCGGCGACGGCATCATCCACAGCTGGCTCAACCGCATGTTGTTGCCCGACACGGTGGGCACCGGCGGCGACAGCCACACCCGCTTCCCCCTCGGCATCTCCTTCCCGGCCGGCTCGGGCCTGGTGGCGTTCGCGGCCGCCATCGGCGCCATGCCGCTCGACATGCCCGAATCGGTGCTGGTGCGGTTCCGCGGCTCGCTGCAGCCGGGCGTAACGCTGCGCGACGTGGTGAATGCCATTCCCTATGTGGCGATCCAGCAGGGCCTGCTCACGGTGGCCAAAGAGGGCAAGCAAAATGTATTCAACGGCCGCATCATGGAGATCGAGGGCCTGCCCGATCTGAAGCTGGAGCAGGCGTTTGAGCTCACCGACGCAACGGCGGAGCGCTCCTGCGCCGGCAGCACGATCAAGCTGAGCGTGGCCACGGTGAGTGAATACCTGCGCAGCAATGTGGCGCTGCTGAAGAACATGATCGCTCGCGGCTATGGCGATGCCCGCACCCTGGCACGGCGGATCCAGGCGATGGAGGCCTGGCTGGCCGATCCGCAGCTGCTGGAGGCCGACGCCGATGCGGAATACGCGGCGGTGATCGAAATCGATCTCGATGTGATCAACGAGCCGATCCTGGCCTGCCCCAACGATCCCGACAACGTCAAAACCCTCATCGACGTGGCGGGCGAGCGCATCGATGAGGTATTCATCGGCTCCTGCATGACCAACATCGGCCACTACCGCGCCGCCGCCAACGTGCTCGAAGGCCAGGGGCAAAATGCC
>CANEWU010000064.1 GCA_947442825.1 Synechococcaceae cyanobacterium
ATTTCAAGGATCTCGTTCGTGAAGGCGTCGTCGCTGTAGATGCTCTTGGTTACGAGGGGATTGCCGGAAAGTGAGTCCGCCTTCAGTCGGACCGTATCGAAACTCCAGGTGGCATTGTTAGGGCTGGTGATCTCAATCAAATACTCAAATATGCCGCTTGCGGGTCCCTGAAGGGGTTGTTCGAAGTCCACATCCACCTCCCATAGGTCATCCAGATAGCCCGGGCGGGGATCAATCGAAATCCAGTTGAATTCAATCGTGCCTTCCCCTGTGGTGGGGGTTTTCAGCAGGGTGATCTGCTTGTCAGTGGCGGTCTTGGTGTCGTAGGGAACGCCGAGTACGCAGGTCGTCGCTTCGGTATTGCCGCCGAAGCTGCACGGGGTGGAGAGGGCCCTGGCCTGGCCGCTGTGGAGGCTCAGGGTGCTGACGCCAGCCAATGCGCTGCCAATCAGGAGGCGATGCAGCGATGCTCGTTGATTCAAAGAAGCAGGCATGGCGGCGCGAAGCATGGCGGACGAAAGAGCGAATAGACCGAGCTGTTTGCTCAATCCCCCGCAAGCTAGGGGGGATTTGGTCTGTTGTTGTGGCTTTTCTTTCGTTCTTTTCTGTGTTCGACGGGATCTCGGGGTGACTGCCTGAATCCATGCTGGTAGCCGATTGTGTCTGGTAATTGTTTATTGTACTCTTCTCGAAGGAGGCTGTTTTTGTTGCGTCATCCTCGTGGCGTTTTCTGCAGGCGCCTGGGGGCGGGTTCCTTTCTGGGGTCTGACGGATGGGTGGATCGGCCGCGCAGGCTGCTGGGGCCAGGCGAGTGCAGGGTTTTGTTGGGGCGGTTGGGGCGGGCCGAGGTTTGCCGCGGGGGCTAGAAAAAATGGCAAGCTCTCTATATGCTTGCGGTGAACTCCTGCGCAGGGTTGGGTTCTGAATTCTCTTGATCTTGCTCTCTCTGCCTTTTTCTGGTGTTCGTTCCTATGGTTGCCCGCGTTCCGGTGTGTTTGAGTTTGCTGGTTGTTGCGCAAGTGGAAATCCGGGTACCTCTGCTCCGATGCTGTGGCATCAGGCGGGCTCTTCTGGTCCCGCTGCCCCCCCCCAGTCCCCCTGGCATTCCTCTAGGGCTTTCCCCATCTCCATCCCTCTCCCTGCGCCAGTTCACCGTTGACCTCGTCGCTCCAGCATCCCCTTCGTGAGTGGCTCTCCCTCTCCGCCAGCCCCGCCGAAACCGCCAGCGTTCTTGGCAAGGTGCTGCCCCTGCGCCGGCTCGAGCCCCTTGGCCCCATCTCCGACTGGTGGCACCTCGACGGCCACAGCCAGATCGGCAGTGTGCCCCTGGCCGCCAGTGTTGGTTCCCCCCTGCTGGTGGAGACCGCCGAGCATGAGCACCACTGGCTGCTGCTGCTGCACGACGGATTCGCAAGCATCCACCAAGGCCGCAATCGCTTTGAACTGCACGCTGGCGATGCCCTGATCCTTCCCGGCCTCGGCTGGACCCTGGTTACCCAGGATTCCAGCTGCTCCCTGCTCGCCTTCGACGCCCTCGAGCTGCTGGCGGCCGCCCGGCGCGTGGGGGGTGCCCGTTGGCAGGCCCCGTCCCCGCGCCATAACCCCCTGCGCCGCTCTCGCCTGTTGCGCGGCAATGAGGAGTGCCCCCAGACCGTTCTGCTGGCTTCCCTCAGCCGCCTGCTGCCCGTCTTCTACGGGTTGGCGCCGCTGGGGGAGACCCTGATCGAGGCCCTGATGCTGCAGCAACAGCTCCTGCGCCTCCTGGCCCTGCTTGTGTTCCCCGAGCTTGGCGAAGGCGTGGGGGCGGCCAGGCCGGTGTCCGCCGCCGACGTGCGCCTCGAATCCCTGCTCGACTTCATCAGCCTGAACCTCGCCCAACCGCTCACCCTGCAGATGTTGGAGGAGCGCAGCAACTATTCGCGCCGCAGCCTCCATTACCTCTTCCAGCAGCGTTTCGGCTGCAGTCCGATGCAGTGGGTGCGCCAGCTGCGCATGGCCATGGCCCTTGAGCGCCTTTCCCAGCCCAGTGAGGGTGACACGGTCAAAGCGGTGGCCGGTGAGTGTGGCTATCGCTCCCTCAGCCAGTTCAGCCTCGACTTCCAGCGCGCCCATGGCCGTCGGCCTTCGGATGTGCTGCGGGCCAGCCGCGGATCCTGAGGTCTGCTGCCGTCAGGCCGCCAGGGCCAGGGAGAAGCCGCTCCTGTCACTAGGCTCGGGGCGCTCAAACACTTTGCAGAACACCTTCACCACCCGCTCACCGGAATCGATCTGCTCGAGGGGATCCTTGCGTAGCCGGTGGCGCAGGCAGCAGGCGGCCACCCGGGCGATGTCGTCGTCGCTCACCTCGGTGCGGCCTTCGAAGGCGGCCAGGGCCCGGGCCGCCCGATTGGTGACGATGTCCCCCCGCAGCCCATCCACATCCAGCTCCCCGCACACCGCCGAGATGCGGATGCGCTGGTCGTCGTCGATCTCCACCTGGCCGAGACGCTTCTGGGCCTCCACCACCCGGACCTGCAGGGCCTCCTGGCTGGCCTGCAGCGCCTGGCTGAACGCCTCCGGGTCGTCGTCGAACTGGGTGCGCTGATCCACCACCCGCACCCGCAGCTCGGGATCGCGAACGGTGCGCACCTCCACGCTCATGCCGAAGCGATCGAGCAGCTGGGGCCGCAGCTCCCCCTCCTCTGGGTTGCCTGAGCCGATCAGCACAAAGCGGGCCGGGTGGCGCACGCTCACCCCCTCCCGCTCCACGGTGTTCCAGCCCGAGGCGGCCGAATCGAGCAGTACGTCCACCAGGTGGTCGTCGAGCAGGTTCACCTCATCCACGTAGAGGAGGCCGCGGTTGGCCTTGGCCAGCAGTCCCGGCTCGAAGGCGCGCACCCCCTCGCTGAGGGCCTTCTCGATGTCGATCGTGCCGCAGAGGCGGTCTTCGGTGGCGCCCAGAGGCAGATCCACCATCGGCACCTGGCGGGCCTCCAGCGGCAGGGTCTCGCCCCGCTCCAGCCGGTCGCTCACCTCGCTGCTCTGGAGATCCGGGTCGGAGGGGGAGCTGTTGTAAGGGTCCCCCGCCACCACCTCAATCTCCGGCAGCAGGTTGGCCAGGGCCCGGATCGTGGTGCTCTTGCCTGTGCCCCGGTCGCCCATGATCATCACGCCGCCGATGCGCGGATCGATCACATTGAGCAGCAGGGCGAGCTTCATCTCCTCCTGTCCCACGATCGCGGTGAAGGGGAAGACCCTGCGCTGGCGGGCTTGGATCACGGGCTCGGCGGGGACGGTCTTGGGGGATTGTTTCACAGGCGCTCTGGCTGCCCTGCGGCTCTGCTGCTCTGGAGGGTGCGCGGGCAATGAATGGCCCGTGGCGCCGCTGGGTGTTCGCGCTGATCAGCGAGACGTGATTGGCAGGGGCAGTAGGGAGAGCACCTGGGGCGGCGTGGCATCCGCCGGATAGATCAGTCGTACCCCCACCTGGCGCCGCTGTCCCGGCCCCAGGCTGATGGTGCCCAGCATGGGCCCCTGCTGGCCGTTGCGCAGCACCAGATGGAATCCCTGGCGGCCCCGGGGCCTGGCCTCGGGGCCCTCGCCGTCGAGCCCGCTCACCTCCACCGTGCCGCGGAACATCACGGCCCGCGCCGGGGTTGGCAGGAAGCTGAGCCCCCCCTGGGGGCGGTCCTGCTTGAGCGGCGATTCCACGGCCAGCGCCAGGCGCACCGGTGTGGGCCCATCGTTGTACAGCGGGATCGTCAGGTCGTAGGTGACGCCGTAGTTCCCGTGGGCGGCCCAGGCGGTGCCGGGATAGAAGGCGCTCAGGGGCGCGGTCTGCACCTGGCCGGTGCCGAAGGTGCCCCGCTCCAGCGAGGCGATCGGCCAGGAGACCGGCGCCCGGCTGGTGGAGAGGAAGGGGGCGCCAGGGTCTGTGAGGCGGCCCCGCCAGACGCTGCCGCTCTGCACGCCACTGACGCGGGAGTAAATCATCGGGCCCGGTGCCCCGCGGGCGGAGGGGCTGTGCTCCTTGGGGCTCAGGGGGCCGTCGAGCAGGCGGGGCCAGACGGCCGGATCGGGAGGGGCGTCCCCCCGACCAAAGGCCGCCAGGGTGGCCACATCCACAGGGCCGTCGGCGTCGAGCAGCAGCTGCAGGTTGCGACCGTTCAGCAGGGGATCGAGACCCCGCACCGGCAGGGGGAGGACCAACAGGGGGCTCAGCTGGCCGGGGGTCAGGGTCCAGCCCTCGGGCAAGGCGGCGGAGCGCTCACGGCCCAGCAGCTCAGTGGCCACGCGGCTGCCCGGCCCCGACCACAGCGGGCTGCTGCCCTGGGGCACCACGGTGGGCAGGGGCAGGAAGGGCGCCGCCGGCTCCTTGCCGTCCACCGATTGGGAGAGGGCGGTGGCCCCGGCCCGCAGGCGCAGCCGCACCGGCCCAGGGCCGCGGGGGGCGGCCACCACCGCCAGCCACAGGGTGGAATCGAGGCTTTCGGGCCGCCCCGCGTACACGTGGTGGCTGAACAGGCCGAAGGGCCCCTGCTGGGGGGCGTTGAGATGGGCGGAGGGCACCGCCAGGGGGCGGCCCTGGAAGCCGCGGCTGGGGTCGAAGCTGGAAAAAAGAATGCCCGGGGCGGTGATCAGCTCGGGGTTGTTGTCATTCAGCAGCGGCACCCCATCGAGGCCGCCACTCAGGGGGAGCACGCTCTGGCGGCGCACCAGGGGCGCCGAAGGGGTGGCCGCCGAAGGGGTGGGCGCCGGGGTCGAGGCCGTTGGGGCGGCCGGGGAGGCCTGGGGAAGGAGCACGGCGAGCAGGGCCAGCGCGGACGGCCGCCGCCGCAGGCGCCGCTGGCGGGGAGAGGGAGTGTTCATCGACGGCCGGCCAAGGTGGGAGCTGCGGCACCAACCATGGCGCGAATCAGTTCGGCCGAGCGCGGGTCGTTGAAGGGCCCCTTGACCAGGAAAGCGGCTACCGCACGCTGGCCGTTGGGCATCTGAATCAGGGCGGCGTCGGCGTAGGCGATGCCGATGTCCCCGGTTTTGTTGTAGACGGTTACGCCGTAGGCCAGCAGCTCGCTGTCGGGATCATTGGAGTCCTTGCCCAATCCCTTGAGCAATCCCAGGGGGATCAGGGTGTTGGTGCGGGAGCTGGCGAGGATCTCGCGGAACAGATCCCGGGCCCGGGGGCTGAGCTTCTCGCCGGTGTCCACCAGGGCGATGGAGCGGGCCAGATCGCGGGCACTGGTGGTGTTGGTGCCCGCGAGGTCGGGCAGCCAGTCGTTCACCACCGTCGCCGGCAGGCCGAGGCCCTGGAAGCGGCGGTTGAGGGCTGTCTTGCCGCCGAGCCGCTTGATCAGCAGGTTGGTGGCGGTGTTGTCGCTGACCCGGATCATCTCCGTGGCGGCCTCATGGAAGGGGAAGCGGCTGCCGACGGGCTTGGTGCCCATCCAGCCTGCCCCCTCTCCCACCACCTCCTTGGTCAGCGGCAGGGGCTCGTTCCAGCGCAACTTGCCAGCCTCCAGATCCTCCAGGGATGCCAGCAGAATCGGTGTTTTGATCGAGCTGGCGGCGGGCAGGGCCCGATCGGGTTGCAGTTCGGCGTAGCGACCGTCGTCGAGCACCAGCAGGAATCCGGAGGCGGTGAGGCCCTTCTGGGCGGCCGCCAAGGCGGCCCAGCGGCGGCTCAGGTCGCTGAGCTCGCGGCGTGGTTCAAAGCGACCCAGCCCGAGGCCACCCCCCGGGAGTCGTCGCGGCGCCGGGTCGATCGCGGGAACGCCCAGAGCGCCGCCCTGGGCGAAGCGCGGCGCCAGGAGTTTCAGGCCACTCCCGACCACCACCCCCAGGCCGATGCCTGTGACCGCCAGCCGGAGCAGCAGCAGCAGGGGCTGCACCCAGGGCTTGCTGCGGGGGCGGGGGGGGCGGCCGGCGGTCACGGTCTTGGGTTCGGGCGTGGGGGGCAGGGGCCGACCCTAGTGGTCCTGGCCGGGCGGACAAGGGCGGCGGCTTGCCCAGCGCAACTGGCACACCATGCCGCGCAGCAGCGCCAGCTCCCCCGGCTGCACCTGGGCCCGCTGGAGCAGGGCGCGCAGCTTGGCCATGCGGGCCCGGGCGGTGTGGGGCATCAGGAACCCCACCTCCAGCAGCAGGGCCTCGGCGTCGGCCAGGGCGGCTTCCAGCTCCCCCCGCGGCGCCGGTTCCGCGCCGGGCCCGGCCAACGGCGCCAGGGCCGCCGCCGCCGCTCCCCCCGGCCGCCCCCGCAGCCGCTGCAGCTCGTGCAGCACCACCGCCACCGCGTGGGAGAGGTTGAGGGAGCCATAGGCGGCACCGGTGGGTACGCAGAGCAGCCGTCCGGCCTGGAGGAGCTCCCCATTGCTCAGGCCCCGATCCTCCCGGCCGAAGACCAGCGCCGCAGGAGCGACCCCAGCGGCGGGGTCGCCCAATGGGCCAGCGCCGCCCAACAGCCAGCCCAGCGCCTCCTCCGGACCCTGGACCGCCAGGGGCTCCCCCTCCCCGCGGCCGCTGGTGGCCACCACCCGGCCGCAATCCGCCAGGGCTTCGGCCAGGGTGGCGAACCAGCGCGCCGAGGCCAACCAGGGCCGGCCATGCACGGCCATGAGCAGGGCCTGCGGATCGAGGGGATCGCAGCGGGGGGCCACCAGCCGCAGCTCGGCGATGGCGAAATTGGCGCAGAGGCGGGCGACGCTGCCGACGTTGAGCGGTCCGGCTGGCTCCACCAGCACCAGGTGGATGGCCGGGTCGGTGGGAGGGGGCTCTGCCAACCGCTCAGGGGAGCTGGTGCAGGAAGGCCAGCAGGTCGGCCATGTCCTGGGGGGCAGGCTGGAAGCGGGGCATCGGCGGCGTGCGGCCGCTCACCACCTGCTGGATGAGCTGGCGGTCGTTTTTGCGGCGGTTCACCCCGTGCAGGTCGGGGCCCACGAGCCCCTGGGCGGCCAGGCCGTGGCAGCCGGCGCAGTTGAGGCGGAAGAGGCGGCCGCCGTTATCGACCGAGCCCGACAGGGTGAGGGTGGCGCGGGTGTAGGGATCGCTGCGGGCTGCTGGCAACAGCACCAACAGCAGCACGATCGAGGCCGCCGCCGCCAGGATCACCAGGGCGGTGATCAGCCCGCGGGCGGGGCCGGCTGCGGCGGGCAGACCGGCGTTCGTGGTGGGGAGGGGCGCCGTGGCGGCGCCGTCGGGGCCGGGGGTCGGTCCTGTCACAGTTGGGCGGAAAAAGCGCGCGGCCGGGCTTCCATCATGGAAGAATTGCATGGCGCTTCACGACCCGGCCCGGAACCATGATCGAACCTCTCCTCTGCGGCATCGTTCTCGGCCTGATTCCCATCACTCTTGTGGGTCTGTTCGTCGCCGCCTGGAACCAGTACCGCCGTGGCAGCGCCCTGGGCGGCTGAACCGGCTGCAGGGGTTGGCTCCACCCCGGATTCAGCGGTTCCCTGGATCGGCTCCAGCAGCGGCTCAACGAGCGGCACGAGATACAACGCGCAGGTGCTGCCATAGCGGCGGCAGCTCTCCAGCCGCCAGCCTTTGGGCGTTTCGGGCACCGATCTGCTCCCGCATTCCCACACCATGACCCCACCGGGCAGTAGCCAGCTGCCCTCGCGTACCGCGTCCCCGATGGCTTTGTAGAGCCCAGCGGCGTAGGGGGGATCCACGTAGATCACATCAAACGGCTCTTGCCGCCCTTTTTCGGGTTGAGCGCCCCGATCTTGTGCTGCAGGGCTTGGGGCGGTGAGCCAGCGCAGCACCTCTGCGGTTACCACCTGCACCGTGGGTCTAGGGGCCTGGCCTGCAGCAACCGTTTCGAGGTTGGCGCGGGCCACGGCGGCGATGCGGCGGTCCTGCTCCACGCCCACCACCAAGGCGGCCCCATGGTGCAGCGCCTCGCAGGCCATGGCACCGCTGCCGCAGCAGAGATCGAGCCAGCGGCAGCCAGCCAATCGTGGGGCCAGCCGGTTGATCACCGCCAGCCGGACCCGCGCGGCGGTGGGGCGCGCCAGGGAGCCCGGTGGACTCTGCAGCCGCCGCCCGCCGCTGACCCGCAGGCTCACCGGTGCTCCACCCAGTGCAACCAGCGGCGCAGCATCCCTTCCCCCACCAGCCCTGATTTCTCGGGATGGAACTGGCAGGCGGCGATCGTGCCCCGCCATACCGCTGCGGTGACGGGCTGGCCGGCCCAGTCGACCCAGGCTGTGGTGCAGGTGGGATCGGCGGGATCGGCTGCATAGGAATGCACGAAGTACACCCAGCTCTCGGGGGCGTCGGCCGGCAGCAGCGGGCTGGGGGTGGCGGGCAGCAGCGGCGCCCAGCCCATGTGCGGGATCGGATGGCCCTCCCTGGGGGGCAGGGCCCGTACCCGGCCGGGCAGCAGCGATAGACCCGTGGCCACGCCTTCCTCACTGCCCTCGAAGAGCAGCTGCAGACCCAGGCAGATGCCCAGCAGGGGCCGGCCGGCGCGGCAGGACTCCTGGAGGGCCCGATCCAACCCGGTGGCGGCGAGCCGCTCCATCGCCGGATCGAAGGCTCCCACCCCCGGCAGCACCAGGGCATCACAGTCCACCATGTCGGCGGCTGTGTGAACGGCCCGCACGGCGGTGCCGAGCCGCTCGAAGCCGCGCTGGACCGAGTGGAGGTTGCCCATGCCGTAGTCGATCAGGCCGATCTGGCTCATGGCATGGCTTCCCTGGCGGGCTCCGCTGGGGCTTCCGGGGTGGCGGATGGGGAGGGCGATGGGGTGACCAGCCGCTCTGCCGGATGCTCCAGGGCCGGGATCGAAGGAAACTCGAGGCCGTTGAGGTGGTGGATGAACTGGTACAGGCGGCCCATGCGACGCCGGTCAAAGCGCAGCCGCAGGCAGGGGTACATCAAACCGTTGTCGTCGACATTCTCTCCGCCCTGAATCGTGCCCTCGCTGAGCAAATCGGCGAAGCTGCGGCTCAGGGAGGGCAGCCACTCGCGCGGCACCGGCGCGTTGAGCAGCAGTTCGATCCGGTCTTCCCCGAGCAGGGCGCTGTGGAAGACACGATAGAAGCGGCTGATGTAGGCCACCGCATCGGTGGCGCTGGAGGCCTCGAACATCAGATCGGGGTCTTCCGGGGAGATCAGGCTGCGGCGCACCAGCTCCTCGTTCACATTGCGCTTCCACACCGACCAGAAGTCATCCCCCGGAGGGGCAAGGAGCACCAGGGGGATCGGCTGGGTGCGGCCGGTCTGGATGAGGGTGAGGGCTTCGAAGAGTTCATCGAGCGTGCCGAAGCCTCCCGGCATCACCACCAGGGCGTCGCTTTCGCGTAGGAAGAAGAGTTTGCGGGTGAAGAAGTAGCGGAAATAGAGCAAGCGCCCCTCGCATTCACTCACGAATGGATTGGGATGTTGTTCGAATGGCAGATCGACATTGAGGCCGATGCTGTGTTCGCAGCCCGCGCCACTGTTGGCGCCCTCCATCACGCCGCCTCCGGCTCCCGTCATCACCTGGAAACCGGTCTCCACCGACAGCCGAGCTACCTCTTCGGCCAGCTGGTAGACGGGATCCTGTTGGGTGGTGCGTGCCGAGCCGAATACCGTGATCTTGCGGGTGCCGCGCTGGGGGCGAAAGACATCCAGGGCCTCGCTGATGTCGGCTAGAGCCCCGGTTACCAGCTTCCAGGCTTCGTGCTCGCTTTCGTTGCGGGCGATCTGCAGAAGAGAAATTACCCCCCTCTCGATCAACCGGCGCTGCGGATGACCTTCAAGAACCTGGGCCAGAACCTGAAGGGGGCTCTGGCCCGCGGTGGCGGTGACGGTGGAGGAGGGGCTCAGATGTACTTGGAGATGGTGGAGCTGAGGGTGGTCTTGGGAACGGCGCCGACCACCGTGTCGACTTTCTCGCCACCCTTGAAGATCATCAGCGTGGGGATGCTGCGGATACCGTATTGGCTGGCGATGTTGGGGTTTTCGTCGGTGTTGAGCTTCACCACCTTGAGCTTGCCCTCGAAGTCTTTGGCGATTTCATCCACAATCGGGGCGACCATGCGGCAGGGGCCGCACCAAGGCGCCCAGAAGTCGACCAGCACGGGCACATCGCTCTTGAGCACGTCCTGCTCGAAGGAGGCGTCTGTGACAGGGGCGGCGCTGGACATTCTTGACAGGTGGAGAGTTCTGGAAAATCTAGCAACCAGCTTCGGGCCGTCCACGGAGAGAGAGCCAAGCGTTGCATCGCTTGATGCGGGCCAGAGGTGCGGATCGGCTTGGGAGGCTTGCGGTCTGCGCCAGGGCCGGGCTTGGGCGCGCTGGCGTCCCTCGGGAGCCGGCGCGGCAAAAAGTGAAAAAGCCCAGGAAGCCCGGGCTGGAAGGTGTGAGGAGTGTGCGAGCCGTAGCCCCCACGACTTGAGAGTAACCCGTCTCTCGCCTCGCGGCTCAATAGACCTGTCTTGAGATGCGAGCGCCCTTACTTGCCCATCCCGAGCTGCTGGGCCTTCTGGTACACCTTGCCTTCGGTCAGCAGGGAGGGGGCCACCACCACCTCCACCTGCTGCATCTCCCGCAGGGTTCGGGCGCCCAGGGTGCCCATTGAGGTGCGGATGCAGCCCAGCAGGTTTTGGGTGCCGTCATCCAGGCTGGCGGGACCGCGCAGGATCCGCTCGAGGCTGCCTGTGGTGCCCACGCGGATGCGGGTGCCCCGCGGCAGCACCGGGCTCGGGGTGGCCATGCCCCAGTGGAACCCGCGGCCGGGAGCTTCGGTTGCCCGCGCAATCGGCGAACCGATCATCACCGCGTCGGCCCCGCAGGCCAGGCATTTGCAGATGTCGCCGCCGGTGACGATGCCCCCATCGGCGATCACCGGAACGTACCTGCCGCTCTCCTTTTCATAGTCGTCGCGGGCGGAGGCGCAATCGGCCACGGCGGTGGCTTGGGGAATGCCCACCCCCAGAACCCCGCGCGAGGTGCAGGCAGCCCCTGGGCCGATTCCCACCATCACACCGGCTGCGCCGGCCCGCATCAGCTGCAGGGCCACGTCGTAGGTGACGCAATTGCCGATCACCACCGGCACGCCCATCTCGCGGCAGAGGGTTGCCAGATCCAGGCTCGCCTGCCCCTCGCCGCCGATGTGCTCGGTGGACACCACCGTGGCTTGCACGAAGAACAGATCGGCGCCGGCCTCGGCGATCGCCTGGCCGAAGCGCAGGGCCGCGACGGGCGTAGCACTCACCGCGGCGATGCCCCCGCCGGCGCGGATCTCTGCGATCCGCTGGCGGATCAGATCCTCACGCACCGGCTGGGCGTAGATCTCCTGCATCAGCGGCACGAACTCCTCCTTGCCGACCGCGGCGATGCGGTCGAGCAAGGGGTTGGGATCGTCGTAGCGGCACTGCACCCCCTCGAGGTTGAGCACGCCGAGGGCCCCCTGGCGGCTGAGCTCGATCGCCATGCGCACATCCACCACGCCATCCATGGCGCTGGCGATGATCGGGATTTCTCGCTCGATGCCCCCCAGGCTCCAGCGGCTGTTCGTGATGGCGGGATCGACGGTGCGACCTCCGGGCACGAGGGCAATCTCGTCGATGCCGTAGGCGCGGCGGACGACGCGGTTGCGACCGAGCTGGATGTTCACCGGAGGCGGGGCACAGTCGGGCCAAACTATCAACCGGGAGGGCCCGGGCCTGGGCCTGCCAGCGCGCTCAGGAGCGACCGCTGAAGGACTGCCAGCGCTGTTTCCACTCGGCCAGCACCCGCTCCCGTTCGCTGGTGCGCACCAGCCGGGTGCTGCTGAACCACACCAGGTAGATCAGGCCGGTGAGCTCCAGCAGTCCGGAGACGAGGGGGATCCCATCAAGGGTGCCGACCACGCGGGCGTAGAGCCGCAGGGCCAGCACGGCCACCAGCAGCAGGGCGAAGCCCTTGAGCGGGCCGCGCAGCTTCTGCCAGTGCCCCCCGATGTCGGCCTCGGCGAACCAGGCGCGCAGCTTTTCGACCAGCAGGTCGAATTCGCCGCCTTCTGCCGGCGTGGCACCGGGGGCCGGCGGGATCTCGAGCGTGCTGGCAATGGTGGGGGTAGGGGCCGGCTCGGGCTCGGGTTCGGGCTCGGGTTCGGGCTCGGGTTCGGGCTCGGACTCGGGTTCGGGCGGGGCCGCGGCGGGGGTGAGGCTGACCTCGATCGGGCCCGGATCGGGGCAGGCGATCGCCTCCTCAGCGCACACCGCCACGGCAGGCTCTTCAGCTGCGGGCTCCACCTCGGGCTCCACCTCGGGCTCCACCGCGGGCTCCGCCGCAGGCTCCACCTCGGGCTCCGCCGCCGTCAGCTCCGGGCTGCCGTCCGCCCCGCTCACCTCTGGGAGCTCGGGCCCTTCGGCTGTGGGCTCGGAGGGGGCCCCGGGGCTGCCAAGGGCGTCGGGGGGGAGCGGGGTCTCGGCCATGGCGGGCGGGAGGGTTGGCGCGAGCTTACGCAGGATCCGCCGTTTTTTCCTGCAGCTTCTGCCAGTGGCGGCCCGCCGCCCGCCCCTGGGCCCTCAGGCCTCGACCGGGAGCAGCGCCGGCCGCGGGCTGAGCGGCAGCACCGGCAGGCGCAGCGGAAAGGCGTCTTCTTCGAGGCGGCGCACCAACTCCCGTGCGATCGCCTCCGCCAGGCGGGGGCTGTGGGCGGGCGCCGTCCGCAGTTCCTTGCCCTCCACCTCGATCCGGCCGCTGCGCAGCGCCGCATAGGTGACGGAGCCGAAGCCCGGCTTGAGGCGCCGCGGCACCGACAGGTCGAGTACCGGCGCCTCCAGCTGGCCATCGGCCGCGGCGGCCTGCAGGGCGGTGGCCGCATCGGTCAGGGCCACCGGAGCGGCGATCGGCACCAGCAGGGCGCTGCCCTGGGCTTCGAAGAAGCAGGGCCGTAACCAGCCGGGCTCCAGGGCATGCAGATCCACGGCCACCGCCGCCACGGCTCCGGGGCTGCGGGCGTGGCCGGAGGACTGGCGGCGGGGTTGGGGCTGGTGGCCGCTGCCGCTCCCCACCACCCACCCAACCGCCCCGGCCACCAGCACCGGTGAGCCAGGCCCCAGCTGCGCCAGCGCCGGCATCGTCAGGCCGATGCTGCCGGCGCCCCCGGCGGTCCAGAGGGCATTGCCGAAGGGGCCCAGCAGGGGCCCGTAGGGGCTTGGCAGCAACCCGTCACCGCTGCTGACCGCCACCAGCCCGTTCTCCACGATCGCCCGGTGCAGCAGCAGGCGCCCGCCGCCGATGCGCGCCAGGTCGAGCCGGGTGTGCAGCTCCCGGCGGGGCTGGAGCCGGGTGCCTTCGCCCCCGCTGTCGAGGTTGACCTCCCTGCCCTCCAGCAGCTCGGCGAGGATTTGGGCGCCGCCCCGGCGGCTCCCCTCCGCCAGCCCCCCGCCGATCGGCAGCACCAAATC
>CANEWU010000065.1 GCA_947442825.1 Synechococcaceae cyanobacterium
GGATTGTGGCGGAAGAAGGGGCCTCACACACCATCCCCCCAGGACGGTCGGAGCATTGCCAGCCCACCACCCGCTGACGGCCAAGCCGCTCCATCCACCAGGGGGCAACCAGGGCATGGGCCGATCCGGTGACCGGATCCTCCGGGATTCCCAGGCCCGGGGCGAAGAAACGCAGGCGGTAATCGGCTGGCTCCCCGGCCACTTCGGGCACCGGCACCCCGCCGCCACCGCCGGTCTTCTCCATGGCTTGCATCACCACCAGGCCGTCGCGCAGGTCGGGAGGCAGGGAGGCAGCCAGGCCGCCCAACGCCTCCATGGGTGCCTTCGCATCCACCAACGCCACGGCGTAGCCCAGCCGCGAGCGCCAGAACTCCACTACTCCACCGATGAGACGGGCCTCCAGCAGCGCCACAAGCGCCATGGGGGGTAGCTCCGGCAGGAGCTCCCCCGCCGTCAGGGTGATCCAGCCCCGCCCGGGGGCCTCGGCGCTGGGGGCCCGCTCCAGCCCCACGGCCAGCGGGCCGCTACGGCTGTGGAGGTGCCGCACCTGGCCCGGCGCCACCAGACCCCAGTGACCCAGCGCCAGCAGGGCCGCCAGGGTCGCATGGCCGCACAGGGGCACCTCCTGGGTGGGGGTGAACCAGCGCAGGCGCCAGCTCTCCCCCTCCTGCAGCAGAAAGGCCGTTTCGGATTGCCGCAGGCTGCCGGCCACCGCCTGCATCCAGGCGTCATCGACCGGAGCCTCCAGCCGCACCACAGCGGCCCCGTTGCCGGCCCCGGGACCCTCGCTGAAGGCCTCCACGTGCAGCGCGGCCAGGGCCCCGTGGCTCATCCGTCCGCCTCCGGTCGCAGATCCCGCTCCATCAGGGCCCGAACCGCCAGCCCGGCCTCGATCCGTCCGTCGAGCAGGGCCACCACCTGTTCGCTGATCGGCAGCCGCCAACCGTGGCGAGCCGCCAGCCGCAGCACCGCCCGGGCGGTAGGAGCCCCCTCCACGGTGGCGCCCACCGCCGCCAGGGCCGAAGCCTCATCGGCTCCGCGCGCCAGCTGCACGCCGAAGCGGTGGTTGCGGCTCAGGTCGCTGTTGGCGGTGGCCAGCAGATCCCCCAGGCCCGCCAGGCCGTAGAGCGTGGCGCTCTGGCCGCCGAGGGCCCGCAGCACCACACCGATCTCCGCCAGGCCACGGCAGAGCAGGGAGGCCTTGGCATTCGCGCCCAGGCCGAGCCCATCGCTGATGCCGGCCGCCAGGGCCATCACATTTTTGAGGGCCCCGGCGGCCTCGGTGCCGATCGGATCGGTGTTGGTGTAGAGCCGCAGGTTCAAGGCCACCAGCTCGGTCTGCAAGCGCCGGGCCAGGGACTCCTCCGTGCTGGCGATCACGCTGGCAGCCGGCAGGCCGCGGTCGAGTTCATCCGCCAGGTTGGGGCCGCTCAGCACCGCCAGGCCCACCGGGGGCAGGTGGCGACCCCAAAGCTGGGCGGCGGTGCACAGGCCCTCCAGGTCGATGCCCTTGGTGCAGCTGAGCAGCGGCAGGCCAGCGGGCCAGACGGGCCCGAGGCGACGGGCCAGGCCCTCCACCCCCGCCATCGACACCGCCGAAACGAGCAGATCGGCACCAGCCAGCAGATCGGCCGGATCGCCCCCATCGCGTCGCGACCAGCTGCGCACGTCGTGGCCCGATCCCGTCCACAGGTGCGCCAGGGTCCGTCCCCAGGCGCCCCGTCCGAGCACAGCGATGCGCAGAGCCATCACGCCTCCGTTGGGGCCTCCTCCGCTGCCGGAGCCCTGCCATCATGCGCCATCTGCCGTCCGGCCATGGCCCCCGCTGCCGATCCCCACGATTGGAGCCAATGGCGCGGGCAGGCGCTGGTGGTGGGACGGGGCGGCATCGGGCGGGCCCTGCTGGCGGCCTTACCGCAGCACTGCCCTGGCCTGGAGATCTGGTCGGCGGGACGGGATCGCGAGGAGGAGCGCCATTTCTCGCTGGATCTGGCCGACGACGCCAGCCTGGCGGCCTTCGCGCACCGGGCGGCCGATTGCCTGCCCCAGCTACGCCTGGTGATCCACACCAGCGGCCTCCTGCACGACGGCCTGCAGCAACCGGAAAAACGCCTGACCCAGGTGCGACGCGACTGGCTGGAGCGCAGCTTCGCCATCAACGCCTGGGGGCCGCTGCTGCTCGCCCAGGCGGTGGAGGGGTGCCTGCCGCGGGATCAGCCCTGCCGCTTCGCCAGCCTCTCGGCGCGGGTGGGCAGCATCGGCGACAACCGCCTCGGCGGCTGGTACGCCTACCGCGCCGCCAAGGCGGCCCAGAACCAGCTGCTGACCACCCTGGCGGTGGAGTGGCGCCGACGCCGGCCCCTCACCGCCATCACCCTCCTGCACCCGGGCACCACGGCCACGGAGCTCTCCGAACCCTTCCGGGGGGGTGTGGCGCCGGAGCGGCTGTTCAGCCCCGAACAGGCCGCTGGGCAGCTGCTGATGGTATTAGCCCGGCAACGACCGGAGCACAGCGGCGCCTTCCTCGCCTGGGATGGGCAGGCAATCCCTTGGTGAGCTGGCCTCAGGCGGCGTGCTCGCGCAGCACCTCCAGGGGGATCACCTCGAGCGTGGAGAGCTCACAGGCCTCCAGGCGCACCGGCGGCGCCATGCCGTCCTCGTAGGCCTCCAGCCAGCGACCCGCGCACACACACCAGGCATCCCCGGGCCGCAGGCCGGGAAAGCCATAGGCCAGTGCCGGTGCGCTGAGATCGTTGCCCTGGGCCTTCGTGTACGCCAGGAAACGCTCGTCGACCACACAGCAGACGCTGTGGCGGCCCAGATCGGCGGGATCGGTGCGGCAGCTGCCGTCGCGGAACCAGCCGGTCATCGGCTGGCAGCCGCAGAGCTCAAGGGGGCCGCCGAGCACGTTGCGGGGGCCAGGCTCTGGCGGGTGAGGGGACTCGGAATCGAAGGAGGCGGCCACGGCCGGACGTCGGACGACGGAAGCTGAAGTCTGACGGGAGACTGGCACAAAGTGCGTCTGGGTGGTTGACGGTATCCGGGGGGCAGGCAGTAAAGAACCAGATACGACAACCCGCGAGCAACCGCCTCGCCCCTTCATGAGCTGGGATTTCACCGAGGATGCGGCCTTCATGGCCCTCTGCGACGCCTACAAGGAGAGCGGTGAACCCTCCGCGATGGAATTTTTGGCCCATGGCGAAGGGGCCTTCCATTTCCAGGAGCTCACCCAGAACGCGGCCGGCGAAGGGATCGACCTCTCCGACAGCGACGAACTGGAGGAATTCCAGCAGGAGGTGATCGACAGCCTCGAGCAGCTCTGCAACTGAGCGCAGGGCCGGTCCTGGTAGGGGCCGGCCTGCAGAGGAGGCGTGTTGATCAGCCGTGCCGTTCAGGCGTAGTAGAAGGCGATCTCCTTCTCGCTCAGGCCCGCCCAGCCGGCCTCCTGCAAACGCTGATCGAGGGTCTGGCGATCGATATGCTTGGCGCCGCTCCGCACGATGCGATTGCGCATCGACTTGGTGACGCCGCTGCGGGGACGGGCATTCTCCAGATCCATCACTTCCCGATAGAGGGAGAGCATCGGCGAGGGGATCGGGCTGCCATCGAGGTCGAGGCCGGCGGCGATGGCGTCGTCGATGGCGTTGGGTCCGGCGATGGCCATGGCAGAGGGGGCAAGAGCCCCCCGAGATTGACACGGCGGCTGGCGAGGGCCGAAGGCCTCAGGCGCTGAAATAGCGGGCCTGACTGTGCATCGCCACCAGGGCCGTGGTGCTCTGCTCCGGCTCCAGCTGGTCGCTTTCGTCCATCGACAGGCCAATCCGCTCGGCTCCCAGCCAATCGAGCTGGGGGCGGGAATCGGCCACGTTGGGGCAGGCCGGGTAGCCGAAGGAATAGCGGCTGCCGCGGTAGCGCTGGGCGAGCACATCGCGCAGGGGCATGCCCTGGGGATCGGCGAAGCCAAGCTCACGGCGGATACGGGCGTGGACCCATTCAGCAAGCGCCTCGGCCATCTGCACCCCCAACCCATGGAAATAGAGATAGTCGCTGTATTGGTCGGCGCGGAACAGCTCCTGGGCGAAGGCGGTGGCCCGCTCCCCCATGGTCACGGCCTGCATCGGCAGCAGATCGCTGGGGCGGGGGTGACCTGCACCATCGTTGGCGAGGTCGCGGTAGAAATCGGCGATGCAATAACGGTTGCCGGCGCGCTGGCGAGGGAGCAGGAAGCGCCCCAGCTCCGGCCCCGCCCCCGCCGGCCCATCGGCAGCCCCCAGGGGGGCCGGATCAAACAGCACCACCGCATTGCCAAGGCGGCCGCAGGGGAAGTAGCCGTAAGCCACGCGCGGGTGGAGCAGCCCCTCCTCCAGGCAGCGGCCAAGCCAGTGCTGGAGCACGGGCTCCGCCTTCTCGGCCAGCATCGCCTCGTACTCGGCACGGCTCTGCTGCTGGCTCTTGCGCAGCTGCCACTGGCCGGCGAAAAGGGCGTTGCGATCGAGATAGGCCATCACCTCCGCCAGGTCGATCTCGTGCTCCTGCAGCACCTGGGAACCCCAGAAGGGCGGCTGGAGGGCGGGTTCTTCAGGAACCACCGCAGAGCGGCTGTCATCCACCACCTCGGCCGCGGTAGGAGCGGCGGGCTCCGCCGGTGCGGAAGCCTGCGACTGGGCTTCGGCCCCAGGACTGGCGGCCACCGGGGCGGCCTCTTCGGTGGGCACCTCCCCCAGGCCAAGCCCGGCGGGGGCACCCTCGAGGAATCCCTGGCCATCCTCCCAGCGGCCGTGGGCCTTGGCCTCCATCAGGGCATCCATGAAGCGCAGGTCGGCGAAGGCATCACGGCCGTAGATCACCTGGCCCTGATACACGGAGCGACAGTCGCCGTGCACGAAGCGAGGTGTGAGAGCGGCCCCACCAAGAATCACAGGCACCCGGATACCTTCGCGATTGAACGCATCCAGATTGTCCTTCATGAAGGCCGTGGATTTAACCAATAGGCCGCTCATGGCAATGCAATCGGCGTTGTGCAGGCGCTGGGCTTCAACAATCTGATCAACACTTTGCTTGATGCCAAGATTAATGACCTCATAGCCATTGTTGGTGAGGATGATATCAACGAGGTTCTTGCCAATATCATGGACATCACCCTTGACAGTGGCAATCAAAAACTTGCCTTTGCTGGTGGATTGCCCATCGACCGTTTCCATGTGGGGTTCGAGATGGGCCACGGCCGACTTCATCGTTTCCGCGCTCTGCAGCACGAAGGGCAACTGCATCTGGCCAGAGCCGAAAAGCTCCCCCACCACCTTCATGCCATCGAGCAGGAAGGTGTTGATGATCTGAAGGGGCGGATGGCTGAGAAGTGCCTCATCCAGGGCTGTCTCAAGACCGATGCGCTCGCCATCGATAATGTGCTGCTTCAGCCGCTCCTCCACCGGCAAATCGGCGAGTGAGGGGCCACTGGCCCGGGCTTCCTTAGCGGAAACCCCCTCGAACATCGTGGTGAGTTCCGTGAGGGGATCGAACACACAGATATCGCCCTCGAAACGGCGCTCGTCGTAGATCAGCTGGCGGCTGATCTGCTGGTTTTCTTCGCTGATCTTGGCGAGCGGCAGAATTTTTGCCGGACTGACAATGGCGGCGTCCATACCTGCCTGGCAGCATTCATGCAGGAACACTGAATTCAGCACAATGCGCGCCGCTGGCGAGAGGCCGAAGCTCACGTTGCTCACCCCCAGAACCACATGCACACCCGGGAGCTGCGAGCGGATGCGGCGGATCGCCTCGACCGTGGCGGCGGCGTTGTTGCGGTCTTCCTCGATGCCGGTGGAGATGGGCAGGGCGAGGGGGTCGTAAAAGATCTCGTGGGCGGGGATGCCGAATTCGAGGATGTCGCGATAGGCGCGCTGGGCGATGGCGAACTTGCGGTCTGCCGTGCGGGCCATGCCCTCCTCATCGATCGTGCCCACCACCACCGCGGCGCCATAGCCCTTGGCAAGCTCAAGCACCTTGAAGAAGCGTTCGTCGCCATCCTCGTAGTTGGTGGAGTTCAGGATGCACTTGCCGCCCGCCACCTTCAGGCCGGCCTCCATCTTCTGCCACTCGGTGGAATCGAGCATCAGCGGCAGATTGACATTCGTAACCAGACGGCTCACGAGATTGCGCATGTCGCTCACGCCATCGCGGCCGACGTAGTCGACGTTGACATCGAGCACATGGGCGTTCTCCTTCACCTGTCCGCGCGCCACCGCCACCAGGCCATCCCAGTCTTCCTCGTTGAGGAGTTCACGCACCTTCTTCGAACCGCTGGCGTTGAGGCGCTCCCCGATGATCAGGAAGGAATTGTCCTGGTGGTAGGGCGTCACGCCATAGATCGAGGCGGCGGCTGGTTCGTAGGCGAGCGCAGGGCGGGGCCGATCGGCCTCCTGCCTCTCCTCCTCCGGTGTGGCGATCGCCGCTTCGGCAGCGGTGGGCGATGCGGCAAGGGCACCCCGCACCCGACGAGGGGCGGGATGCAGCTCCCGGGCCAGCTCGGTGAGGGCGGCGATGTGTTGGGGCGTGGTACCGCAGCAGCCACCGATCACCTGCACGCCGAGATCCTCGACGAAGTGCATCAGTTGCATCTTCATCTCCACCGGCGTCAACCGATAGTGGGCTACGCCACCCACATTTTCCGGTAGGCCCGCATTGGGAATGCAGCTCACCACGAAGGGGCTGTGCTGGCTGAGGTAGCGCACGTGCTCCTTCATCTGCTCCGGGCCGGTGGCGCAGTTGAGGCCGAGCACATCGATCGGGAACGGCTCCAGGATTGCCACCACCGCGGCGATGTCTGAGCCCACCAGCATCGTGCCGGTGGTCTCCATCGTCACCGACACCATCAGCGGCAGGCGCTGGCCGGTGGCTGCGAATGCCTGCTCGATGCCCTGCAGGGCCGCCTTGATCTGAAGTACGTCCTGGCAGGTCTCGACGATGAACAGGTCAACATCGCCGGCGATCAGCCCCTCCGCCTGCTCGCGGAACGAGGCCACCATCGCGTCGAAGTCGATGTGACCGAGGGTGGGCAGCTTGGTGGTGGGGCCGATCGAGCCCGCCACAAACCGCGGTTGCTCCGGGGTGCTGTACTCATCTGCCACCTCCCGCGCCAACTGGGCGGCGCGTTGGTTGAGGGCAAAGGTCTGGTCCTGCAGGTCGTACTCCGCCAACACAATCGAGGTGGCCCCGAAGGTGTCGGTCTCGATGACGTCGCAGCCCACCTCGAGGAAGTGGCGATGCACGGCCTGCACCGCATCCGGACGGGTGAAGACGAGATTCTCATTACAGCCCTCCAGGGCCGGCCCTCCGAAATCCTCGGCAGACAGGTCCATCTGCTGCAGCGAGGTGCCGGTGGCGCCGTCGAACACCAGCACGGGCCGCTGCGGGCTGTGGAGCCGTTCGAGGAAACCGATGCGGGCGGAGCGAGGTTGGGGGGACTCCTTTGGCGTCGCCTGGGGGCCCGGGGAGGCGGAGACAGCCATCAGTCGTCGATGCGAACACGGGAGATCCAGTGGTCATACTCGGGATCGTTGCCCTCCGTGATCGCGGTCAGGCGGTCTCGCAGCCGTTCCATCAGCGGGCGGGGAGCCGAGAGGTCGGTGGTTTCGATGCGGCGGATCGGGGTCACCCGCGCAGCGGTGCCGGTGAGGAACACCTCATCGGCCACAAACAGCTCGGTTTTATCCACCGCACGCTCCAGCACGGGAATGCCCATCGCCCGGGCCAGCTCGAGCACGCTGGCGCGGGTGATGCCCTCCAGGATGTCCTGATCCACCCCAGGCGTGATCAGCACCCCATCGCGGACAAGAAAGAGATTCATGCCACTCGCCTCGCTCACCTTGCCGCGGCTGTTGAGCAGCAGGGCCTCATCGAAACCGCTACGCACAGCCTCGGTCTTGGCCAGGGAACTGGTGATATAGGCACCACTTATCTTGCCGCGCAGCGGCAAAGAGCGGTCTTCCTGTCGCGTCCAGCTGCTGATGCGGCAGCTCACACCTTCGGGTGAAAGATAATCCCCCAGCTCGATACCGTAAATCAGAAAGTCGGTTTGGATATCGTGAAGACGGGGGGCGATGCCCAGGTCACTCGTATACACGAAAGGGCGCATATAGAAGGGCGATGTGGGCTTGTTCGCCTTCAGAAAGGAGCGCAGGGCGGCGTGGATCGTCTCCTCCGGCAGTTCATGCAAGAGCAGGCGGGCGCTCTGGCTCAGCCGGCGGGCATGCCGATCGGCCCGGAACAACAGCACCTCCCCTGGATCGGCGGGGTTCGGGATGCCGCGCATGCCGCCGAAGGCACCGGTTCCGTAGTGGAGGGCGTGGGTGGCCACCGAGAGATTCGCCTCCTGGAAGGGCACGCACTGGCCGCCAAACCAGGCATAGGGGAGGAACTGGTGCATGGGGAGACCAGAAGATCGCCCGATCTTCTCATCGCGGGCAGCAGGATGGGGCCATGCATAGGCTCGCGGCGGTTCCCGGCTCCAGCGATCCCGAGGGCGGCGCCCCCCCCTTCGTGGAGCAGCCCCCGGCGGAGGTGGTGCTTCTCAGCAGCGCCGACACCGATCTGCGGGCGATCGCCGCCCTCCTGCAGCGCCAGCCCCAGGCGCTCGGCGCTGAGCTGCGGGCCCTCAATCTCTCGGCCCTGGCCCACCCGGCCGTGATCGATCACTACGTGTCCCGCACCCTCCAGCCGCCGCCGACCCGGCTGGTGGTGGTACGGCTTTTGGGGGGGCGAGGCCATTGGAGCTATGGGATCGAGCGGTTGCGGGCCTGGGCGGCGGGGCCCGGGGCCGGGGGAGTTCGGCGCCAGTTGTTGCTGCTGGCGGGCACAGCGGATGAGGAAGAATCCCTGGCGTCGCTCGGGACCGTGCCGGAGCCGCTGGCGCGGTCCCTCGCCCAGCTGCTGCGGGAAGGGGGCCCCACGAACCTTTCCGCCTTCCTGGCGGTTCTGCGGCAACTGCTCGCCGGCTCCCTGGCGGAGCCGCCATCGCTGACGCCCCTGGCCGATCCCCAGCCCTACGACTGGCGAGAGGAAAACGGCCCCCGGGTGGGTCTGATCCTCTACCGCTCCCTGCTGCAGGCGGGTGACCTGGCCTTCGCCGAGGCGGCCCTGGCGGCCCTGCGTGCCGCGGGCCTGGCGCCCCGCCTGCTGTGGGTGAGCGGCCTGCGGGAGGGGGGAGTGCAGAGGGGGGTGGCCGACCTGCTGGCCCGCGAGGGGGTGGAGGTGGTGCTCACCGCCACCGGCTTTGCCTCCGTGCGCTTTGAGGAGGCGGGCCTCGGCGCACCGCTGTGGGAGCGATTGGGGGTTCCGGTGCTGCAGCTGCTCACCAGCGGCCGGCCCCGTGCGGCCTGGCAGGACAGCTCGATCGGGCTGGGCCCCCTCGACCTCAGCCTGCAGGTGGCGCTGCCGGAGCTCGATGGGCGGCTCACCACCCGGGTGGGGGGCTTCAAGGAAATGCGGGGCAGCAGCGATGCCCTGGCCACGGCTCTGCACGAGCTGGTACCGGAGCCGGAGCGGCTGGCTTGGGTGGCCCAGCTGGCGGCCGGCTGGGCACGCCTGCGCGCCACCCCGGCGGCGCAGAAGCGCCTCGCCCTGGTGCTGGCCCACTACCCCAGCCGCAACAGTCGCCTGGCCAACGGGGTGGGGCTCGACACCCCCGCCAGTGCCGCCGCGATGCTCGCCTGGCTGGCGGACGACGGCCACGACCTGGGATCTGAGCCGTTGCCGGCCGATGGGGAGGCGCTGATGGGCGCCTTGCTCTCCGGCCGCAGCAACGACCCCGAAAGCGACCACCGTCCCGCCCTCACCCATCTGCCCCTGGCGATCTACCGGCGCTGGTACGAGCAGCTGCCGGAACCAGGGCGCGAGCGGCTGGAGGCGGTGTGGGGGCCGCCGGAGCAGGATGCCGGCCTGGCGGGGCCGGCCGGCTTTCCGGTGCGCGGCCTGCGCTTCGGCAACGTGGTGGTACTGGTGCAACCGGAGCGCGGCTACGACCGCGATCCCTCCCTGAGCTACCACAGCCCCGACCTGCCCCCCACCCACGCCTACCTAGCCCAGTACCTCTGGCTCCGGGAAAGCTTCGCTGCCCATGCGGTCGTGCATGTGGGCAAGCACGGCAACCTCGAATGGCTCCCCGGCAAGGGGGTGGGGCTCGGAGATAGCTGTTTTCCGGAGTGGGCCCTGGGCCCCATGCCCCATTTGTATCCCTTCATCGTCAACGACCCGGGCGAGGGCAGCCAGGCGAAGCGGCGCTCCCAGGCCGTCATCCTCGATCACCTCACACCCCCCTTGGGTCGTGCCGGGCTCCATGGCGAGCTGCTCGCCCTTGAGGGCCTGCTGGAGGAGTACTGGGAAGCCAGCCAGCTGGGGGGGGAGCGGCGGGAGGGACTGCGGCAGCAGCTGGAGCGGCGGCTGGCCGAGCTCCAGCTGCCATCCTTCGGCGGCGCCAGCCCTGCTCCGGGGCCGCAGGAGCACCCCCCCGAGGGCCAGCTAGACGCGCGGCTGGAGGCGGTGGATGGCTATCTCTGCGAGCTGAAGGAGGCCCAGATCCGACTGGGTCTGCACACCTTCGGGCAGCTGCCGGAGCCGGAGCGATTGGCGGAGCTGCTGCTTTGCCTGGCCCGGGCTCCGCTGCCTGATCAGCCTGGTCTGGTGCAGGCTCTGGCCATCGATCTTGGCCTGCAGCTCGATCCCTGGAGCGATCCGGAGGAGGCACCCCTGGCGCCGGAGGACCAGCAACGGCTGGCGGCCTTGGGACTGGCGCCGTCGGGCCGCCATGGGGGGGATGCGGTGGCGGTGCTGGAGGAGGTGGCCCTGGCGTTGGTGCGCCAGGAGCTGGGCCTGGCTGGCTCTGGGGCCATGCCCGCTTCCCTGCCCGGTCCTGCCGCTGCCCAGGCACTGGAGCACCTGCGCACGCGCTGGCTGCCGCCCCTGCTCGCCTGCGGCGAGGCGGAGCGCCTTTCCTTTCTCGCCGGCGTGGCGGGCCACCGCATCGCCGCCGGGCCCTCCGGGGCCCCCACCCGCGGCCGGCCCGACCTGCTGCCCACCGGCCGCAACTTTTACAGCGTCGACCTGCGGGGCCTGCCCACCGAGGCCGCCTGGGACCTGGGCCGCCGCAGCGCCGAGCTGCTGCTCGATCTCCATCGGCAGGAGGAGGGCGACGACCTGCGCCAGCTGGCGCTCTCGGTCTGGGGAACAGCAACGATGCGCAACGGGGGGGAGGACATCGCCCAGGCCCTGGCGTTGATGGGGGTGCGGCCGGTCTGGGATGGTCCAACCCGGCGCATGGTGGACCTGGAGGTGATCCCCCTGGCCGCCCTCGGCCGGCCGCGTGTGGATGTGACCCTGCGCATCTCCGGACTGTTCCGCGATGCGTTCCCCCAGCTCGTTGCCTGGGTGGATCGGGCTGCCCGTCGCATCGCCCGCCTCGAGGAACCGGAGGCGATGAACCCCCTGGCGGCAGCCGCCCGACGGGAGGGGGACTGCGCCCGCATCTACGGATCGGCGCCGGGGGCCTACGGGGCCGGCCTGCAGGGGTTGATCGACAGCGGCCACTGGCAGGAGCGCGGCGACCTTGGGGAGGCGTTCCTGGCCTGGAGCGGCTGGCGCTACGGCGGCGATCCGGGCCGCGATGGCGAGGGTGTAGATGGCGACACAATCGCGGTGACGGCCGATCGCAGCGGCTTGGAGCGGCGTCTGGCGGCGGTGCAGGTGGTGCTGCACAACCAGGACAACCGCGAGCACGACCTGCTCGATTCCGATGACTACTACCAGTTCCAGGGGGGCCTCAGCGCCGCCGTGGAGATGGTGGCGGGGCGGCGCCCGCAGCTGTGGTTCGCCGACCACTCCCGCGCCGGCCGACCGAGGCTGCACCGGCTGGAGAAGGAGTTCGACAAGGTGCTGCGCTCACGGCTGCTCAATCCCCGCTGGATCGGGGCGATGGCGGGCCATGGCTACAAAGGGGGCTTCGAGATGGCCGCCAGCCTCGACTACCTGTTCGCCTACGACGCCAGCACGGGCCGGGTGCCCGACTGGAGCTACGGGGCCCTGTGCGACAGGTGGCTAGGGGATCCGGCGGTGCTGGCCTTCCTGCGGCGCAGCAACCCCTGGGCCCTGCGGGACATGGCGGAGCGGCTCCTGGAGGCCCATACCCGCGGTCTGTGGGAGGGCGCCAAACGCGAACAGCTCGACCGACTGGCCGAGCTGCTGCTCACAAGTGAGGCCCTGACCGAGACCCATGGCCAGGGCGCCTCCCGGGGGGAGGATCTCAGGCGTTGAGATCCCTGGCCATCGACTTGAAGGGATCGATGGCACCGGGCTTGGCCTCGCCGGAGGACGAGGCCGACGGGGTACTCCCCTCCTGGGGTTTGCGCAGGGCCGCCGGAGCCACCCCCGGCGCGTTGACCGCAACGGCGGATCCCTTCATGCGCTGATCGAGCTCGGCCTGGCTGATCTGCTGGGCGAAGGTCTTCTTCACCGGTTTGGGCACGCCGTCGGTGAGCTTCACGTCTGCGACCTCGGGGTTGATCCCCGCCAGCCCGGGGCTCATCTTCTCGAGCCGGGCTTCCATCGAGGCCACCTCCGCCACCATCTCCTTCTCACCGGGGCTGTCGGAGGTGCCGGGGAAGGTGTGGCGGATGGTGTTGGAGCGGCGCATGAACTGCACATCGCCCAGGCTCTTGGAAGCGTCGTTGTCGAGGAAGAAGGTGTCGTCCTTCTTCGAGGGATTGGCCTCGGCAGCACTGCCGGCGACCTTGGGACCGGAGGCGCCGCCCTTGCCCCGGAAACGATCGAACAGACCCATCGCAGATGTTCAGTGTGGGTCAGCAAACCCTAGCGGCCATGGAGGGCCAGACCATGGGTATCGGTACCGCAACTCATCAAAAGGCCACGTCGGCGCAGATCCGCCGCAATGGCTTCGCATACCAGCGGGGTGGGCTGCCAGGTGGGACCCATGGCGTAGTCATACCAGGCTTCGGCCCCGTCAAAGCCCAGATCCGCCGCCGCCGCCAGCAAGCGGTCGTAGGGCAGTCGATAGCGGGCGGGGTGGGCCAGTAGGGCCAGCCCGTCGGCGGCGTGGATCGCCTCTCGCACCGCCTCGGCCCTCAGAGCCGGCCCCACCACGGCGCCACCTTGCAGGTAAGGGGCAAGCGGGGTGTGATCCTCCCCGAACCCGAGGGCCAGCACGTGCACCAGGCAGCCCTCCAGCAGGCAGCTGATCTCCACGCCCCGCCAAAGGGTGGGGGCGGGGCGCCCCTCGGCGGTGGCGGCGGCGA
>CANEWU010000066.1 GCA_947442825.1 Synechococcaceae cyanobacterium
ATGCGCGCAACCCGCTGCGCCGCCTGCGTGGGGCCCTCGGTGGTCTGCGGCTGATGGGGGCCTATTACGGCGAGCTGCGCCGCAATCTCGCCCTGGTGCGCCGCGGATTGCGGCTGGCCCGCCGCCATGTGCCCTCCGCCCGGGCGGTGGTGGGCGGTGGCGCCGTGAGCGTCTTCTATGAGCAGCTTGGCCGCAGCCTGCCAAAGGGCACCGTGGTGTCGGTGGGGGAGGGGGAAACGCTGCTGGAGCGCCTGATCCGCGGCGAAACGATCGCCGCCGAGCGCTGTTATGTGGTGGGGGAGGCACCGAGGCCGGGCCTGATCCACGAACCGCCGGCGCCGATAGAGAAAACTGCCTGTGATTACGCCTACATCGCCTCGATCTGGCCCCAGCTCGACTGGTATCTCGACGGCGGCGATTTTTACGTGGGCGTGCAAACGAAGCGCGGCTGTCCCCACAACTGCTGCTATTGCGTTTACACCGTGATCGAGGGCAAGGCGGTGCGCGTCAACCCGATCGACGAGGTGGTGCGCGAAATGCGCCAGCTTTACGACCGTGGTGTGCGGGGCTTCTGGTTCACCGATGCCCAGTTCATCCCCGCCCGCCGTTATATCGATACCACCAAGGATCTGCTGCGCGCCATCCTGGCCGACGGCATGACCGACATCCGCTGGGCCGCCTATATCCGCGCTGACAATCTCGACGCCGAGCTCGCCGAGCTGATGGTGGCCTCCGGCATGAGCTACTTCGAGATCGGCATCACCTCAGGCTCCCAGGAGCTCGTGCGCAAGATGCGCATGGGCTACAACCTGCGCACGGTGCTCGAAAGCTGCCGCCTGCTGGCGCGCGCTGGCTTCCACGAGCATGTGTCGGTGAATTACTCCTTCAATGTCATCGATGAGCGGCCCGAAACCATCCGCCAGACCGTGGCCTATCACCGCGAGCTCGAGCGCATCTTCGGCGCCGACAAAGTGGAGCCGTCGATCTTCTTCATCGGCCTGCAGCCCCACACCCACCTGGAGCAATACGGCTTCGAGCAGGGCATGATCCAGCCGGGCTACAACCCGATGAGCATGCTGCCCTGGACGGCCCGCAAACTCCTCTGGAATCCCGAGCCCATGGGCCGCACCTTCGGGCGTGTGTGCCTGGAGGCGTTTGATCGCAACCCCGCCGATTTTGGTCGCACCGTGATGGCCATCCTCGAGCGCGACTACGGGCTGGCGCCCCTGGAGCAGGCCCTTCATGCGCCGGTGGAGGGGCGGCGCGCCCTGGCCACGGCGGTGCGCTGAGCCTCAGGCCCGGGCGCTGAGCCTCAGCGCCGGCGCCGCAGCCAGAGCAGCCCCACCAGCCCCAGCCAACCCGGCAGTCCCGCCAGCGGGTTCGGGGCGCCCGGGCCGCCGCTGCCCCCCAACCAGAGCGGGATCGATGGGGTCAGCTCCAGCAGCCCCGCCTGCAGGGCGAACCAGCCCCCCACCAATCCGCCGTGCAATCCCACGGCCCCCCACAGCAGGCCGCGGTCGACCCGCCGCTGCTGGGCCAGGGCAAGTCCCAGCAGGAACACCCCGCCGAACAGTCCCACCGCCGCCGGGGCCGGGAGCTGGTGCCAGGGATGCACGGCCGCGAAGAGCAGGGCCTGCCACACCAGGGCCCGCCGCTCCCCCAGCTCCAGCTCCAGCTCGCCCCACAGCCAGCCGCGGAACAGCAGCTCCTCGGCGAAGCCCACCCCCACCAGCAGCGCCAGCGCGTTGAGGGTCTCCGCCAGCCCCAGCCGGCCGCTCCAGCGGGCCTGGCCCAGGAGCACCAGCAACACCGTGACCCCGGCCAGCAGCACCAACGCCTGCCCCAGGCCCCCCAGCCAGGCCCGCAGCGCCGCGGTCCGCGATCCCGCCAGCCCCAGCCGCCGCCAGGGACGATCCTCCCCCCATGCCCGCCGCAGCCGCGCCGGCAGGCTGAGCAGCAGCAACGCCAAGGCCACCACCACCCCGAGCAGATCCAGCTGATCCACCCGCAGCGACGGCGCCAGCGCACCGATCGGCCTTACCACCAGCCAGCCCACCCCGTAGAGAAGCGGCACATAGAGAAGCGTGCCGCGCCAGGTGGGGCGGCAGGCGGCGGGGACAACCGCCGGCGGCGGCGCCATTTAGCTCTCCGGTTCGATCGTGCTGCTGAGCCCCTTGGCCTTGAGGGTTTCGCAATAGAACTCGGCCGGCTCCAGATCACAGACGATCACCAGACCCACGCCGGTGTTGTGGGCCTCGAGCATCACGGCGATCGCATCCTGCTCGCTCAGGGAAGGCACCACCTGGCGCAGGGTCATCACCACGAATTCCATGGTGTTGACCGGATCGTTGTGCAGCAGCACCTTGTAGCGAGGCGACGGTTTGCGCACCCGCTCGGGCGCCTTCTCCATCACCGCTGCCCCGCCGGGCTTGGCGCCGGGCTCCTGGCCGGCGCAGGTGGCTGGCGATCGCGTCATCTCAACCATGGCTGGGCGGCTGGCGCTGGTGGGGAATCCTGACTCTGGATCATCGGATCGCAGGGAGGGGGAGCGCTGACTGAATCCGGCGCATCGCCTCCAGCACGTTGTCGCGGCTGTTGAAGGCCGAGAGGCGGAAGTAGCCCTCGCCGGCCGCGCCGAAGCCGCTGCCGGGGGTGCCCACCACGTGGGCCTGGCTGAGCAGCTGGTCGAAGAATCCCCAGGAATCCACCCCCTCCGGCGTCTGGACCCACACGTAGGGCGCCTGCTCACCGCCGTAGACCGCCAGTCCGGCTGCGCCCAGCTCGCGGCGGATGATCGCCGCATTCTCCATGTAAAAACTGATCAGCGCCTTCACCTGCTCCTGGCCCTCCGGGGAATACACCGCCTCGGCACCGCGCTGCACGATGTAGCTCACGCCGTTGAACTTGGTGCATTGGCGACGGTTCCACAGGCCCCACAGCTCCACCTTCTCGCCGTTGGCGGCCGTGCCCATCAGCCCCCGGGGCACCACGGTGAGGGCGCAGCGGGTGCCGGTGAAGCCGGCGTTCTTGGAGAAGGAGCGGAATTCGATGGCGCAGTCGCGGGCTCCCTCGATTTCATAGATCGAATGGGGCAGCGACGGATCCTGGATGAAGGCCTCATAGGCGGCGTCAAACAGGATCAGGGCGTCGTTGGCGCGGGCGTAGTCGACCCAGGCCTGCAGCTGCTCGCGGCTGGCGACGGCGCCGGTGGGGTTGTTGGGGAAGCAGAGGTAGATCAGATCCACCTTGCCCGTGGGCAGCGGGGCGGTGAAGCCGTTCTCGGCGTTGATTGGCAGGTAGGTGAGGCCGCCGTACTGGCCCTCGTCATTGGCGTCGCCGGTGCGGCCGGCCATCACGTTGCTGTCCACATACACCGGATAGACCGGGTCGGTCACGGCGATGTGGTTGTCGGGGCCGAGGATGTCGAGGATGTTGGCGCTGTCGCACTTGCTGCCGTCGGAGATGAAGATCTCCTCGGCGCTCACCTGGCAGCCGCGGGCCTGGAAGTCGTGGGTTGCGATCGCCTCGCGCAGCCAGAGGTAGCCCTGCTCGGGGCCGTAGCCGTGAAAGCCCTCGCGCGTGCCCATCTCCTCTACCGCTGCCTTCATGGCGTCGCGGCAGGCCTGGGGCAGCGGTTCGGTGACGTCGCCGATGCCCAGGCGGATGATCGGCGCCTCCGGATGGGCCTCGCTGAAGGCCTTGACGCGCCGGGCGATCTCGGGGAACAGGTAGCCCGCCTTGAGCTTGAGGTAGTTGCCGTTGACCTGGACCATGGATGCGGGCGCGCGGGGCGGATCGTGGGGATTGTCCTACGCCAGCCTCCGCTGCATACGATCGGGGTGAGCCTTCGGGATGGCCCCTCCGCCTCAGCTTCAGCCTCCGCCTCCGCCTCCGCCTCCGCCTCCGCCTCCGCCTCCGCCTCCGCCTCCGCCTCCGCCTCCGCCTCCGCCGCCTCCGCCGCCTCCGCCGCCGTGCCCCCTGCCCCCGCGGCGCCCGCCGCCCTGCCCTTCGCCGAGCTGGTCGACCCTTCCATCGCCCGCCCGGCCCGCTACCTCGGCAACGAGCTCGGCGTGGAGGAGCGCGACTGGGACACCGCCTGGCCCGCCGCCGCCGTGCGCTGGGCCCTCACCTACCCCGAGGTGTACGAGGTGGGCGCCAGCAACCTCGGCCACATCATTCTCTATTCGATCCTCAACGCCGTTCCCGGCCAGCTGTGCGATCGCGCCTACCTGCCCGGCGCCGACCTGGCCAGCCGCCTGCGCGAGCGCGGCCTGCCCCTGTTTGCGGTGGAGAGCCGCCGGCCCCTGGCCGCCTTCGACATCCTCGGCTTCTCCCTCAGCTACGAGCTCGGTGCCACCAACATCCTGGAGATGCTGGACCTGGCCGGGATCCCGATCCGGGCGGCCGACCGGGGCGACCTGCCCCTGGCCGATCCCGCGGCGCCCCCGTTGATCTTCGCCGGCGGCCCCACGGCCACCAGCAACCCCGAACCCTTCGCCGCCTTCTTCGACTTCCTGGCCCTCGGCGACGGCGAGGAGCTGCTGCCGGAGATCGGTCTGGTGGTGGCCGAGGGCCGGGCCGCCGGCCTGGGCCGCCGCGATCTGCTGCGCGACCTGGCCCAGGTGCCTGGCGTCTATGTGCCCTCCCTCTATGCCCCCGGAGCCGACGGCGTGGGGGTGGAGCCGCTGGAGCCCGGCCTGCCCCACCGCATCCTGCGCCGCACCGCTACCCCCATGCCCCATTACGCGATGGGGCTCGTGCCCCACGTGGAAACGGTGCACGACCGGCTGACGGTGGAGATCCGCCGCGGTTGCACCCGCGGTTGCCGCTTCTGCCAGCCCGGCATGCTCACCCGCCCCGCCCGCGACGTGGAACCGGAGGCGGTGATCGAGGCGGTGGAGGAGGGCATGCGCCGCACCGGCTATGCCGATTTCTCCCTGCTCTCGCTCAGCTGCAGCGACTACCTGGCCCTGCCGGCGGTGGGGGTGGAGCTGCGCAACCGCCTGGCCGAGCACAACGTCAGCCTGACGCTGCCCAGCCAGCGGGTCGACCGCTTCGACGCCGACATCGCCCACATCCTTGGCGGCACGCGCCGGGCAGGCCTCACCTTCGCCCCCGAAGCCGGCAGCCAGCGGCTGCGCGACATCGTCAACAAGGGCCTTACCGATGCCGAGCTGCTGCGGGGCGTGCGCACGGCCATGGAGAACGGCTACCGGCGCCTGAAGCTCTATTTCATGATCGGCCTGCCCGGCGAAACCGATGCCGATGTGCAGGCCATCGCCGACACCTGCCGCAGCCTCCAGCAGCAGTGCCGCGATCTCGGTCGCCTGGCCCTCAACCTGACGATCAGCAACTTCACCCCCAAGCCCCACACCCCGTTCCAGTGGCACAGCGTCTCCACCGCGGAATTCCGGCGGCGCCAGGAGCTGCTGCGCGGCGCCCTTCGCCCTCTGCGCGACATCAAGACCAACTTCATGGATGTGCGCCTCTCGGCGGTGGAGGATTTCGTGGGCCGCAGCGATCGGCGCCTGGCGCCGGTGATCGAGGCGGCCTGGCGCGCCGGGGCCGGCCTGGATGCCTGGTTCGAATCGGCCGAGCGCACCCACGCCGCCTGGAGCGCCGCGATTGAGGCCGCCGGCCTGGGGGGCCGCTACCGGGCCCTGGAGATGGGGGCATGGGCGGCGGCCGAGGCCCTCGACCCGGCCGATCTCGAAGCCTTCTGCCAGCAGAGCCTGCCCTGGGACCACATCGACAGCGGCGTCGACAAGGCCTGGCTGGCCGAGGATCTGCGCCACGCCTTGGCCGCCGCCGTGGTGCCCGATTGCTCCTTCGACGGCTGCAGCCATTGCGGCGTCTGCGGTCCGGAGCTGGGCCACAACGTGGTGGTGCCGCCGCCGCCGGTGCCCGCCCGCCTGCCCCCCCGCGCTCCGGTCAGCAGCCGTGAGCAACGCCTGCGCTTCGGCTTCGCCAAACGGGGCTCCCTGGCCCTGATCAGCCATCTCGACACCCTGCGCCTTTTGGAGCGGGTGCTGCGCCGCACCGGCCTGCCGGTGAGCTTCACCGGTGGCTTCCACCCCCTGCCCCGCCTGCAGGTGGCCCTGCCCCTGCCACTGGGGGCCGAGGGCCACGGCGAATGGCTCGACCTGGAGTTCCACGCGCCGGTGGACCCTGAGGAGGCGCGGCGGCGGCTGCAGGAGGCGCTGCCGGCAGACTTTCGGCTGCTCTCGGTCGCCCCGGTGCCGGTGGCGTCCCCGAGCCTCTCCCAGGAGCTGCGCGAGGCCCACTGGCGCTTGGAGCTGCGGCCCGAGCTGACTGCCGAGCTGACTGACGAGCTGCCCCCGGCCCCGGATGGGGCCGCCTGGGGGCAGGCCCTCCTCGAGCTGATGGCGGCCCCAAGCCTCCCCTGGCACGACACCGACAAGAAAGGCCGCCCCCGGCAGCGCGACTGCCGCCCCTACCTGCTCGATCTCGCCCTGGCCGAGGGGCCCATGGCCGCCCGGGGCGGCGCCGTTTGCCTCGACCTGCGGGCCCGGATCGAC
This sequence comes from Synechococcaceae cyanobacterium, assembly GCA_947442825.1. GTDB lineage: Bacteria > Cyanobacteriota > Cyanobacteriia > PCC-6307 > Cyanobiaceae > Cyanobium. Next base: position 6,540 of record CANEWU010000066.1, read on the forward strand.
CCCCAGGGTCGCAGCCTGCGGCCGGAATTCCTGCGCCAGTGGCTGGGGGAGATCCTGGCGAGACCCCTGGTGCTGGGGCAGATCGAGCGCCGTGCCCTCCTCCTGGCTGCGTGCTAGGTTGCCACCAGAACGGCCCCCGATCCAGGAGAACTCTCTTCTCCCCGGCAGGTCGGCACCGTCTCCAGCCTTCCTCCCAGGTCGCTTTCTAGAAGCGCCTCCCCGGAAGCGCTTTCGCAGATCTATCCCCTGAGGGTGTGATCTCGGCCTCAAGGGGCGCTTCGCATCGATGCGTTCCGCCAGCTTCTTTTCTTCGTGCCCCTCGCGCTTGCGTGCGAGCTGGCCCCACCCCAGGGTGGATCATCCCTTCCGTATGTTCCGTCCCCGCCTGCCCGGACGGCCCATACGGCCCGGCCCCCTGCCGCACCCCTGCCCCGTGCGGGATTTTTTCCCGCCTCGCTGGGACAGGGCTCCCCCGAGCCAAGCATTTTTTTCCATGCCCCAGCAGATCGTCATCGCCGAGCAGCTGCGCATCGCCGCGGTGCTCACAGACGAACGTGTCGATGAACTCGTGGTGGCCCAGGGCCGCTACCAGATCGGCGACGTCTATCTCGGCACCGTCGAAAACGTGTTGCCTGGCATCGACGCTGCCTTCGTGAACATCGGCGAGAGCGAGAAGAACGGCTTCATCCACATCACCGACCTGGGCCCCCTGCGCCTCAAGAAAGGTGGCGCCGGCATCACCGAGCTGCTCGAGCCCCGCCAGAAGGTGCTCGTGCAGGTGATGAAGGAGCCCACCGGCACCAAAGGCCCCCGCCTCACCGGCAATCTCGCCCTGCCCGGTCGCTTCCTGGTGCTCCAGCCCCACGGCCTGGGGGTGAGCATCTCGCGCCGCATCAACGCCGAGAGTGAGCGCAACCGCCTCCGGGCCCTCGCCGTGCTGATCAAGCCCCCGGGGGCCGGCCTGCTGGTGCGCACCGAGGCAGAGGGCGTCTCCGAGGAGCTGCTGATCGACGACCTGGAGGCCCTGCTCCGCCAGTGGGAGGGGATCCAGCAGGCGGCCGAGACCGCCAGCCCGCCGGTGCTGCTAAACCGCGACGAAGACTTCATCCATCGCGTCCTGCGCGATTTCTTCAGCGCCGAGCTGGTGCGCATCGTCGTCGACAGCCCCGAGGCCGTGGCGCGGGTCAACGCTTTCCTCGGTGCCGACCAGGCCAATGTGCTGGTGGAGGCCCATGACGAATCCACGGAGATCCTTGATCACTACCGGGTCAGCACCGCCATCCGCGATGCCCTCAAGCCCCGGGTGGAGCTGCCCTCCGGCGGCTACGTGATCATCGAGCCCACCGAGGCCCTCACGGTGATCGACGTCAACTCCGGCTCCTTCACCCGCTCCGCCAATGCCCGTGAGACGGTCCTCTGGACCAACTGCGAGGCGGCAGTCGAGATCGCCCGCCAACTCAAGCTGCGCAACATCGGCGGTGTGGTCGTGATCGATTTCATCGATATGGAGTCGCGCCGCGATCAGCTGCAGTTGCTGGAGCATTTCACCCATGCCCTGCGCGACGACGGAGCCCGCCCCCAGATCGCCCAGCTCACCGAACTGGGCCTCGTTGAGCTCACCCGCAAGCGCCAGGGTCAGAACCTCTACGAACTGTTCGGGCGCGCCTGCCCCAGCTGTGGTGGCCTCGGCCATGTGGCGGTGCTCCCAGGTCGCGACACGCTCCAGCCCCTGGCCACCCTCTCCGGCCTGGTGCGCACCCCCATGGCGGCCCGCAGCGATGGGCTGGTGGTGGCCGCTTCCGAGCCCACGGGTAACGGCGGTGGCCGGCGCCGCCGCGGCGGTCGGGGGGGCCGGGGTGGCGAGGGTTCTGAGGCGCCCCTCAGCAGCCCCGGTGTGGAGGCTCCGGTTTCCGCTGGAGTTGCTCCCGGCGCCGGGGAGTTCCAGGGGGGCGCCGGCGAAGCCGGGCCGCGGCGACCCGATCCTGAGATTGTGGCCGTGCCTATGGAGGATCGTCAGGAGTTGGTGTATGGCTGGCTGGGGCTCAATCCGGCCCTGCTGCTCGATACCCCGCCCGCTGGCGACAACCTGATGGTGCGGATCGTGCGGCCCGGTGACGATCCCGACGTCGTGGTTGAGGAGGCCCGCCAGCAGCTGGCCGCCGCCGGTTCCCGCCGTCGCCGTCGCGGCCGCGGAGCTGGCGGCGATGGCCGCGACGGCGGCGGCGGCCTCTCCAGCGCCGAACCAATCGTCGACCGTCCGCTCACCCCTGTCACGATCACCCCCCTGCCGCTTGCCCCGCTCGACGGGCTGGCCCCAGCGGAGCTGGTCACCGTGGCCGTTCCTGTCCATCGCCGCTCCCGCAGCAGTGCCGCTGCAGCGGTGGCCGGCAGCCCCACCGCCACGACCCCCGCGTCAACGACCGCCACCGCAGAGCGCGAGTCCGGCGATGCGCAGGCCCCCGCGGCTGACTCCGCCACCACCGAAGCCACCACGGACGCCGCCGATCCCCGCCGCCGTCGTCGCCGTTCCTCGGCGAGCGTCTGAGGGCGCGGTGCCCCGCCGGCCCCATCCCGTTCCGGCCGACCCCTGGGGGGGCCTCCCCCCCCACGCCTGCGCCGGTGTGGATGAGGTGGGCCGGGGCTGCCTGTTCGGCCCGGTGTTTGCCGCCGCGGTGGTTCTGCCGCGCGAGGCCCTGGCGCCCCTCGCGGCGGCGGGTCTCACCGACAGCAAGAAGCTCAGCCCGCGCCACCGGGCCCGGCTCGTGCCCCAGATCCGCTCCCATGCCCTGGCCTGGGCCCTCGGCCAGGCCAGCGCTGCCGAGATCGATCGCTACGGCATCCGCCCGGCCACCGAGCGCGCCATGCGCCGGGCCCTGGCCCGCCTACCGGCCCCGCCAGCCCTGCTCCTCGTCGACGGCGTTCTGCCCCTGCGCGGCTGGCAGGGGCCCCAGCTCACCCTGCCCCAGGGCGACAGCCGCTGCGCCGCCATCGCCGCCGCCAGCGTGCTGGCGAAGGAGGAACGGGACGCGCTGTTGCGTCGCCTCGCCTGCCGCTTCCCCGGTTACGGCCTGGAGCGCCACGCCGGCTATGGCACCGCCCAGCACTCGGCCGCCCTGGAGCGGCTCGGGGCCACCCCTCTGCATCGGCTCAGCTTTCTGGGTGGGCGACGCACCATTGCTGGAAATCCCCCACCAGCTGTTGCCCCACCCGCCCGCGGATCCCCAACAGGATCCCGCTGAGCACGGAGCGCCCGGTGGCCTCCAGCACCTTTGGCGGGATCAACCGCAGCAACGCCGGTCGACTCACCGACACCGCCAGGCTCGCCTCCCCCTCCAGCCCCTGCGGCCGGGGTGCGAGCCAGGAATCGAGGGTCAGCCGAAAATCCTCCACCAGCCCCAGGCCCTCCAGCTGGCAGTCGATGGCGCTCAGCTCCAGTCGCTCGCCCTGGTGGCGCACCTGCAGCTCCACAATCGGCTGGATCTGCAGCTGGAACACCTGCACGCGGGTGACGGTGTAGCGGTAGCGGCCCGGCCCCAACGGCTCCAGCTGGCGGGGATCGAGCAGGGCCTCCACGACCCGTTGCTCGTCGTCCAGGTAGGTGGGGAGCCGTTCTGGGTGCTCCGCCACTGGCAGGGAGAGCTGCTGACTGGCGCTGAACACCAGGGGCATGGCCAGCGGCCGGCAGGGCATGATCCTATCGATTGGCCTTCCTTACACCTCTGCCATGCGTCTCGCCTTCCTCGGACCCGTGGGCACCTACGGCGAGCGTGCGGCCCGCCGCCTGGCCAGCCTCGCCGGACACCCCGAGGCGGAGCTGGTGCCCCAGCAGGGCATTCGCGCGGTGATTCAGTCGCTGGCGACGGCCCAGTGCGATGCGGCGGTGGTGCCGGTCGAGAACTCGGTGGAAGGGGGCGTCACCGCCGCCCTCGATGCCCTCTGGGAGCACTCCGACCTGGCGGTGGAGCGCGCGCTGGTGCTGCCCATCCGCCACGCCCTGGTGGGTAGCGGTCCGCTGGCGGGCATCAGCGAGGTGCTCTCCCATCCCCAGGCCCTGGCCCAGTGCAGCCAATGGTTGGCCGAGCACCTCCCCCAGGCCCTGCAGCTCCCCACCAGCTCCACCGCCGAGGCGGCCCGGATGGTGCGGGGTAGCCGCTTCCGCGGAGCGATCGCTTCCTTGGAGGCCGCAGCGGAGCAGCAGCTCGAGGTGCTCGCCTATCCGATCAATGACGTGCCTGGAAACTGCACCCGTTTTCTGCTGCTGCGCCGCGGCCCTCGCTCCCAGGAGGGACCCCTGGCCAGCCTGGCCTTCTCGCTTCACTCCAACCAGCCCGGCGCCCTGCTGAAGGCCCTCAGCTGCTTCGCCCACCAGGGGCTGAACATGAGCCGCATCGAATCGCGCCCCTCCAAACGGGAGATGGGTGAGTACGTGTTCTTCGTCGACCTGGAGCTGCCCGCCGGTCCGGCGGCCCTGGAGTCGGCCCTGGCGGAACTGCGGCCCCTCTGTGAGCACCTGGCCCTGTTCGGCGCCTATCCCCTCGACGACCTCTCAGCCCAGGAGGCGGCGGCTTAGGCCAGGCCGCGGCGGCCCCGGAACACTCCGAAGCGCATCAGGCCGCTGCGGAAGGCCCAGTCCATCAGCAGCAGGGTGGGGGTTTCTCGCAGGCCCTGCAGCACCGCCCGTGGCCCCAGCCCCAGCACCGCTCCAGGACGGCGGAACCCCTCCAGGATCGAATCCCGCCAGGAGGGCACGGTGGCGTCGCTCCAGTCGGCGGTTTCCACCTGCAGGCCCCCCGCCCACACGCTCTGCTCCAGGTGGCGCCGCAGCCCGGGGATGCTGGCGAATTCCGGGTGGGCCCATTGGTCCAGCAGTTGGCGCATCACCAGTCGCTCCAGGCCATTCATGGCCCCCTCGGCGGGGTCGCGGCGGTTCCAATCAGCAACCGCCAGCAGGCCCCCGGGCCTTAGCACCCGCAGCAGTTCGTCGGCGTAACGCTGCTTATCGGGCATGTGCGGGCCGGCCTCCACGCTCCAGACGGCATCGAACCCCTCGACCGCGTCCCCGTCGGGCAGCTCCAGCGCCAGGGCATCCATCACCGCAAAGCGGCAGCGCTCCCGCAGCTCCGGCGGGGTGAGGGCACGGGCGCGGGCGATCTGGACCGGGCTGATGCTCACCCCCAAAACATCGAAGCCGTAATCGCGGGCGAGGATGCGGGCGCTGCCTCCGATGCCGCAGCCCACATCGAGCAGCCGCGACCCCGGTGGCAGCTCCGACAGGCCGCTCCAGCGGACCAGCTCGTGCACGAAATCGACTTTGGCCTGGCGGAAATCGCGACGACGGGGCGGGTCGCCGTAGTGGCCCAAGTGCACGTGATCACCCCAGAGGCGCTCCAGCAGCTGGTCTTCCGTCCAGGCGTCGTAGGCCCGGGCCACCGAGTCGGTGTCGGCGTAGCGGCGGTTGCGCCGCAGCCACAGGCCTGCTAGCAGGGCCAGGCCCCCCGCGGCGCCCACCAGCAGGGCGGCCGATGCGGGGCCGGGGAAGGGCGGCGGAACCATGGCCTCAGTCCTCGCCGCGGCCGGTGTCGTCGTCCTCGGTCAGATCTTCGTCTTCGGTCAGATCCTCGTCTTCGGTCAGATCCTCGTCTTCGGCCAGATCGCCGAAGGTGTCTTTGAGCACTGTGCGGGCAGCGAGCTGCCGCCGGGTCTGGTCGAGCAGCTCAAATTCCTGGCGCAGCCGCTCGCCGGTGTCGGTGATCTCGAGCAGGGCCTGCTGGTGATCGGCTACGGGACCGCCGAGGTGAGAGCCGATCCAGAAGGAGAGTTCGCGGGGCAGATCCGGCAGATCGGTGGGTAGGGCGGCCGGCTTGCCGATCAATTTGCCGGTGAGTTCCACCACATCCCGCAGCGCCTGCGTCACGTCGCTGGTGAGGTCGGCCAGGGTCTGGTGATCCTCCTGCACCTGGTCTTCGATCCAGCTCACCATCGCCACCCGGAAGGGGGCGTCGCGCACGATATCGAGCACCCGGAAGCGCTGCTGGCCGAGGGTGACGATGTTGCTGCGGTCGTCGTCCTGGGTTTGGCAGTGCAGAATCTCGGCACAGCAACCCACATCGGCCATGCGTTGTTGACGCGGATCCCAGCGCACCACTCCGAAGCGGCGGTCTTCGGCCATCACCGTGCTCAACAGCATGCGGTAGCGCGGTTCGAAGATGTGGAGCGGCAGAACTTCCTGCGGGAAGAGCACCACATCGGGAAGAGGAAAGAGCGGCAGCTCCCGTACGGCGAGCTCACTCACGGGCCCAGCGCGCCGACCGGCAGCGAGCGGAAACGGGAGACCAGGGGGTCTGCGGGGGCCGATGCGGCGGTCGCAACGTGAGGCAGCGAAAGGGTCTCTGATCCTAGGGAGCCAGGTGGGGGCAGCGCAGCTCAGTGGGTTCCCGCTCGCTGATCTCAGGTCAGGGTCCTGGTCATTCGGCCCATCGGCGATGGCGACGCCCTTGCGGCCAATGCTTATGTCAGTCCCATAAAAATGTCAGTCCCATAAAAAAAGTCCCTCCGAGGAGGGACAGCAGCCAGGCAGTCGCTGGAGGATTGCCTGATTGGCTGACCTCAGAGCTTCACTTCGATGTCGACACCACTGGGAAGGTCGAGCTTCATCAGGGCATCGATGGTTTTCGAGGAGGGGCTGTAGATATCGATGATGCGACGGTGGGTACGGGTTTCAAAGTGCTCGCGGGAATCCTTGTCCACGTGGGGCG
>CANEWU010000067.1 GCA_947442825.1 Synechococcaceae cyanobacterium
CGGGTCTGCACCACCGGCACACAGGGCCTCCGCAGCCCCAGCCGCCTGGGCAGGTCGTCATCCAGGGCGGCCTGGCTCATGAAGGTGAGGCAACTGGGGGCCAGCGCGGCGCCGAAGGCGGCAAACATCGGCCGGCCATGCACTGGGCCGGGCGTGGGGATCGATGCATTCGCATCCCCCATCTGGGCCCAGACGATCGAACCACCCTTGATCACCAGCTGGGGCTTCACGCCGAAGAAACCCGGCTTCCACAGCACCAGGTCGGCCAGCTTGCCCACCTCCACCGATCCCACCTGGCTGTCGATGCCGTGGGCGATCGCCGGGTTGATCGTGGTCTTGGCGATGTAGCGCTTGAGGCGCGTGTTGTCGTTGCGCTCGCTGTCGCCCGCCAGGGGCCCGCGCTGCACCTTCATCTTGTGGGCCGTCTGGAAGGTGCGGGTGATCACCTCCCCCACCCGGCCCATCGCCTGGGAGTCACTGGCGATGATCGAGAAGGCGCCCAGGTCATGGAGGATGTCCTCCGCGGCGATCGTTTCGCGGCGGATGCGCGATTCGGCGAAGGCCACATCCTCAGGGATGGCGGGATCGAGGTGGTGGCACACCATCAGCATGTCGAGGTGCTCCTCCAACGTGTTGCGCGTATAGGGGCGCGTGGGGTTGGTGGAGCTCGGCAGCACGTTGGTTTCGCCGCAGATGCGGATGATGTCTGGCGCGTGGCCGCCGCCCGCCCCTTCGGTGTGGAAGGTATGGATGGTGCGGCCGCCGATGGCGCGGATTGTGTCCTCCACAAAACCCGCCTCGTTGAGGGTGTCGGTGTGGATGCAGACCTGTACGTCCATGCGGTCGGCCACCGAGAGGCAGCAATCGATCGCCGCCGGGGTGGTGCCCCAGTCTTCGTGCAGCTTGAGGGCACAGGCGCCGGCGCGGATCTGTTCCTCGATCGCCTCGGGGGTGCTGGCGTTGCCCTTGCCGAAGAAGCCCAGGTTCACCGGTAACCCTTCGGCGGCCTGGAGCATGCGGGCCAGGTGGAAGGCGCCCGGCGTACAGGTGGTGGCGTTGGTGCCGGTGGCTGGGCCGGTGCCGCCCCCCAGCAGGGTGGTGACGCCGCTGGCCAGGGCGGTTTCGATCTGCTGGGGGCAGATGAAGTGGATGTGGGTGTCGATCGAGCCGGCGGTGAGGATGTGGCCCTCGCCGGCGATCGCCTCGGTGCCCGGGCCGATGATGATGTCGACCCCCTCCTGTACGTCGGGGTTGCCGGCCTTGCCGATCGCGGCGATGCGGCCGTCGCGCAGGCCGATGTCGGCCTTGACGATCCCCCACCAATCCAGGATCAGCGCGTTGGTGATCACGGTGTCCACCGCCCCTTGCGAGCGAGGCGTCTGGGCCTGGCCCATGCCATCGCGGATCACCTTGCCGCCGCCGAACTTCACCTCATCGCCGTAGACGGTGAAATCCTTCTCCACCTCCAGGATCAGTTCCGTGTCCGCCAGGCGCAGGCGGTCGCCGGTGGTGGGGCCATAGGTCTCGGCGTAGGCGCGGCGGCTGATGCGGGTGGCCATGGCGGGGATGGGCGATCGGGGCTGGGGGAGAGGGCGCAGGGGTCAGTCGAGGGGGCCGTTGATCAGGCCGTTGAAGCCGAACACCCGCCGCGCGCCGGCGAAGGGCACCAGCCGCACCTCGCGCTCATCGCCCGGCTCGAAGCGGATGGCGGTGCCGGCCGGGATGTCGAGCCGCAGGCCGCGGGCCTTCTCCCGGTCGAACTGCAGGGCGTCGTTGGTCTCGTGGAAGTGGTAATGGGAGCCCACCTGCACCGGGCGGTCGCCGCGGTTGGCGACGGTCAGCACGGTCACGGGGCGGCCGGCGTTGAGCTCGATCTCGCCCGGTTCGGGTAGGAGTTCGCCGGGGATCAGGGGGGGCATGGCAGGGCAGGTGAGGGGATCAGCGGATCGGATCGTGGAGGGTGACGAGCTTGGTGCCATCGGGGAACACCGCCTCGATCTGCACCTCGTCCACCAGTTCGGGCACGCCCTCCATCACCTGGTCGCGCTGTAGCCAGGTGGTGCCCACCTCCATCAGCTCGGCGACGCTGCGGCCATCGCGGGCGCCCTCCAGCACCTGGAAGCTCAGCCAGGCCACCGCTTCGGGGTGGTTAAGCCGCAGGCCCCTGTTGAGCCTCCGTTCGGCCAGCAGGGCAGCGGTGACGAGGAGAAGCTTGTCCTTCTCCTGGGGGGTGAGGTGCATGGGGGCGGCGGAGCCGTCTCCACTCTGGCAGCGCTGCCGGCTGCCGCCCGTTCAGGGTGGACCGCCGCCGGCCGCCGCCCCCCCTGCGGCTCCGACGGGGCCCCGCTCCTCCTCTTCCTCCTGGAAGGGCCAGACCCTCGGCGGCGTCGGCGCGCTCAGGCCCCGCTGCGCCCGGATCCGGGCCCACAGCCGCCGGAACCACAGCCGGGCCGCCTGGCTGGAAGGCCCCCGGTAGCGGGCCACCAGCCCCTGGTCGAGCGCCCCGCAGGCCATCGCGCCCACCAGGCCGGTCCGGTCGCTGCGCGCCTCGGCCAGCAGCCTCTCCACCGCCATCGGGGCCAGGGGCGCCGGCGCCACCCACACCAGCGAGCCGAACACCGGCGCGCCCCCCATGCCGTGCTCCCCCGCCAGCGCCTCGCCCCCCAGCTCCAGCCGATCCACCAGTTCCCAGCTGGCGGGCGCCCCCGCGGCGTCGAGCCGGCGGATTTCCAGGTCGGAGCGCCAACGGCCGGCCCCGAGGCCCTCGCCAGCCGCTGTGCGCCCCAGCCGCACCACCTCCGCCCCCAGCCAACTGGCCCCCGGCGCCAGATCCACCCGCGTGCCCTGGTGAAAGAGGCCGTCGGCGAACAGCACCAGCTCCTGGGGCAGCCATTCGAGATCGGCGTCGGCCTCCACGCGGACATCGAGGCGCTGCTCGGCCCAGGATCCTTCGGGGGCACGCCGGGAGCGGCCGATCGATCCGTACACCTTCTGGGCCGCCACCGAGGTGAGCAGGGCGCGGCTGCCCGGACCCAGGGTGACCGTGAGGCTGAGGCGATCGCCCCCCACCAGGCCGCCGGCGGTGTGCAGCAACGGCAGCTCGCAGCGGCCGTCGTCACCCCGGCTGGTGCGTTGCAGCTTCAGCGGTGCTGTGGCGCCCCCCTGCAGGCCGGTGCTGCCGCTGTCTTGGCGGTGAAAGCGAAGCCGGGCCTGGCCGTGCCAGGGGGTGAAGGGGGCGGACATCGCGGCCGGCGCGGCGGAGAACATGGGCACAATGGTGGGGGCAGATAGCGCCGGGAGGCGTGTGTGGCCCAGGATTTTCCCGACTCCCCCCTGCTGCTTTCCCGCCGGCTTCCCCATCCCCCCGGGGCGGAGGGGTCGGCGGGCGCCCCGCCATTGCGGCTGGCCCTGGCTGCCGAGGAGCGCACCCGCCTGCGGGGACGGCGCCACAGCCTCTGCGGGCGGGCCCTGCTGCTGCAGCTGCCCCGCGGTGAGGCCTTGCGCCCGGGCGAGTGGCTGGCGCCGGAGCACGACGGTCCGCTGGTGCTGGTGGAGGCGGCTCCGGAGCCGCTGCTGGTGGTGCGGGCCCCCAGCCCCCTGGCCCTGCTGCAGGCCGCGTATCACCTGGGCAATCGCCATGTGGCCCTGGAGTTGCGGCCCACCGAGCTGCGGCTCAGCGACGATCCGGTGCTCGCCCACCTGCTGGAGCATCGGGGGCTGGTGGTGGAGCGGTGCCAGGCGCCCTTCCAGCCGGAGGCGGGCGCCTACGCCGGGGAGCCCGCTGCCCATGCCCATGCCCATGGACACGGTCACGGCCACGGTCACGGTCACGGTCACCACGACCACGACCTCGAGCAGGGCCACGACCCCGCTCCGAGCCCCGGGGAAGGGCGATGAGCGCTGCCCGCCTGCGCCTGCTGCAGCTGGTCAGCCCGGCCCTGCCGGTGGGGGCGTTCAGTTATTCCGAGGGGCTGGAGGTGCAGGTGCAGGGCGGCCGGCTGGCCGATGGGGCCGCGGTGGCGGCCTGGCTGGAGGCGGAGCTGGAGCGCGGCCTGTTGCCGGTGGAGGCCGCCGCCCTGGCGCCCTTGCGGGCCGCCCTGGAGCGCTGGCGGCAGGGGCAGCCCGAAGGTGAGGCGGCCGTGCGTGAGCTCGACGGCTGGCTGTTGGCCCAGCGGGAGGCCGCCGAGCTGCGGGCCCAGCAGCGGCAGATGGGCCGCTCCCTGCTGCAACTGCTCGCCGACCTGGGCTGGCCCCTGCCGCCTGGGGCCAGCCCTTCCACCACCCTGGGCTGGCCCACCGCCTGGGCCTGGGCCGGTCTCTGCCTGGATCTGGAGGCGGCGGAGGTGCGGGAGGCCTATCTGTACGGCTGGTGCACCAACCAGATCAGTGCCGCCGTGCGCCTGGTGCCCCTCGGCCCCACCGAGGCGCAGCGGTTGCAGCTGGCCCTGGCGCCGACGGTGGCGCAGCGCTCCGCCTCCCTGGAGGGGTGCGATCCCCGCGAGCTGCGCAGCGGTGGGGTGGGCGCCGCCCTGGCCCAGCTGGGCCATGGAGAGCTCTATTCCCGGCTGTTCCGCAGCTGAGGCTGGTGGGCCTGCCGCGCCACGGGGGGCCCAGGCTGCCCCAAAACCCTCCGGACGCGCCCACAATCGGAACCATGAGCAGCAGCAGATTGCGCGTGGGGGTGGCCGGTCCCGTGGGCTCCGGTAAGACGGCCCTGGTTGAGGCCCTCTGCCGGCGTCTGCGCGACCGTTGGCAGCTGGCGGTGGTCACCAACGACATCTATACCCAGGAGGACGCCCAGTTCCTCACCCGCGCCGGTGCCCTCGAACCGGAGCGCATCCGCGGCGTGGAGACCGGCGGTTGCCCCCACACGGCGATCCGGGAGGATTGTTCGATCAACCGCGCTGCGGTGCAGGAGCTCGAGGAGGCGTTTCCTGGCCTGGATCTGGTGCTGGTGGAGAGCGGTGGCGACAACCTCGCCGCCAGCTTCAGCCCGGAGCTGGTGGATTTGTGCATCTATGTGATCGATGTCGCCGCCGGCGACAAGATCCCGCGCAAGGGCGGACCGGGCATCACCCGCTCCGATCTGCTGGTGATCAACAAGACCGACCTGGCGCCGCTGGTGGGGGCGAGCCTGGCGGTGATGGAGGCGGATACGGAGCGGATGCGCCCGGGGCGACCGTGGTGTTTTACGAACTTGCGCAGCGGTGAAGGACTGGAGCAGGTGGTGGATTTTCTGTCGCAACAGATACCTTCTCGCGAGTCCGGAGAGATCGTTGGCGACCGTTGACGTCTTCATTTGCAAGTACCGCAGCGGTGTCGGCTGATTCGGTAGCAGGGGCGACATTGCCGAAGGGGGGTGCTCCGTAGTTTCGCGGTGCCGTCAGACCTTCGGCACACTTTCCCCCATGCGGTCCAACATGATCCCGTTCCTTTCCCGGCGTGTTGCCTCCGGTGCTGCGGCAGTCGGAGTGTCCCTCTCCCTCGCTGCCTGCGGTGGCGGCGGCGGTGGCAACTTCGATGGTGAAGTCAAAGTTGGCATCCTCCACTCCCTGAGTGGCACCATGGCGATCTCCGAAACCACCCTCAAAGAGGTGGAGGAGATGGCCATCAAGGAAATCAATGACGCCGGTGGCGTCAATGTTGGTGGCAAGAAGTACAAGATCACTGCCATCGCTGAAGATGGAGCCTCCGACTGGCCCACCTTTGCGGAGAAGTCCCAGAAGCTGATCGACGCCGACAAGGTGGCGGTTGTCTTCGGCGGTTGGACCTCCGCCAGCCGCAAGGCGATGATGCCGGTCTTCGAGTCGAAGAACCACATGCTCTTCTACCCCATCCAGTATGAGGGTCAGGAGTGCTCGCGCAACATTTTCTACACCGGTGCTGTGCCCAACCAGCAGGCTGAGCCTGCCGTGGACTGGCTGATGAAGGAGTATGGCGGCAAGTTTGGCAAGAAGGTTTACCTCGTTGGCTCGGATTACGTCTACCCGCGTACCGCCAATACGATCATCAAGGAGCAGATGAAGGCCCTTGGCGGCGAAACCGTGGGTGAGGATTACATCCCTCTCGGCAATACCGAGGTGGCCCCGATCATCGCCAAGATCAAGAAGGCCTTCCCCAATGGCGGCATCATCATCAATACCTTGAACGGCGATTCCAACGTCGCTCTGTTCAAGCAGTTCAAAGCCGCTGGCATCGAACCGTCCAAGTTCCCGATCATGTCCTTCTCGATCGCCGAGGAGGAGATCCGCCAGATCGGTCCTGAGTACACCACCGGCACCTATGCCGCCTGGAACTTCTTCATGAGCCTGGACACCCCGGCCTCCAAGAAGTTCACGGAAGACTTCCAGGCCATGTACGGCAAAGACCGTGTGACCGGCGACCCTGCGGAGTCGGCCTACAACATGGTTTACCTCTGGAAGAATGCCGTTGAGAAAGCGGGTACCTTCGAGGATCTCGACAAGGTGCGCTCGGCGATGATCGGCGTCACCTTCGCCGCTCCCCAGGGCGAAATCAAGATGTTCCCCAACCACCACACCTCCGAGCGGGTGCTGATCGGCGAGGCCATGAACGACGGTCAGTTCAAGATCCTCTCCGACACCAAGACGGCGGTTGCGCCGATCCCCTGGAACCAGTTCGTTCCGGAGACGAAGGGCTACACCTGCGATTGGACCCAGAACCGTCCTGACGCCGGCAAGTTCAGGATGTGATGGCAGCCGGTGGCCATCCCTAGGGGTGGCCACCTTTTTTTAATCATTCGGAGCCGTAGCTGGTGGAACTCTTTTTCTCTCAGATCCTCGATGGTCTGAGCATCGGATCGGTGTTGCTTCTTGCCGCCACCGGTCTTGCCATCGTGTTTGGCCTGATGGGGGTGATCAACCTCGCCCACGGCGAATTCATGATGTTGGGTGCCTATGTCACCTTTGTGGTGCAGGGGCTCTTCAAGCCGCTCCCAGGTTTTTTGTTTGAATTATATTTCCCGGTTGCCCTTGTTTTCTCCTTCCTGGTAACGGCTCTCTTCGGTGCCTTGCTGGAGCGAACCCTGATTCGGCGCCTCTACGGCCGCCCCCTCGAGACCCTCCTCGCCACCTGGGGTGTGAGCTTGGTGCTCATCCAGCTGGTGCGCAGTATCTCCACCGCCATGTTGCTGGGCATCATTACGGCAGTCGTTCTCGGCATGCTGGGTTCCCGATTGCTGGCCCGCCGCTATGACGACCGACCCTTTCTGCCTTACATCACCGGCCTCCTTTGGGTTGGCTCTTCTCTGATTGGTCTGGCCTTGGTCAACCTTCTGGGATCTGTTCGTCCCCTCGCCAGCGCCTGGTTCGGTCCGCGCAACATTGACGTCACGGCTCCGAAATGGCTGCAGGGAAGCTGGGGCAAGATCAATGGCATCGAACTTCCGGGCATCCGAGTGTTCATCATTCTTCTGTCCGCCGTTCTGTTGTTGGCCACCCTCTGGTTCTTGACCCGCAGCGTCTGGGGTCTGCGCATGCGGGCGGTCACGCAGAACCGTCAGATGAGCAATTGCCTCGGCATTCCCACCGACCGTGTCGACAGCATCACCTTTGCCCTTGGATCCGGTCTGGCCGGTGTGGCGGGTGCTGCTATCACCCTGCTTGGATCCGTGGGCCCGAACCTCGGCGCTGCTTACATCGTTTCCTGTTTCATGGTGATCGTTCTCGGCGGCGTGGGCAACCTGGCAGGAACGGTTCTGGCGGCACTCCTGCTGGGCATTATTCAGTCGGTGATTGGCTCTGGCACCCTGTTGCTGATGTTCCCCAGTCTGCCGCCGGTGGCGAAGGGGGTTGTTGAATTCTTTGCCACCACCAGTATGTCTTTGGTGTTGGTGTTCATCTTCATCATTGTCTTCCTCCAGTTCCGCCCCAACGGCATGTTCCCGCAGAAGGGACGCTCCGTGGAGGCTTGAAGCCGCAGCCTTGCCCCCCTGCTTTGCTCCTCCGCACCAGTCACCTGATCTGAAGAGATGAACCGCCCCCTTCTCCGCCGACTGCTTCCCTGGATTCTCCTGGTGATTGCGTTCTTCATCCTGCCCCTGGTGCTGGATGATTTCCGCCTTAACCTGTTCGGCCGTTACTTCGCTCTGGCGATCACTGCTCTCGCCATCGATCTTATCTGGGGATACACCGGTCTTCTCAGTCTTGGACAGGGTATCTTCTTCAGCCTCGGCGGTTATGCCGTAGCCATGTACCTGATGCTCAACACCAAGAGTGAGGCGGGCGGTAACGGCATCCCCAAGTTCTTTGAAAACTACGGCGTCGAGCAACTGCCATTCTTTTGGCAGCCGTTTTGGTCTCCCGTGTTCACGTTGATCGCCCTGTGGTTGATTCCGGCGCTGATCGCAGGCGTGATCGGGTACCTGATCTTTCGCAATCGTATTAAGGGGGTCTACTTCTCCATCATCACCCAGGCGGCGTTGATGGTCTTTTATCACTTCTTCAACGGCCAGCAGAAGCTGATCAACGGCACCAATGGCCTCAAGACAAGCACCACCGAGCTTTTCGGTGAGCTGGTTGGTTCGCCTGATGCCCAGCTTTGGTTTTATCGCATCACAGTGATCCTGCTGCCTGTTGCCTTCCTCATCTGTCGCTACTTCACCAGTGGTCGCTTCGGTGACGCCCTGATCGCCATCCGCGACGACGAGCAGCGGCTGCGGTTCACCGGCTACAACCCTGTGCCGTTCAAGACGATCGTGTTTATCGTTGCTGGTGCCCTCTGCGGTCTCTCGGGCGCTCTCTACACGGTGCAGTCCGGGATCGTTTCCCCCCAGTTCATGACGATCGCCATGTCGATCGAGATGGTGATCTGGGTGGCGGTCGGTGGCCGGGGCACCCTTGTGGGCCCCATCATCGGCGCTGTGCTTGTCAACTACATTCGCAGCCTGGTGAGTGAGGCTATCCCAGAGATGTGGCTCTTCGTTCAGGGTGCCCTATTCATCTTTGTGGTCACCCTGATGCCCGATGGCATCTATGGATGGTTCAAAGCGGGTGGTGTTCGCACGATCCTCGCCGCCTTTGGCAAGGCACAACCCGTAGCGACCTACCCCTCTCTGGATCAGGATGAAGCCATCCAGAGGGAAGCCCAGACCATAGCCAAGCACTGATCCATCCCCTCTTTCGCCCTGCCTTGCTGCGATGTCTCACCCGCTTCTCGAGATCAAGGACGTCAGTGTCAGCTTCGATGGCTTCTATGCCCTCAAAGACCTTTCGATCACCCTCATGCCCGGTGAGTTGCGATCGATCATCGGCCCCAATGGAGCCGGTAAGACCACCTTCCTGGATGTGATCACCGGCAAGGTGCGCCCCAGCAAGGGGGGTGTGCGTTTCAAGGGTTCTTCTCTGGTGGGCTACAGCGAACAGAAAATCGCCCGCCTCGGCATTGGGCGCAAATTCCAGACCCCCCGCGTGTACGACAACCTCGACGTATTGCGCAATCTGGAACTGGCTGCCTCCCCAGCCAAGAACCCCCTCGCGCTCCTCACCACCCAGGTGCCCGCCAATGTCAAGGATCAGATCCATAGGATTATGAGCTACGTGGGCCTCGCGCCCTACGCCCGCACCCAGGCGGGCTCCCTCTCCCACGGCCAGAAGCAGTGGTTGGCGATCGCCTCCCTGGTGGCCCAATCGCCGCAGTTGATCCTGCTGGACGAACCGGTAGCGGGCCTCACCGACGAGGAGACCAGCCGCACGGCGGAGTTGATCAAACAGCTGGCCGGCGAACACACCGTGGTGGTGATCGAGCACGATATGGAGTTTATCCGCGATCTCAATGCCCCGGTTACCGTGCTGCACCAAGGATCGGTGCTGACCGAGGGACGCCTGGAGGATGTGAAAAGTGATCCCAGGGTGATTGAGGTTTATCTGGGCCAATCCCAGGGCTGATTTCTGCGACCTTCTCCCTAACCCCTGCCGCACCGCACCGCTCCATCCATGCAAAGCACCGCCCCCTCCCCCGCCGCGCAGCCATCCACCCGGTCGTCGATCCTGACGGTGACCGATCTGAATGTGTATTACGGGGAAAGCCACATCCTGCGCAACGTTGATCTCACCATTCCCGAAGGGGAAATGGTGTGTCTGATTGGTCGCAACGGGGTCGGTAAGACCACCTTCCTTAAGACGATCATCGGCCTTCTGCAGCAAAAGAGGGGCTCAATCCTCTACCAAGGCCAGCCGTTGCAGAGCCAGCCTCCTTACCAGCGGGCCCGCCACGGCATCGGTTATGTGTCCCAGGGACGCGACATCATTCCCCAGTTGACGGTGAAGGAGAATCTGCTCCTCGGCATGGAGGCGTTGCCGGGTGGGCTGAGCAAGAATCGCCACATCGATCCGATCGTCTTCGATCTGTTCCCGATTCTGGAAAAGTTTCTCGCTCGCAAAGGGGGCGACCTCAGTGGCGGCCAACAGCAACAGCTTGCGATTGCGCGGGCGCTGCTCGGTAAACCAAAGCTCCTGTTGCTCGATGCACCCACTGAGGGCATCCAGCCCTCCATCATTCTCGAGATTGAGCGTGCTGTGCAGCGCATCATGCGCGAGAGCGGAATCAGCGTGTTGCTGGTGGAGCAGCATCTCCACTTTGTGCGCCAATCCAGCTTCTATTACGCCATGCAGCGTGGCGGCATCGTGGCCAGCGGGCCTACCGCCGGCCTTTCCGATGCCATCGTGCAAGAGTTCCTCACCGTCTGAGGAAGGGGTTCGGGAAGGGCTGGGGGCTGCTCAGCAGCCCCGGTTCAGCATCCAGGGGCGGGCTCCCTGGGTGTTTTTTAGTTTGGCTTTGGGTTCTGAGCCTCCGGTGCTCTTGCGCACCAGTTTTGGGTCGCGGTTTTCCTGCTTGAGCCGAAGCGGTCCGCACAGCGCCACCGGTGGGCTGAACAGTCGCTTGCCTTCGCCGCCGCATTCCGGGCACTGGGTGTCGAGCGTGCGTTGGTCGATGGAGCGCCAGATCTCGTAGTCTTCGCAGCCTTGCGGACAGCTGAATTCGTAAACAGGCATCGGGGAGGAAGTGGGGAAACGCACGGAAAAGGGGGAGGTTGGCCTCCCCCCGGTGGTTGTGCTCGCTACTGTTGGACTCAGCGGGGCAGGATGTCCTGATCGAAGATCGAGGTGGGAATCGCCAGCGTGGCGCAGGCGTTGGGGATATCGACGATGCCGCTGATGCGACCTTCGACGGGGGCACAGCTGAGCAGCAGATAGGCCTGTTCGCCGGTATACCCGAACCGCTTCAGGTACTCGATCGCGTTGAGGCAGGCGCGACGGTAGGCGATGTGCACATCCATGTAGTACTGCTTCCCCTCGAACTCATCGACGGAAATGCCCTCGAACACCAGGTAGTCGGTGAAGTGGGGCTCGACCGGGCTGGTCTTGAACATCGGGTTGACCATGCCGTACTTGGCCATGCCGCCCTTGATGATCTCCACGTGCAGATCGAGGTAGCCCGACATCTCGATGGCGCCGCAGAACGAGATCTCGCCATCTCCCTGGGAGAAGTGAATATCCCCCATTGAGAGCTTGGCGCCTTCCACGTAGACCGGGAAGTAGATGCGGGTGCCCTTGGTGAGGTTCTTGATGTCGCAGTTGCCGCCATGCTCGCGGGGCGGCACGGTGCGGGCCGCTTCGTTGGCCACCCGCTCGAAATCGGCGCCGCTGAGGGTGCCGAGGATGGCGCTGTTGGGGTTGGGCAGGGCGGCCAGCACCGGCTCGCTGCCGGAGAGGCCGGCGCCGTAGGTGCGGCGATCGGGGGCCGTGTTCACCAGTTCGGTCTCGCGGCGGTTCCACTCCTTGAGCAGCTCGTGGGAGGGGGCGCAGCCGATCAGGCCGGGGTGGGTGATGCCGGCGAAACGCACGCCGGGGATGTGGCGGGAGGAGGTGTAGATCCCTTCAAAATCCCAGATCGCCTTGGCGGCCTTGGGGAAGTGGTCGGTGAGGAAGCCGCCGCCATTTTCCTTGGCGAAGATACCGGTAAATCCCCATTCGTCGCCCCGCAGCGCACCCACATCCAGGATGTCGACCACCAGGATGTCGCCGGGCTGGGCACCATTCACCCAGATCGGCCCGCTCAGCACGTGAACCACCTCCAGGTTCACATCGGCGATGTCCTTGGGGTCGTCGTTGTCCTTGATCTGACCATCCGTCCAGTCTTTGCACTCGATCCGGAACACATCTCCGGGGTTGACGGAGGCCACGGCCGGAATGTCAGGGTGCCAGCGGTTATGACCTGGCATTTCCTGTTGATCCATCGGTTTGGTCAGATCAACCTTGAACAGTGTTTCTGGCATGGACAGACGTCCGGACACGGGGCGATCCAAAGCCAGGCGCCGTAGTGCAAGAAGTAGTTGTTGCTACCGGAGTGCCGATTCGGCTCTGTTGGGTCAGCGTTTCCTTGGACGGTCGTCGAAGTCGCCGCGGCGGCAGAGGTTGTCGCGCAAGCGTGCCAGCCAGGGGCCGGGGCTGGTGCCCATGCGCTCCTCCTGGCGGCCATCGAAATGGAAGAGAACCTGCCAGCTGGTGGTGCCCGTGGTTCCCTTGGCCTCCTCGCCACGCTGGATCGCTCGGCCGTAGAGGTTGTCGTACGCAGGCCAGCCGGGCGTCTGGGGCAGGCTGCACACCGCGTTCAGCTCCAGCAGCTTCTCCCCTTCCTTGCTGCGCACCCGCACCGCCCCATCGAGCAAAGCGTTGGGTTCGGCGGGTCGGAAGGTGTGCTCCAGGCGCACGTCGGTGGCCTCCGCCCGCACCAATGTGTCTCCCACCTTGGCCCGGCTCTGGGGCGTTTCGGCCGAGCCCCCGCAGCCCGCCAGTGCCGTTGCCGCCAGGCAGGTCGCCAGCGCGCCCCAGCGCTGGGCTTCCCGCATGCCCCCGTTGCCCATGCCCACTCCCGGCCTCCCCGTTTTCTACCACCCACGCCGTTGGGCCAGCCTTGCCGCTGACGCACCGCCGTGGCGTGCGCACAATGGCCACAGGTGTTTCCCGTTGCCCATGGCTCCCCTGTCCCCCTGCCTGCGCGCCCTCCTCCGCAGCGGGGTTCTGGCGGCGGGACTGTTGGCGGCGGCTACGACCGCGCAGGCCCAGACGTGCCAGTTCCTTTCGCCGGTGGGCGGTAACGGCGCCACCAACATCGTCACCAAGACCATCAGCCCCGGCAATCCTCTCGGCCGCCCGAACTGGAACACCGACTTTTTC
>CANEWU010000068.1 GCA_947442825.1 Synechococcaceae cyanobacterium
GCCTGCTCGGGCCCCTGATCCTGCTGCTGCCCTATCGCATGGCGGCGGTGCAGGGCCTGGTGGCCGCTGGCTTCGCCGCCGCTCCCGCCCTGCTGGCCCGGCTGTGGGGGGTCCCGGCCTGGGCGGGCTGGTGGGCGCTGCTGATCACGGCCAGCCCGATGCTGCGGGGCTTCCTGCAGAACGCCCACACGCGCCAGGCGCTGGCGTCCCTGCTGCTGCTGCCTTTGTTCCTGCAAACAGCCCGGCTGCTGTCCCTGCCGCGTCGCTGGCTGGGGCTGGGGGCGGTGCTCTCCGCCCTCACCCACAACACCTTCGTGCTGAACCTGCCCCTGAGCCTTTCCCCCCTGCTGCTGCGGTTGCCCGAGCTGGCTGCGCGCCTTCGGGGCCCCGGCACCGCGGCCGCAGACCCCACCACCCCGGCGCCTGCCCTTCCCTGGCTACGGCGCGCCGCCCCCTGGCTGCTGCTGCTCGCCGCCCTGGGCCTGTTCCTGTTGGTGGCGCCGGAGGCCCTGAACCGCTTTCTCGACTACGCCCAGGACGACTACTACAACCGCTATCCGGTGCGGCGGGTGGTGGGGCGGCTGCAACGGGCCCTGTTCTTCGGGCTGCTCCTGGGCTGCCTGCAGCGGCGACTGACGCCCCTCGCCCTGCTGCGCTGCCCGATCACCGTGCTGCTGCTGGGGTTCGGCCTGCTCTACGTGGGGGTGCAGCAGTCGATCGCCCACCTCTGGCTGCCCCAGATCACCAGCCGGCTGGCCGATGGGGTGGGCTTCCTCCTGCTGATCCTCTACCTGGCCTGGCTGCGGCGCCACCGCTGCCTCTGGTGCGTGCTGCCCGCCCTGTACGTGACCCTGCAGTACTGGCTGGAGGGGCGGCTGCTGCCCTCCGGGAGCCTGCTCTGCGGCCGCAACGATGAATTCCTCTGCATCCCCGATCGCTGGCCCTGGCAGGTGCGCTACTGAGCCAGCGGCGGGGCCGGCCGTAGCCGCGGAACCGGCGGGGCCGCCCCGGTGATCCAGGCCATGCGAGCCACCCGCAGCCAGCGGTGCAGGAATTCCAGCGGCCGGCGACGGTACAGGGGATTGCCCCACCAGAGCGGCGCTAGAGCCAGCCACACCGTCTCGGCGCCGGTGAGGCGGCGCACGCCGTAGAGGGCGGAGGTGAGGCCGGCCACCACCACCGGCTGATCCGGCCGAGCCTGCTGCAGGCACGCCACCAGCACCTCCAATCCCACCCCCGTGCGCACTGGACCCGCCAGCCAGGTCTCCGGACGCGGCCCGAAGCTGCCCTCGGGGGGGGCCTTGGGATGGTCGATCAGCACCAGCCGGTCGCGGGCGGGGTCGAAGCCGTGATCGCGCTGCAGCTGGCGCCGCCAGGCCTCAAGCACCGTGGCCGGCAGGCGGGCACCCGGGAACTGGTGGGCCAGGTTCGGCACCGAGCAGAGCCACAGGAGCCGCTGGGGGTCGGCGGCCTCCAGGCAGAACCGCACCCATGGCTCGGCCGCCTCGCGCTGGCTGGTCACCAGGGTGTCAAAGATCTCGCGCCGGCGCGCCTCCGGCACCGCAGCGGCGGGCAGGGGCGGGCGGTGCCAGCGGGGGTGGGGGCCACTGAGCACGTAGCGCACCCGCCGGCCGGGCTCCGGGATCGGCCGCTGCAGCAGGCTCGGCAGCAGGGCCCGCAGCTCCCGGGCACAGCGGTAGTAGATGCCCAGTCCATCGCCGCAGACCACCAGATCACGCAGATCGAGATCCTCGATCCAGCGGCGCTGACCTTCCTGCCACTGGCTGTTGAGGCAGGCGATCGTCCAGCGCTCGGTGGGCACCTCCTCCTCCTGCCCCAGCAGGCGCAGGCCGCCGAAGACCGCCGGATCCCGCTGGCGCAACGCCGGCAGCCAGCGCTCGATCGCCCCGTGCACCGCCTCCAAAGCGAGCGGATCGCGACGCAGCACACCCGTGACCAGCAGACCGATGGCCGGCGGCGGCGAGGCTGAGGGGCCTGGGGCAGGGGCCAGCTCCGGCAGATCCCGCAACACCGCCAGCTGATGCACCAGATGCACCAGGCCGCCGGTGAGCACCAGCACTGCGGCGGGGCTCCCCGCCCCGCCGGCGGGGCGATCGTTCACGAGTCGGCGCCGGACAGGGGCTCGATCGGCGCCAGACGGGGATCGAGGATCTTCGGGCCCATGCCCTCAAACTTCACCGCCACCGACACCTTCTCGCCAGAACCAAACAGATGGGTGATCGTGCCCTCGCCGAAGCTGGCGTGTCGCAGCCGATCGCCCACCGCCCAGGCCTGGCTGGAGGCCCGACGGCGCACCGCATTGGCCGGCGAAGCCGCGTCGCCGCCGGCCGCCACCCGCCGGCTCTCCTCCCGGTCGACCCGGGTGAGGCGATCGAGCCGCTGCTCCCGCCGGATCGCGGCGCCACCGCTGCGGGGCACATCCCCCTGGATCAACTCGGGCGGCAGCTCGGAGAGGAACACCGAGGGCACCGCCGGCTCGCGCATGCCCCCCCAGAGGCGCCGCTCACTGGCATGGGAGAGGAACAGCCGCTCCTTGGCGCGGGTGACGCCCACATAGCAGAGGCGGCGCTCCTCCTCCAGGGAGGCGGGGTCATCGAGGGAGCGATAGCTGGGGAACAGCCCCTGCTCCATCCCCACCAGGAACACCACCGGGAACTCCAGCCCCTTGCTGGCGTGCAGGGTCATCAGGGTGACCCGGTCCTGCTGGGTGTCCTTGCTGTCGGCATCGCTGGCCAGGGCCGCGGAGGCGAGGAAATCTTCCAGGCCGGCCTCGTCGTTCTCCTCCTGGAACTGCAACGCGGCGTTGACCAGCTCCTGCAGGTTGCGGCGGCGGTCCTCCGCCTCATCGGTGCCTTCAGCGATCAACTCCGCCAGGTAGCCGCTTTGTTCCATCACCCGCTGCACCAGCTCGGAGGGGGGAGCCTCGGTGGCGCGGCGCCGCAGATCGTTGAGCAGCTCGCAGAACTGCAGCAGACCCTTGGCGGAGCGCCCCCCCAGCGAGCGCACCGCCTCCGCATCGCTCACCACCTCCCACAGCGGCACCCCGAGCTGGCCCGAGGCATCGCTGAGGCGCTCAATCGTGGTCTTGCCGATGCCGCGCCGAGGCACGTTGAGCACCCGCAGCAGGCTGACGGTGTCGGCCGGATTCACCAGCAGCCGCAGGTAGGCCAGGATGTCCTTGATCTCGCGACGGTCGTAGAAGCGCAGGCCCCCCACCACCAGGTAGGGGATGCCCCAGCGCACCAGCGATTCCTCCAACGCCCGGCTCTGGGCGTTGGTGCGATACAGCACGGCCATATCGCCCCAGGACAGCTCGGGGTGGGCGGCCTCGAGCATGCGCATGCGATGCACCACCGCCTCGGCCTCGGCGATCTCGTCGTCGCAGCGGGTGAGGTGGATCGGCTCCCCCTCGCCGCGGGTGGGACGCAGCACCTTGTCGATCCGCTCGCTGTTGTGGGCGATCAGGGCATTCGCCGCCTCCAGGATCGTGGCGGTGGAGCGGTAGTTCTCCTCCAGCTTCACCATCGTGCGGGTGGCCGCATCGCTCTGGCCGTCGCCGAAGTCGGACTGGAAGCCCATCAGGATCTTGAAATCGGCGGCCCGGAAGCTGTAGATGCTCTGGTCGGCATCGCCGACCACGAACACCGAGCGGCCAGTCCAGTCGTCGAAGCCGCCGGGATCGCGGCCATCGGCCACCAGCAACTTGATCAGGTCGTACTGGGTGCGGTTGGTGTCCTGGTACTCATCCACGAGCACATGGCGGAAGCGGCGGTGCCAGTAGCGGCGGATCTCGTCGTGCTGGCGCAGCAACTGCACGGGCAGCAGCAGCAGGTCGTCGAAGTCGAGCGCGTTGTTGGCGGCCAGGGCGCGGCGATAACGGCGGTAGGCCTCGGCGATGCGCCGCTCCCGCGGGCCGTCGGCGTTGGTGTCCATCTCATCGGGCAGCCAGCCCTGGTTCTTGGCCTGGCTGATGGCCGAGCGCACCTTCTTCGGCTCGAAACGCTTCGGATCGAGGCCCAGCTCCTGGGTGACGATCTCCTTGACCAGGCTCTGGGCGTCGCTCTCGTCGTAGATCGAGAACTGGCGCGTCCAGCTGAGGCCCTCCGGATCGCGGTATTTGTCGATGTCGAAGCGCAGCAGCCGCGCGAACAGGGCGTGGAAGGTGCCGATCCAGAGGTCCTTGATCACCTCCCGGTAGATGCGGCTGCGCAGCTGGCGTTGGTCGGAGGGCCCGAGGGTGCTCCAGGGCTGGCCGAACTGGTTCTGGGCGAGCCGCTGGGCCAGCAGCAGCTCGAGCCGCTCCTTCATCTCCCGGGCGGCCTTGTTGGTGAACGTCACCGCCAGCACCTGGTCGGGGTCGACGCCGTGGTGACCCACCAGGTGGGCGATGCGGTGGGTGAGGGCGCGGGTCTTGCCGCTGCCCGCACCGGCCACCACCAGCAGGGGCCCCGTGTGGTGATCCACCGCCCGGCGCTGGGCGTCGTTCAGGCCGGCCAGGAAGCTCATCAATCCCACTGTATCGAGCCCATCCGATGCATCCGGGATCTGGGGGAGAGCCGCCGTACATTGCCCCGAAGTCTTCGTGCCGATGCAGACCCCCAGCCCCGCCAGCGCAACGGCCCCTGGAGCGTCCGCTGCCGCGGCCGAGCCGATCCGCATCTTCATCGGCTACGACCCGCGGGAGCGGGCCGCCACCAATGTGCTGATCGACAGCCTGTATCAGAACAGCAGCCGTCCGATCGCCGTCACCCCCATCGTCACCGCCCAGCTGGGGGAGGCCTACCGGCGCGAGCGGGATCCCAAGCAGAGCACCGCCTTCTCCTTCACCCGCTTCCTGGTGCCCTCCCTCTGCGGCTACCAGGGCTGGGCCCTGTTCATGGACTGCGACATGCTCTGCCGCGGCGATATCGCCGAGCTCTGGGACGCCCGCGACGAGAGCTACGCCGTGCAATGCGTGCAGCACGAGCACATCCCCAACGAGACCCGCAAGTTTCTCGGGGAGGTGCAGAGCGCCTACCCGAAGAAGAACTGGAGCTCCCTGATGCTCCTCAACTGCGCCCGCTGCACCGCCCTCACCCCCGAGTACGTGGGCACCGCCAGCGGCCTGGAGCTGCACCGCTTCCACTGGCTGGCCGGCGACCACGAGATCGGCGCCCTCCCCGACCGCTGGAATCACCTGGTGGACGTGCAGGCCCCGCCCGATGCCGAGGCCTCGGGCGGCGGACCCGTGCTGCTCCACTGGACCCTGGGGGGCCCCTGGTTCCGGGAGCAGCGCTCCATGGGCGGCCCGCTGGCGGCCGAATGGTTCGGCGCCCGCGACGACGCCATGGGCCTATGGGACTGACGCCCGCTTCGCCTTGGGCCTGAGCGTCGTCACGGTCTGCATGAACCGGCGGGAGCACCTGCTGGCCACCGTGGCGCGGCTCGCCGCCTGGCCCCACCACGACGAGCACCTGATCGTCGACTGGAGCAGCCGCACCCCCCTGCGCCGCGAGGAGCTCCCCGCCGACCCCCGCCTGCGCCTGCTGCGGGTGGAGGGGGAGGACCGCTGGAACCTTTGTCGCGCCTACAACTTCGGCCTGGAGCGCGCCAGCGGCGGGCGGCTGCTCAAGCTCGACGCCGACGCCTGGCCCACCGACCGCTTCGATCCCGATGACCCGCGCCTGCGGCTGGGGGAAGGCGGCCCCGTGTGCGCCTTCGGCAGCGGACCGGAGGGTCGCAAGGGCCAGATCCTGATCGACGCGGCGCTGCTGGCGGCGGTGGGGGGATTCCACGAGCTGATGGTGGGCTACGGCTTCGACGACAAGGACCTGCAGGCCCGCCTGACGCGCCACTGCGGCCAGGGGCCGGCCAGCCTGCCGCCGGAATGGCTGGAGGTGATCGAGCACGGCGATGAGGAGCGGGCCGGCCAGGGGCGGGCGCGGCGGCGCGGCGGCCTGGAGATGGCCCAGGGTCAGGCGGCGATGCGGGCCAGCCGCCGGGCCAACCGGCTGGTGGCGGCCCACTGCCCCTGGGGACCCACCAGCCCCGCCTCCCGCTACCGCCCGGAGGCGCCCGGGGTGTGGCGGCTGGAGGAGGGCTCTCTGCCGCGGCCGGCGGCGGGGGTGGCCGCGGAATTGCGCCACGAGCGGCGCATGACCTTCTGGGGCGCCCTGCTGGCGATTCCGGAGGTGTGCCTGGAGGTGCTCCCTTACAGCCTGTTCCCCCCCAGCCGCGACGGGCGCTGGCCCGTGCGCTGGTGGCATCGGCTCTGGTGGCACACCGGCCGGCGGCTGGTGCTGCTGCCGGTGGGGGCGCTGGTGGGGGCGCGCGCGGCGATCGAGGCGCTGCGGGGGCGGGCATGAGCGGTAATCCCATGGGCCTGAGCGTCATCACGGTCTGCATGAACCGGCGCGAGCATCTTCTGGCCACGGCGCCACGGGTGGCCGCCTGGCCCCACCACGACGAGCACCTGATCGTCGACTGGAGCAGCCGCACCCCCCTGAGACGCGAAGAGCTCCCCGCCGACCCCCGCCTACGGCTGCTGCGGGTGGAGGGGGAGCGCCGCTGGAATCCTTCCCGCGCCTACAACTTCGCCTTCGGCCAGGCCCGCGGCGCCTGGCTGATGCGGATGGATGCCGACTGCTGGCCCACCGAGGCGCTGGATCCGGGGGCACTGCTGGAGGCAGGTCCGGTGTGGGTGGGCCAAGGCGGTGAGGGTCGCTTCGGCCAGTTCCTGATGGCGCGGGAGCGGCTGGAGACGGTGGGCGGCTTCAACGAGGCGATGCGCGGCTGGGGCTTCGAGGACAAGGACCTGCGCGCCCGCCTGGAGATCCAGCAGGGCTGGCCGCTCGGCGCCATGCCGGCGGAGGCGATCGGGGTGATCGAGCACTCCGATGAGGAGCGGATGGGGCAAGCGCCAGCCGGGGCGGGCCAGGCGCTGCAACGCAGCCTGGGGCTAGCCACGATGCGCTCCTCCCGCCTCGGCAACCGCCTGCTGGCGGCCCACCACCCCTGGGGCGCACGCACCCCCGCCAGCCGCTACGAGGAGATCGGGCTCGACACCTGGCGCGTGATCCCCACCAGCGTGCCGCGCCCCGCCGCCGACACCATCGACGAGATCGACCACGCCCGACGCCTGGCCTTCTGGAGCTGCTTCCTGGGCATTCCGGAGGTGTTCCTGGCCGACCTGCCCCTCAAGCTGGTGCCCCCCTCCCGCCAGGGGCAGTGGCCGGTGGCCTGGTGGCACCGGCTTTGGTGGCACAGCGGCCGGCGGCTGCTGCAGGCGCCGGTGGCGGCCCTCTCCCTGGGGCGGGGCCGGCTGAGCGACCTGCGGCGCGGACTGGGGCAGCGGTGATCCGGCTGACCCTGGCCAGCAACGCCCTGCACCTGGAGGCGGCGCGGCGGCTGCGGCTGCGCCCGGAGCTGCGGGCGATCGCCGGCGGCCCGCCGCGGCTGGAGGTGCTCCTGTGGGAACCGCAGCGGATGGCCCTGAGCGCGCAGGACCGGCGGCTCTGGCCCCTGCGGCTGCCGGTGGCGCCGCTGAGCCTGGCCCTGCTGGTGCCCCTGGCGTTGGTGGGGCTGGTGCGGGAACTGCGGCTGGCCCACCTGCGCAACGCCGGCATCGCCCTGCGCCAGCTGGCCCGCCACGCCGGCCGCCTGGTGCTCCTCGACGACGGCCTCGACCAGTACCGGGACCACCCCCGCGCCGTGGACCCCGACCGCTTCCCCGCCGGCACGGCGTACTGGCTGTTCTCCGATGCCCCCCAGGCCCGGGCGGCCTGGTGCGAACGCTTCCGCTGCCAGGAGCTCGGGCCTCTCTATGCGCCCCCCGGGCCGCACGCCCCACGCGAGCCCCCTGAGCCGCTCCCCCCGCCTGGAAGCGAGGGCACCCTGGTGCTCGATGCCCCCGGACTCGAGAGGCTGGCGACGCCGCCCCAGGCACAGGCAGAGGTGCTGCCGCGGCCCTGGTGGGTGGCGGCCCATCCGGTGGCGAGCAAGCGCTCCTGGTCGCTGGCGCCGAGCCCGGGGGAACGGCGCCCACTGGGCCCTCCCGAGGCCCTGATCCCCCGCTTCAGCGGCTGGATCCTGGTGGGGGAGAGCATGACCCTGCTGGCCGCCGCCCGCCTGCATCGGCCGGAAGCTCGGGTGCTGATCTGCCTGCCGGAGGCGGTGGATGCCGGAGTGGCGCGGCTGGCCGCCGCCCTGGTGGCCAGCGATCCGGCCCTCTCCCTGTGGGCTTCCGACGGCCTCAGGCGCACTCCTCCAGCAGGGCGGTGACCCGGGCGGCGGTGTCGCTCCAGCGGAAGAGCGCCGCCCGCTGCGGCCCCGCCGCCGCCATCGACGCCGCCAGGGAGCTCTCCCGACCGAGCCGGACCATCGCATCGGCGATGGCCGCCGGCGAGCGGGGATCCACCAGCAGGGCGCTCTCCCCCACCACCTCGGGCAGGGCACCGGCCCGGGCCGCGATCACCGGGGCACCGCAGGCCATCGCCTCCAGGGCCGGCAGGCCAAAGCCCTCCCAGAGGCTCACCATCACCAGGGCCCGGCAGCGATTGAGCAGCTCCAGGCGCTCGGCATCACTCACCCAGGGGCGCCAGTCGCAGCGGCCGGCGATGCCCAGCTCATCCGCCAGGCGCTGCAACCGTGGGGTGGTGCGGCGGTCCTGGGGGCCCACCAGCACCAGCCGCAGCTCGCCGCCCGGATCGGGAACCGCGGCGAAGGCTTGCAACACCCGCGCCAGGTTCTTGTGGGGGTCGTGGCGGCCGAGCACCAGGAAGAACGGCTGGCGCTCCAGACCCAGGGGCCGCAGCAGACCCGGATCGAAACCCAGCCGGATCGGCTCCAGGCGCCGCGCCGGCACCCCGAGACGGCCATGCACCTCCCGGGCGGTGGCCTCGGAGTTGCAGAGCACCCGCACGGCCCGGTGCAACACCAGGGGCACATAGGCCAGGTGGTAGGCGAGCAAAGGGCTGAGCTGGGGGTAGCGCAGGGGCAGCAGGTCGTGGGCGAGGACGACCGAGCGCACCCCCCGCAGCAGCGGCGCCTCCGGCAGGGGGGAGAGCAGCAGCGGCGCCCCACTGCGGCGCAGCAGGCGGGGCAGCTCCCGCTGCGTCCACAGCAGCCGGTCGCGGTGGCCGCGGCGGCCGTGCTCGGGCGAGAGGGTGTCGGGAATCGGCAAGCTGCCGGGCCGGCCGAGGCCAAGCGGATCGAGCAGCGGCACCCGCTCGGGATCGAGGGCGCCGACCAGGTCGCGGGCCACCACGCCAATGCCGGTGGGCCGGTGGCTCAGGTAACTGCCGTTGAAGAGAGCGAGGGGGGTGGCCATCGACATCAGGCGGGCAGGCCCCGCAGGCCTTCCCCGAGCACGGTGGCCAGGCCGCCCAGGGCGGCCCCGCTGCGGCGGGGGGCCCGAGGCAGGCGCAGCAGGCTGAGCAGCAGCAGCCGGCCGGCCCGCAGGGCGAACACCCAGGCCGGGCAGTGGCGCCGCAGGAAGCGCAGGTAGCTCAGGGTGGAGAGCCGCACGCGGCGGGGGCCAGGGGCGGCGCTGCCGGTGCCGCGCCGATGCACCACCGCCGGGTGGGGCAACCACAGCACCGGGCTGCCGTGGCGCCCTTGGCGCAGGCAGAGGTCCATATCCTCGTAGTAAAGGGGGAAGCGGGGATCAAAGCGGGCCGGTGGCCGGTGGGCGGTGGGTTGCAGCGCCAGGCTGCAACCGCTCAGCCAGTCGACGGCCAGGGGTTGTTCGCGGCGGCGCTCCGGCGCCCCGAGCTGGCGGCGGCGGAAGGCCAGGCCGCCGTCAATCCAGCCGCCGCTGGGCTCCAGACCCCCCTCGCCGTCGTCAACGACGGTGCCCACAAGGGCGTTGGGCTCCTGGGCAGCGAGGGCCTCCGCCAGCTCCACCAGCTCATCACCACGGGGCAGGGCGGTGTCGGGGTTGAGCAGCCACACCCAGCCGCGCCAGCCATCGGCCGCCAGGTGATCGAAGGCCCGGTTGCAACCGGCTCCAAAGCCGTCGCCCTCACCGCCGGCCAGGCAGCGCAGGGGTACGCCGGTGGCCGCCAGGAGTGCGGCGGCCACCGGGGCGCGCTGGGGGCTGTTGTCCACCACCAACCAGGCCTGCGGCGGTCGTGACTGACGGGCCAGGTCGGCGGCCAGAGCAGGCAACACGGCGCCGCTGTCGTAGGCGATCGTCACCACCACCAGGCCGGGGGCGTCGATGGGCGCGGCGGCGACTGGTCCAAGCTTGGCGCATGGCCGAGTCCCCCCCCTGCGGCATCTGCCGCGTCCACGCCGGCGGCGCCGGCTCCGAGATCTGGATCCACCGCAGCGAGCCCTGGCTGCTGCGCCACCATCCCCAGCCGGCCCCACTACCGGGCTGGCTGGTGCTCGACAGCCTGCGCCACGTGGGCGGGCCGGCCGACTTCGACCCGGCCGAATGCGCGGCCCTGGGCCCGGCGCTGCAGCGCGCCAGCGCCCTGGTGCGGGAGCTCACCGGCTGCGAGCGGGTCTACGCGATCGCCTTCGGGGAGGGGGCGCGCCATTTCCACCTGCACCTGATCCCGCGCCACGCCGCCGATCCCCAGAGCGAGAGCTGGCGGGTGGCCGACCTCTACCGCCAGGTGGCCGTGGGCGACCGCCCGGCCGCCGACCCGGCGGCGGTGGCCGAACTGGTGGCGCGGGGCCGCGAGCGGGCGGCCCTCTGGTGAGGCGACGGCCGCCGCTGGAACGCCTGGAACGGGCGCCGTAGGCTCCGGCGGAGTTGTCGGGCGGAAGGGATGCGGTTCGTCGTGGCCGTGCCAGCGCGACTGGAATCCTCGCGGCTGCCGGGGAAGGTGATGGCCGACATCGGCGGCCGGCCGATGTTGCGCCGGGTGCTGGAGCGCTGTCGCCAGGCCGGGGCGCCCCGGGCGGTGGTGCTCTGCACCGACAGCGAAGAGCTGCTCACGGCGGCGGCGGACTGGGGCTTTGCCGCCCTGGCCACCAGCCCCGCCTGCGCCTCCGGCAGCGAGCGGATCGCCTCGGTGGTGGAGCGGATGGTGGCGCTGGCCGATGCCCCCGCCGAGGAGACGGTGATCCTCAACGTGCAGGGGGACCAGCCCTTCATCGACCCCGGTGCGATCGATGCGATGGCGGCGGAATTCGAGCGGCGGGGGCCGGCCACCGAGGTGCTGACGCCGATTTACCGCATGGCCGCCGACAAGGTGCACAACCCCAATGTGGTGAAAACGCTGGTGGCGGCCGACGGGCGGGCCCTCTATTTCTCGCGCTCGGCCATCCCGCACGTGCGCGGCATTGACCCTGCTGATTGGCATGCCCATGCGCCCTATTGGGGACACGTGGGCATCTACGGCTACCGCGCAGATGTGCTGGCGCGCTGGAATGATCTGCCCCATTCTCCGCTGGAGGAGATCGAAAAGCTGGAGCAGTTGCGCCTTCTGGAAGCTGGCATCGGCATCGGCACCTTCGCGGTGGAAGGTGAATCGCTGTCGGTCGATACCGAAGAGCAGCTGGAGCAGGCCAGGGTGATGGCGGCCGAGTTGGGAGCGTGAACCCTCAGGCACCTTCCCCATCTCCAAACGGCCGCTGCGCCATCAGGGAGAGGAAGGCTTGCAGTCGGGCTCGGTTGCTGTCGTTGGGGTCGAGTTGGACTCGGGCGGACAGCAGAGCAGCCTGCCGGAGGCATTCAAGGCCCTCAGCTTGGCGTTGAAGGTCCTCAGCTGCTCGGTTTCTCTCTTGATCAGCTCGGTTTCTCTCTTGATCAGCTCGGTTTCTCTCTTGATCTGATCGGCTTCTCTCTTGATCTGCTCGGCTTCGTTCCTGGTCAGCTCGCTGTCGCTCCTCACCCGCAAGATTTCGCTCTCGGCTTGTTGCATCCTGATCGCGAGCGCGTTCATGCGCTGCTCGTAGCCGGGATCGCGACGCCAGTTGAGCATCGACAAAAACGAGCGCCAGCGAGGTAGCGATGAAACCGACGCCCCATTGCTGCCGGAGCCCGATGGTGCGACGGAAGACGGTGATGTGGTCATAGGAGGAGAACAGGGCGATCAGGGCGAGCACGGTGCCGCCGAGGGCCTGGAGGGTGCCGAGACCATCGAGCCCCAGCCAACATGAGGGAGGTTGTGATGATTCTGGCCGACTTGCCCCCTGGGGAGCGTCGTCAGGCGATGTCGGCGGTACGGGAGGGGTCACGCCAACGGAGGGGGCCTACCAAAGAAATGCCACCCCCCAACGATCACGGCATCACGCTTCTGAAGGTTTGCGATGAGACCGCCCGTCCGGGCGCCCCGTGGCAAAACCGATCCCCCCCTACATCGGCTACGACGCCCACGGGCGGGTCGCCGTCAACGGTGCTGATCGACAGCCTCACCCAGCTCGGCGGCGCTCTGCGCCGGGAGCGCCATCCCGAACAGAGCACGGATCGATGGGCAGAACCGCGACACCCGCACCGCCTCAGCGGGTCAGGCCCGCCTGCACGAGGTCGTGGAGCCGCAGCAGGCCGAGCATGCGGTGCTCCGGGTCGGTCACCGGCAGCACGCCGATCGCCTTGCGGCGGTTGCGCTCCATCCGCTCGATCGCGTGGATCGCCAGGGTGCTGCCCTCCACGGTGATCGGATCGGCGGTCATCAGATCCCCCGCCCGCAGCCGCTTCCACTCCTCCGGGCCGTGCTGCTGCAGGGCGCGGCGCAGATCCCCGTCGGTGATCAGGCCGTGGATGCGCTGATGATGGTCCTCGTGGGCCACCCAGCAGGCCCCCACCCCGGCGGCGGTGAGGTGGGCGATCACCTCCGCCAGCGGGGTGCTGAGGGCCAGCGGTTCGAGACGATCCACCGGCACCATCAGATCGGCAGCGGTGAGGGTGAGCTGCTTCCCCAGGGAGCCGGCCGGGTGGTTGAGGGCGAAATCCTGCGGGGAGATGCCGCGCCGCTCCATCCACACCGCCGCCAGGGCATCGCCGATCGCCATCGCCACCGCCGTGCTGGCGGTGGGGGCCAGGTTGAGCGGGCAGACCTCCCGGTCCACCGAGCCATCGAGCACCACGTCGCAGCCGCGGGCCAGACTCGACTCAACCCGACCCACCAGGGCGATGCGGCTGGTGCCGCGGCGGCGCAAGTGGGGCAGGATCTCGA
>CANEWU010000069.1 GCA_947442825.1 Synechococcaceae cyanobacterium
GGCGGCAGAGCACCCACGCCAGACTGCGGTGGTACGCCACCTCCACCCGCGCATAGCCCCGGTTGAACCCCTGGAACAGCCACGGGGTGGACCAGCCGAACAGGGCGCCGGCCGCCAGAAAGGCCAACACCCCCAGCGGCTGCGCCACCCCGCCGAACGTCAGGCCCGCCGCGGCCCCCGCCAGGGCGAAGGGCAGCCGCAGGGGCAGGCCGGTGAGCAGCCCCGCCACAAAGCCCAGCAGGGTGCCGCCGGCCAGGGCCGCCAGGGCCGGCAGTACCCCGGCCCCGCCCACAGCCAGCAGCCCATACACGAAGCCCACCGCCCCGCCGGCGATCGCGTAGGTGCGGCGCCCGGGCGGATCGCTCTGCCACGCCAGCAGCAGCGCCGAGAGCATCGGCGAGAAGGTGAGGGCGTTGAAGGTGGAGATCGCGATCGCAAACAGAATCGTGGCGGCGAACTGGCGGTAGATCGTGCCGGTGGCGCCGGGGAAGAACAGCACCGGCACGAACACCGCAAACAGCACCAAGGTGGTGGCGATCACCGCGCCGAACAGCTCATCCATCGTGGCCTTGGCCGCCGCCAGCGCCCCCATCCCCTCCGCTTTCTTGGTGGCGGTGTTCTCGATGATCGTGATCGCATCATCCACCACCAGACCGGTGGCCAGCACCAGGCCAAACAGGGTGAGCTGGTTGAGGGTAAAGCCCACGATCTTAACCCCCACAAACGTGCCCACCAGCGCCACCGGAATCGCAATCGCCGGCACCAGGGTGGCCTTCCAATCCTGCAGGAAGATAAACAGCACCAACACCACCAGGATCACGGCATCGCGCAGGGCGGAGCTCACCCCCTCGATCGAGGCGCGCACGAAATCCGTGTTGTCGTAGATCTTCTGCATCACCATCCCCACCGGCATGGTGGTGGTGAACTCCTCCAGCACCTTCTCCACCCCCTCCGACACATCAAGGGCGTTGCTGCCGCTGAGCTGGTAGATCGCCAAGCCCACCGAAGGAATCCCATTCACGTCGGTGGCCTCCACGGCGAAGCTCTCACCCCCCAGGCTCACCCGGCCCACATCCCGCAGCCGCAGCACGCCGCCATCGGCGGAGGCCCGCAGGATCAGGTTGTTGAAATCCTCCACGCTGCGCAGGCGGCCCTGCAGCTGCACGGTGAAGGTGTAGCTCTGGCCGGGCGGGGCGGGGGCGGCGCCGATCTGGCCCACGGGCACCAGGCGGTTCTGGCTGCGCAGGGCCGCCACCACATCCGCGGCGGTGAGCTTGTTGGCCGTCAGCCGGGCGGGATCGAGCCAGAGGCGAAAGGCCAGCTGGCGATTGCCGAAATACTGGAGCTGGCCCACCCCGGGCACGCGCCGCAGGGCATCGGTGAGGTTCTGATCGAGCAGGCCGCTGATCGTTTCAACGCTATAGGGATTAGCCTTGTCATCGGAGGTAAAGTTATAAACCAGCAGCATCGAGCTCGAGGCCTGGTCCACCGTGATCCCCGATTGCCGCACCTCCTCCGGCAGGCTCGGCTGCGCCAGCGCCACCCGGTTCTGCACATTCACCTGGTTGATATCGCCGTTGCTGCCACTGGTGAAGGTCACCTTGATCGAGCTGCTGCCATCGGCGGCGCTGGTGGAGGTGATGAAGTCCATGTTCTCCACCCCGTTGATCTGCTGCTCCAGCACGGCGGTCACCCCCTGCTCCACACTCACCGCATCCGCCCCCACATAGCGGGAGTTCACCTGCACCGTGGGCGGGGCAATATCCGGAAGGTTTTCGATCGGCAGAATCGGAATCGCAATCAGCCCGGCGATCACGATCAGCAGGCTGCACACCGTGGTGAGCACCGGCCGAACAATGAACTTGTCAGAGAGTGACATCGGCCGAATTCCTGCGCGGATGCGCCCTCAGTTGACCTGCACCGGCGCGCCGTGCCGCAGGTTGATCAGGTTGGACACGATCACGCTCTCGCCCCCCTGCAGGCCAGCGAGCACCGGGTAGCGATTGTTCTGCAGCGGCCCGAGCTGCACCGGCGTCTGCAGGGCGAAGCGGGTGTCCGGCGGCAGCTTGCGCAAGGCCTCCAGGCGCGCCTGGCCCGGCCGTTGTTCCAGCTCCCGCAGACCTCCCACCCGATACACAAAGCTCTGGCCGGAGATCTGGCTCACCGCCGCAAACGGCACCGACAGCTGGTCGCGGGCATCGAGGATCACGCGGGTGCGGGTGCGCAGGCCGTTGCGCAGCACGCCGCTGGGGTTGGCGAATTCCGCCTTCGCCAGCAACGACTGGGTGCCGGCCACCACCGACGGATCAACGGAGCGGATCGGCGCGCTGGCCAGGGGCCGGCCGCTGGCGGGGTCAAGCAGGATCACCGGTAAACCGGGGCGCAGGCGGGCGGAATAGATCGCCGGCACATCCACCCGCGCCAGCAGCACATCGTTGCGGATGATGCGGGTGAAGGGGGCGCCCGCCTGGATCACATCCCCGGCCTTCACCTGCACGTCGCCCACGATGCCGCCGATCGGCGCGGTGAGATCGCGGAAGGCCAGATCCGCCTGGCGGGCGATCAGCTGCTGGCGGGAGGCGATGTACTGCTGGCGAAACTCATCGCGCTGCAGGGCGCTGGCGGCCCCCTTGCGCACCAGGAATTCGAAACGCTGGAAATTCAGCCGGTCGGATTCCACCTGGGCCGCCAGCCGCGCCACATCCGCCCGGATCTGGGTCTGGTCGAGCACCAGCAGCAGCTGGCCGGCGCGCACCGCATCGCCCTGGCGCACCAGCAGCCGCTCGATCCGCCCATCGGCCTGGGCGGCCAGCTGCACCTCCTCCAGCGCCTCCAGGGTGCTCACCGTGTCGACGTGCTCGCTGAAGCGGGCCGGCGCCACCGGCTCCACGGCCACGGGCAGCTGGCGTGCGGGTGGCGCGGCGGTGGGGCTCCCGCAGGCCGTCAGACCCACCAACAGGGGCAAAATCAGGGGCGCCAGCAGCGGCCCGCCCACAAAACGCAGACCGCTCCGGATAGCTGGCGCAGCGGGGCGGGCGATAACGCGTGGGGAAATCTTTCGCGCGGATCCTATGGCACCTGGAGCCCTGGGGCGCGCCATGCTCAACGCGCAGCACCCGAGCCCATGGCCGGCAAGCGAACCCTCAACGCCCACAACCTGCAGACCCTCGGCGCGGCAGCCCTGGCGGAGCTGCTGATCGAGGTGAGCACCGGCAATGCCGTGATCCAGCGCCGCCTGCGGCTGGCCCTGGCCGCCGCCGGCGGGGCCGAGGAGGCGGCCCAGGAGGTGCGCAAGCGGCTGGCGGCGATCGCCCGCTCCACCACCTTCATCGATTCCGGCAAACGCAAGGCGCTGCTGGCGGATCTCGAGGCCCAGCAGCAGGCGATCAGCGGGCCGATCGCCACCGCCAATCCGGCCCTGGCGGTGGCGCTGCAGGGGCGCCTGCTCGAGCTCGCCGACGGCGTGCTCGACCGCTGCTCCGATTCCACCGGTGCCGTGATCGGCCTGTTCCAGCGGGGGGTGTCCACCCTGGCGACCCTCGCCACGGCGGCGGCCTCCAGCCCCGACACCCTGGTGGCCCTGGTGGCCGATCTGCTGCAGGACAACGGCTACGGCCAGTTCGAGGGGCTGATCCCAGCCCTGGCGCCGCTGCTGGGGGAGGCGGGGCTACGGCAGCTGCAGGAGTGCTTGCTGGAGCGCGGGGGGGTGGATCGCTTCACGATGGAGCAACTCCTTCAGAGCCAGGGCGATCTGGATGCCTACCTGGAGCTGTTCGAGCCCTCCCAGCTCCGCTGGCCCGCCACAGCCGCCGAGGTGGCCGGCCAGCTGCTCCGGGGCGGCCGGGCGGCCCAGGCCCTGGCGGTGCTCGACCAGGCGAGCCAAGCCACCCAGACCCTGGAGGCCGATGAGTGGCACACCACCCGCATCGCCGTGCTCGAGGCCCTGGGCCGCAGCGAAGACGCCCAGCAGCACCGCTGGCAGGTGTTCACCAAAACCCTCTCGATTCCGCTGCTGCGCGACTACCTGCGGCAGCTCGACGACTTCGCTGATGTGGAGGCCGAAGAGCGGGCCTTCGCGGTGGCGGAGCACCACCCCGAGCCCCTGGTGGCGCTGCACTTCCTGGTGTCCTGGCCCTCCCTGCCGCGGGCGGCCCGCTACGCGATCGCCCACTGCCGCCACTGGGATGGGGAGGCCTACGAGATCTACGAGCGGGCAGCCGAGCGCCTCTGCGCCGACCATCCCCTGGCCGCGACCGTGCTGCTGCGGGTCATGGTGGTCTTCGCCCTGGCGACGGGCCGCTCCAAGCGCTACCGCTACGCCGCCGAGCATCTGCGCCAATGCGAACGCCTGGAGGCCCGCATCGATGACTGGCAGGGGTTCCTGAGCCACGCCACCTTTGCCGGGCGGTTGCGAGAGACATTCGGCCAGAGGTGGAGCTTCTGGCAGCTGGTGGAGCGCTGAGGGCTGGGGCAGACAACCCGCCCACGAGATAACAAAGCCAGACAACAAACCCAGACAACAAAGCGAGACGACGACCCACCGATCCGTTGTCGGCCCGCAGAGCGATCCTTACGGTGTGGACTTCCCCCTTCCTGCCCCCATGCCCTCCGGCGCCAGCTTCAACGAACCCGACCCCATCGATCCCGCCACCGCAGGCAGCGCCGGAGCCCTCAACCGCCGCGCCCTCCAGATCGAGAAGCTGCGCGGCCTCACCCAGACCGAAGGGGTGCTGTTGATCGTGCTCGGCGTCCTGGCCCTCGGCTTCCCGACCATCGCCTCGGCGGGGGTCACGGTGATGGTGGCCCTGGCCTTCCTGATCGGCGGCATCCTCGGCTGGATCGACAACCTCCGCCGGGCCCGCGCCTTCAGCCGCTGGCACACCTTCGGGCGGCTGGTGGTCGCCACCCTCTTCCTGATCACCGGCCTGTGGATGCTGATCCAGTTCAAGGCGGGTATCGCGCCGGCGGAACTGCAGATCAAGGCCCTGGCCACCGCCCTGGGCATCGTTTTCCTGGCGGAGGGGCTGGTGGCCTCCCTGCTGGCCCTCAGCCATCGGCAGGTGCGGGGCTGGGGCTGGGGCCTGGCCAACGGCCTGATCACCGTGCTGCTCGGCCTGCTGATCCTCACAATGAGCCCCGCCGGCCTGCTCTCGGTGCTCGGCCTGCTGGTGGGCATCAGCTTCCTGTTCAGCGGCTTCGATCTGCTGCGCTTCGGCAGCCACCTCCACCCCCGCGACCCCCAAGCCGACACGGTCTGACCCCCATGCCCCCCACCTCCCCCCAGGGGTGAGCGACCTGTTCCGCCACCACGGCGAAGAAACCCTGCGCCGCATCGCCCCCCTGGCGGATCGCATGCGCCCGCGCACTCTGGAGGAGTTCTCCGGCCAGGAGGCGATCCTCGGCCACGGCCGGCTGCTGCGCCGCGCCATCGCCGCCGACCGGGTGGGCAACCTGATCCTGCACGGCCCCCCGGGCACCGGCAAGACCACCCTGGCGCGCATCATCGCCAACACCACCCGCGCCCACTTCGCCAGCCTCAACGCCGTGCTTGCGGGCGTGAAGGAGCTGCGGGCCGAGGTGGAGGCCGCCCGCCAGCGGCTGGAGCGCCACGGATTGCGCACGATCCTGTTCATTGATGAGGTGCACCGCTTCAACGCGGCCCAGCAGGATGCCCTGCTGCCGTGGGTGGAGAACGGCACCGTCACCCTCATCGGCGCCACCACCGAAAACCCCTACTTCGAGGTCAACAAGGCCCTCGTCAGCCGCTCCCGCCTGTTCCGGCTCCAGGGGCTGGAGCCAGGCGACCTTCGCCAGCTGCTGCACCGCGCCCTGGCCGATCCGGAGCGGGGCTACGGCCAGCGGGCCGTCAGCCTCAGCGCCGAGGCCGAGGCCCACCTGCTCGATGTGGCCGGCGGCGATGCCCGCAGCCTGCTCAACGCCCTCGAACTGGCGGTGGAAACCACCCCCGCCGATGGCGAGGGCCAGATCCGCATCGATCTGGCGATCGCCGAGGAATCGATCCAGCAGCGGGCGGTGCTCTACGACAAACAGGGCGATGCCCACTACGACACGATCAGCGCCTTCATCAAGTCGATCCGCGGCTCGGATCCGGATGCGGCCTTGTTCTGGCTGGCCCGCATGGTGGAGGCCGGCGAAAATCCCCGCTTCCTCTTCCGCCGCCTGCTGATCTCCGCCGGCGAGGACATCGGCCTGGCGGATCCGCAGGCGATCGTGGTGGTGCAGGCCTGCGCGGCAGCCTTCGAGCAGGTGGGCCTGCCGGAGGGCCTCTACCCCCTCGCCCAGGCCACCCTCTATCTGGCGAACGCGGAGAAGAGCAACAGCGCCCTGGGCTTCTTTGATGCGGTGCGAGCGGTCCGCGGCACCAGCCGCCAGAAAGTACCGGGCCATCTGCGCGATGCCAGCCGTGACGGGGCCGCCTTCGGCGACGGCGTCGGTTACCGCTACCCCCACGCCTTCCGCGACCACTGGGTGGCGCAGCAATACCTGCCCGACGCCCTGCAGGGGGAGGTCTTCTGGCAGCCCGGCAGCCTGGGCTGGGAGGGGCGGGTGCGGGAGAGGTTGCAGCAGCGGCGGGCGGCCCAGCTGGCGGCCGCGGCCGAATCCGCCCTCGACCAGAGCGATCTGCTCAGCAGCGGCCCGGAGGATCCGGTGCTGGAGCGCTGGCTGCGGCGCCAGGCGGTGGCGGAGGGCGAGCGCCTCGACCGGCTGCGCCACCGCTTCTGGCAAAACGCCACCATCGGCCGGCTCGACCGGCTGCTGGTGCTGGAGGCCCGCTCCCTCCTCTGGGCCCTCGATCCCCTGCAGGCGGCCAGCGAAGGGGAGGTGGTGCTAGCGGTCCCGGAGGCGGCGGTGCGGGAGCGGCTGGAGGGACAGCTGCAGCTGCTCGATCAACTGCGGCGGCCGCGGCTGCTGGAGGTGCCCCCGGAGCAGCCCGAGAAGCTTGAAGCCCAGCTGGAGACGGCCCACCGCTTCGAGTGGTTCGCCGCTCGCCAACCCTTCCGGGGCCTGGAGGCCGCCGGGCGGGAAGCGTGGCTCGCGCAGCTGACCCAGCGGGCCGCCCCAGGAGCCCGGGCCCGGCTGCTGTTCAGCCATCCCACCCTCGGGCCGGCCGGCAGCCTGGGCGCCTGGCTGGAGCGCCAGGGTTCAAGAGAGCGCCCGGCCGGGGAGCAGGCGGCCCTGGCGGCGGCGCAGGCGGCGGAGGGCACGGCGCTGGCGGCGGAGGCGCTGGCCCTGCAGGCGATACGGGAGGGCCTAGAGCGGCGCGGCTGGCGGGTGCGGCTGGAGAGCTGGGAGGAGGAGCTGGAGCTGCCGCTGGGGGAGGGGCTGCTGCAGCGCTGGTTCGCGCCGGGGGCCGACTATCGCCGCCGCCTGGCAAACGATCTGGACGCGAGCGGCCGGGAAGCCCTCGCCGCCCTCTTCCACCGCCATCGGGGCGCCCTGTTGCCCCAGCCCCTCCACCACACCCTGCTGCACGCCGACCACCTGCCTGCGCCGCAGAGCCCCAAAACGCCTGCGGCTCAGGTGAACAAAACGCCTGCGGCGCAGGTGAACAAAGCGCCTCCGGCGCAGCGGCGCACAAAAAAGCCCCGGCCGGAGCCGGGGCCTGGGGAATAGGGGGCTAGGCGTCGGGTATGACGCCCACGCTCTGGATCACCAGAGGCCGCGCACGGAGCCATCGGCCGGAGGAGCCATCTTCACGGCCGCCACGGGATCGGCCATCTGGTTGGCCTGGATGCAGGCGGGCAGGAACACGTACCAGGACAGCAGCGAGGTGCACTGGGCGGTGCCTTCCTGGCAGCGACCCTCAGCACAGATATTCTGCGCACCGGTGTAGGTATTGCAGAAATCCGCCAGGCGGAAGTCGGTGGGAAGGGCGCGCATGATGCCGGCCGAGGAGATCGAGCCGTCAGCAGCGTCCTTGACGATCGCCGAGCGCAGAGCCTGAACCGCGTAGGTGTTCATGCTCCAGTAAGGGAAGTAGCTCTTGGTCGCGTTCTTCAGGAACTTGACCCCGGCGTCGGAATACAGGAAGCGGGACACGCCCACCAGATCGACGTCGTAGGTCTTGTTCATGCCCTGGCGGACCTCGTCGGCGGTCCAGCCAGAACGGCGCAGACCGCCGTCGAGACCACGGTCGGTGACTTCACCGGTTTCCAGGAAGGTGTCGACCTCGTCTTGGCTGGTGGACCACACGGCGCCACCGGTGTTCCAACGGACGGGCAGATCGTTATCGACGGCAGCGGTGGCCGGCAGAGCGACGGCCGTGAGGGCCGTTCCAACGGCGAGACCGGCGAGCAGACGCTTGAGCACGGGATGGGTTTGGGGGGACTTCATTCGTCAATGTAGCCATCGAATCCGTATGTGCCCAGAAAAGGTGTCCACTCAGACAGTCGGAATGCGGCACCACCCCCGGCGGAAGAGGCGCGCCGCACCCCCTAGGCTCCCCGGCAACCCCGTTCCAGCCCCCGCATGGCGCTCCAGATCGGCGATCCCGCCCCCGATTTCAGCCTCCCCGACCAGGACGGCACGATCGTCCACCTGGCCGACCTGAAGGGGAAGCGGGTCGTTTTGTACTTCTACCCCAAGGACGACACCCCGGGCTGCACCAAGGAAGCCTGCAACTTCCGCGACACCTGGAGCGCGTTCGAGGCCGCCGGTATCCAGGTTCTGGGGATCAGCAAGGACGACGCCACCAGCCACGGCAAGTTCATCCGCAAGTACGAGCTCCCCTTCCCCCTGCTCACCGACGCCGAACCCTGCCCGATGGCCACGGCCTACGAGAGCTACGGCCTCAAGAAATTCATGGGACGCGAGTATTTGGGCATGATGCGGCACACCTTCGTGATCGACGGCGAGGGCAAGCTGGAGCGCATCTACACCAAGGTCAAGGCGGAAACCATGGCCGATCAGATCCTCAGCGACCTCGGGCTCGCCTGATCCGGCGCCAGGGCGGCCAGCGCCTCCAGGGCCAGGGCCGGGCGCCACTCCAGCCGTGCCAGCAGCCCGCGCGGTTCCAGGCGCCGCCGCAGGGGGGCCAGCAGGGCCGGGCCATCGCCGCCGGTGAGCACCAGCCGGCAGTGCGGATCCGCCTCCACGGCGTCCTCCAGGGCCCCGGCCACCGCGGCCGCCAGCGCCAAGCGCACACCACTGGCCATCGCCGCCTCCGTCGCGAGGGGCCAGGCCTCCGGTTCCGGCTCCTGCACTGATGCCGACAGGGGCAGTTCAGGCAGGGCGCTGGTGCCGGCGGCCATCGCTCGCCACTGCAGCGCCGCGCCGGCGAGCAATCGCCCGCCCGCGAAGGCCCCGCCGGGATCCACGCGGGTGAGGCTGAGCACCGTGCCCGCGTCGGCCACCAGCACCGGCCCGCCCCTGTGGCGCCAGGCCTGCCAACCCGTCAGCGCCCGATCGATCCCCAGCCAGGGCGGAGCCCCCGCCAGCGGCACCGACGCCAGGGGGAGCCGCCGCTCCTGCGGCAGGCCGATACCGTCGGGAACGGGCCCCACCGCCGCCCAGGCCAGCAACGCTGCGGCCCTCTCGCCCGGCACCGCCAACGGCGGTGCCGTGTGGTGCACGGCCACGCCCGAGGGGGTCGGGCGACCCCAATGCCAGCGGCTGTTGCCGATCAGCAGCCAGCGGGCTGGCCCCAGCTCAGATGCCACCGCCAAGGTGGATGCCGCACTCCTCCTTGAGGCCACCGAAGCGGGTGGAACGGCCACTGAGGTTGCCGTCATCGGCGGCGCTGGTGTGCCAGTCGCCCACGGTGGAGTAGCCCTGGGCGAACAGGGGATGCTGGGGCAGGCCGTTGTTCTCCATGTAGTAGTAGATGTCGCGGGTCGTCCACTCCAGCAGCGGCCGCAGCGACCACAGCCCGCGCACCGGATCGAGCGGATGCATGCCGCGGCGATGTTCCGTCTGGCCGCCGCGCACGCCGCTGGCCCAGCAGCGCACCTGCAGATCCGCCAGGGCCCGGTCGAGGGGCTCCACCTTGCGGATGCGGTTGTAGAGCTGAAGGTCGTCCACCTGGCCCGTTTCCCACAGCCGGCCATGGCGGGCCTCCATGCGGGCGGGGCTCAGCTCCGCCTGCACCACCTTCAGGTGGATGGGCAACACCTCCTGCAGCTGGTCGGCGTAGTGATAGGTCTCCGCGGGGAGGTAGCCCGTATCGACCCACAGCACCGGAATCCCCGGGCCAGGAATCGTGTCGCCCAGGCGGCTCACCATGTGCAGCAGCACCGCCGACTGGATGCCGAAACTGGTGGTGAGCACCAGGCCGTCGCCGAAGGTCTGCCAGGCCCAGCGCAGCCGCCCTTCCGCATCCAGGGGGGCGATCTCCTGGCGCGCCCGCTCCAGGTCGATCGGCTCACCTTGCCGGTCGCAGGGCATCTCGGCGGCGCGCGACTCGACCGCGCCGGTAGCGGGCCGCACGGACGGACTCGGGAGACTAACCATGGCCCCATCATCGCCCGCAGCCGGAGCTGCTGGGTAGGGTTCCTGACAGAAGCGGACACCCACCGCAGCCCCCCGAGGACGCCACCCTGAGCCCGTCTCCGCGCCAGTCCCCCCCGGCGGCGGCCGATCCCCCGGCCGACCCCACCAGCGATCGTTCGGACCACCCCGGACCGGTGGTGATCGTGGGCGGCGGCTTCGGCGGCCTCTACACCGCCCTGGCCCTGGCGGAACAGCGCCGCCCCCCCTCGATCCTGCTGATCGAACCGGCGGAGCGCTTCGTCTTCCTGCCCCTGCTCTATGAGCTGCTCAGCGGCGAGCTGCGCCACTGGGAGATCGCCCCCCGTTACGAGGAACTGCTGGCCGGCCGCGGCGTGGCCTGGCTGCAGGATCGGGTCGTGCGGGTCGACCTGGCCCATCGCACCCTGCATACCCAGTCCGGTCGCCAGCTGGGCTGGGGGCGGCTGGTGCTCGCCTGCGGCGGCGAAGCCGACACCTTCGGCATCCCCGGCGTCGAGCGCTGCTGCCTCGGCTTCCGCAGCCTGAGTGATGTCGAACGGCTGCAGGAGCTGCTGGGGCGGCTGCGGCGCGAGCGCCGCCCCCTGCAGCGCCTGGCCGTGGTTGGGGCCGGCCCCACCGGCGTGGAGCTGGCCTGCAAGCTCGCCGATCTATCGGGAGGCAGCGCCCTGGTGGAACTGATCGAGCAGGGGGATCGGCTGCTGCCCCACAACCGGGCCTTCAGCCGCGAGCAGGCCGAGCAGGCCCTGCGCCGCCGCGACGTTCGCCTGCGCACCCGCACCCGGGTGACCGCGGTGGAGCCCGACCGGCTGCACCTCACCAGCGGCACCTCCGGCGTCGAGGAGCCACTGCCGGTCGAGGGGGTGATCTGGACCGCCGGACTGCGCTTCCGCCCCCCGCTGCTCGAACCGGAACCACCCTGCGATCGCCGCGGCCGCCTGCTCT
Organism: Synechococcaceae cyanobacterium; assembly: GCA_947442825.1. Taxonomy (GTDB): domain Bacteria; phylum Cyanobacteriota; class Cyanobacteriia; order PCC-6307; family Cyanobiaceae; genus Cyanobium. The sequence goes on from CANEWU010000069.1 coordinate 11,431, forward strand.
GCCACGCCGATCTGCGCCTGCGCGGCCACGACGGGGTGTTCGTGGTGGGCGACCTGGCCAACCTGCCCGGCCCCGAAGACGACGAGCCCCTGCCCAGCACCGCCCAGGTGGCGTTCCAGCAGGCGCCGGTGGCCGCCACCAACCTGATGCGCTCCCTGGCAGGCACCCCCCTGGAACCGTTCCGCTTCCAGGACCTGGGCGAAATGATGAGCCTCGGGGTGGGGGAAGCCAGCCTCAGCGGCCTGGGGGTCAACCTCGCCGGCCCCGCGGCCTACCAGCTGCGACGGGTCGCTTACCTCACCCGCCTGCCGCGCCGCTCCCTGCAGCTGCGGGTGGCCGCCGGCTGGCTGGCCGACTGGGGGCGGCCTGCGGGCATCTCCCCATGACGGCCCCGGCCTGGCCCCGCCCCCGGGCCCTGCTGCTCGACGCCATGGGCACCCTGATCCAGCTGCGCCGCCCCCTGGGGCACACCTACGCCGAGGCCGCTGCCGCCCACGGCATCGCGGTGGATCCGGAGGCGGTGGGCCGCGCCTTCGCCGCCGTGTATGCGAGCGCCCCCCCGCTGGCCTTCCCGGGGCTGGAGGGGGAGGCCCTGCGGGAGGCGGAGATCGGCTGGTGGGGGGAGCGGATCGAGGCGGTGCTGCAACGCACCGCGGGGGTTTCCGCCCCCAAGGAGCTGCCGCGTGCCCTGTTCGAGGCCTTCGCCGATCCCGCCCTCTGGCGGGTCTACGACGATGTGCCGGCCAACCTGGAGCGCTGGCAGGCGGCGGGGCTGCGCCTGGCGGTGGTCAGCAATTTCGATAGCCGGCTGGAGGGGGTGCTCACTGGCCTGGGGCTGGCCCGCTGGTTCGAGACGGTGGTGGTCTCCAGCCGGGCCGGTGCGGCCAAGCCCTCCCCGGTGCCCTTCCAGCAGGCGCTCGCGATCCTCGGCCTCAGCCCCGCCCAGGCCTGGCATGTGGGCGACAGCCCCGAGGACGAGGCAGGAGCCCGGGCCGCCGGCCTGCGCTGCCTGCTGGTGCGCCGCCCTTGAGACAGGGGGTCCTGGCGGGGCGCACGGCCGGGCTTCGCCCCGCGGAGCGGCACCGGCTCGAGGCCCTCTGCCACCGCCGCCATCCGGCCGATGCGGTGGCCGATCGGCTCACCCTGCAACGGCTGGCCGAGGAGGTGGGGCGGCTCGCCCTGCCCCTCACCCTGGTGGTGGACGGACGGGGGCTCACCCGGCTGCTGTGGGTGGGGGATCTGGAGCAGTCGGGGAGGCTGCTGGAGCGCCTGCCGGGATCGCAGCGGCGACGGGGCGGTGCCCTGCGGCTGCTCACCTGCTGCGCCACGACGGGCCGCGCGCCCCAGCTGCGGCCCGGCGCCCGCGAGGCCGTGGTGGGGCTGGATCTGGAGCCGCGGCTGTGGCTGCGCTGCACCCGCCAGGCGGCGGCGGGAGGGCATTGGCCGGCGGCCCTCCTCCAGCCCGCCGAAGGCGGGCCCGATGGCTGGAACGCGGGCCTGGAGGGAGATCTGGGGGAGCTATGCGCCCTCGATCCGGA
>CANEWU010000070.1 GCA_947442825.1 Synechococcaceae cyanobacterium
AGGCAGCGCATCGACTCCACCATGCCGGGCATCGGCACCCCGAGGCTGTTGTACATCTCCCGGGCACCCACCAGGCCGATGTTCTGAATCAGCTCGGTGCTGCCGGCGAGAACGCCATAGGTAACCAGGCGCAGATACCAACTGAAATCGCGCAGGCACTGGGCCCGCTGCTTTTGGCCGAAGGCGTTGCCGCCAGGTGCCACGTATTCGGGCTTGCGGTTGAACAGCTGGCGGGCGGACTCGTCGACGATCTTTTTCTCGTTGTCGGTGAGGATGCGCACCACCGACAAACGCCGGCTGCCCCCCTTCAGGAAATCGACCATGGAGCGGAGCTCGCCGCCCGTGGGGTAGCGGAGCTGATCATCGGCTTGGAGGATCAGATCGCGAACGACGCTCATGGAGCAGGGACCGGACGGGTGGATTCTATCGAGCTCCTCCGGTGTTCCTGCGGGCAAATCGACAAGGTGTAACGGCCCTTTGCAGAGCGGGCCCCGCGCTGCCGATAGGGTCGCAGCAGCCGCCCTCCGGCCGATGGCCTCTCATCCCCTGGAATCGCCGTCCCTACGGGTGGGCGCCCAGCTGGAGCTGGCGATCGACGACCTCGATCAGGAGGGCCGGGGTCTCGGCCGCCACGGGGGGGCGGTGGTGTTCGTTGAGGGCGGTCTGCCCGGCGAGTGGCTGCGGGTGCGTCTGGTCCACCGCGCCCGGCGCCACTGGCTGGCGGAAGCGGTGGCGGTGCTGACCCCCTCCCCGCAGCGACGCCGTCCCCCCTGCATCCTCGCGGATCGCTGCGGCGGTTGCACCCTGCAGGCCCTTGCCCCATCGGGTCAGCAGCAGTGGAAACAGCAGCGGGTGGCTACGGCCCTGCAGCGCATCGGCGGCCTCGACGCCCCGGTGCGCCCCCTGCTCGCCGCCTCGGACGACCTCGGTTACCGGAACCGTGCCGTGATCCCCCTCGAACTCCGTGAGGGGCGACTGCGGGCCGGCTACTACCAACGCGGCACGCACCGAATCGTCAACCTCAATCATTGTCCGGTGCTCGATCCGCGGCTCGATCGGCTGATCGCTCCCCTCAAAGCCGATCTGGAGGCCAGCGACTGGCCCGTCGATCGCCATGCCGGCGCTACAGACGGCGCCACCGACGGCGGCCTGCGCCATCTCGCCCTGCGGGTGGGCAGCCACAGCGGCGAGGTGCTGATCACCCTGATCGCCGCCCACGGTGACCTGCCAGGCCTGGAGGATCTGGCGCGGCTTTGGCTGGAGCGCTGGCCGGAGCTGGTGGGTGTGTGTCTCAATCTTCAGCCCGATCCCGGCAACCGTCTGATGGGGACCCATACCCGCGTGCTGGCTGGAAGGGGGGAGCTGCGGGAATCGTTTGCTGGCCTGGAGCTGATGGTGGCGGCCGACAGCTTCTTTCAGGTGCACACCCGCCAGGCGGAACGTGTGGTGCCCCTGCTGCTCGAGGCCCTTGAGGATGCCCACGGCTATCTGGTGGATGCCTACTGCGGCATCGGCACCTTCTCGCTGCCCCTGGCGGCCGCGGGCTGGCGGGTGCTCGGGCTGGAGCAGCAGGGGGCGGCGGTGGCCCTGGCACGGCGCAACGCGGCGGCCAACGTCTTGTCGGAAACCACCCGTTTTGAGAAGGCCGTCGTCGGGGCGGTGCTGGCCGAGCGGTTACCGGGGAGTGACGCCCTGTTCGTGGACCCGCCGCGCAAGGGGCTGGAGGGGCCGGCGCTCGCGGCGATGGTGGCCGGCGGTCCGCCGCGCCTCCTCTATCTCAGCTGCGATCCCGCCACCCTGGCCCGCGACCTGGCGGTGCTGGTGCGGGAGGGGGGCTATCAGCTGCGCTGGTTGCAGCCGATCGACTTCTTCCCCAACACCAGCCATGTGGAGACCCTGGCGGTGCTGGAGCGCTGAGGGATCCGCTCAGGTTCCCCGGGCCCTCAACTCCGCAACACGGCCCCGAACTGTTTCTCCACGGCCGCCCGCACCCGCCCGTGGGCCTGCTCCACCTCCGCATCGGTGAGGGTGCGGCGGCTGTCGCGGTAGCGCAGGCGGAAAGCCTGGCTGCACTGGCCCTCGCCCAGCTGGGAACCCTCGTAGCGATCCAGCAGGTCAGCCCTCTCCAGCAGGGGCCGACCGGCCTTGCGGATCGCCCCGAGCAAGGCCGCCGCTGTGGTGTCGCGCGGCACCACCAAGGCCAGATCGCGTTCCGAGGCGGGAACGGTGGCGAAGGGCACGAAGGACGGTTGCCAGCGGTTGCCCCGGGTGGCGGCGCTCAGCAAGGGGGCCAGCGCCAGCTCGAAGAGATAGGTGGCGTCCGGAAGGTCGAGGGCTTCGGCGCGGGCGGGGTGCAGCTGGCCAAACCAGCCGGCCACTCGACCCTCGATCGCCACGCTCGCCCGCCGCCCCGGGTGCAGCAGAGCGTTCCCTTCCTGCTGTGCTGGATCGATCTCCAGGGGGCGGTCATCGAAGGGGAGGTGCAGATCATCGAGGGCGGCCTGCAGCAGACCGCGGGCTTCCCCGTAACCGAGGGGCCGGGGCTTGCCGCTGCGGCTCCACAGTTCGCCGCTGCGCTCCCCGCAGATCACGCCGGTCAGCAACGACTGCTCGCCCTCCTGCCCAGGGGTTCCCCGGAACACCTGGCCGAGCTCAAAGGCCCAGAACCCTGGCTGGGAGGCCTGAAGGTTGCGCCGCGCCGCCTGCAGCAGCTCACCGTGCAGTTGGTCACGCAGGTGGCCGTAGTCGGCCAGCAGAGGATTGGCCAGCGGGATCCGCCCTGGCGCCTCCGGCACCAGGGTGTAGGAGCAGGTTTCCTGCAGGCCCGCGGCGCAGAGGGCACGGCGCAGACGGCGCTCCGCCTGCTGGCTGGGCTCCAGGCCGCCGGGCACCAAGGGGTCGGGAAGGTGGGCGGCAAAGCGGTCGTAGCCCACCAACCGCGCCACTTCCTCAATCAGGTCAACATCACGCTGCAGGTCCATCGCCCGCGCGGGGGGCACCTGCACCCACCAGCCCTCGTCTTCGGCGCGAAGAGTGCAGCCGAGCGCCTCCAGCGTGGCCTCAATGCGGCCGTCCTCGAGGTCTTCAGGCTCTCCCTCCACGAGCACCGGACCGAGCAGGTTGTGCAGGTGATGCCGCTCGAGCCAGAGGGGACGCTGCGGTTCCTGGGCGCGCTCGTGCAACCAGCGGCCTTCGACCGTGGCCCCCGCCAGCTCTCCGAGCAGGGCGACGGCCCGGTCGGCGGCGGCGAGGGTGGCCTCCCGGGGCAATCCCTTCTCGAAACGGCTGCTGGCCTCGGTGCGCAGGCCCACGCGGCGGGCTGAACGACGCACCGCCTGGGGCGCGAACACCGCCGCTTCCAGCCAAACGGCTGTGGTTGCTTCGTTCACCGCCTCCGCCTGGCCCCCCATCACCCCCGCCAGGGCGATCGGCTGATCGCCGTAGGTAACGAGCAGGGCCTCGTCGTCGAGCTCCCGTTCCTCCCCATCCAACGTGGTGAGTCGCTCGCCACCGCGACCGGCGCGGACCCCCAGTAGGCCGGGATCCGCAGCCCCGCCGCCGAGGCGCGCCAGAGCGTCGCGATCGAAGGCATGCAGGGGCTGCCCGGTTTCGAGCATCACCAGGTTGGTGATGTCGACGACGTTGTTGATGGCGCGCAGCCCCGCCCTCTCCAGCCGTTGCCGCAGCCAGGCAGGGGAGGGGGCCACCCGCACGCCAGCCAGGGCCGTGACACTGAAAAGGCCACCGGCCTCGATCGCCGCAGCGGCGTCCGGGGTGGGCACCAGGGGCAGGGCGGCTGAAACCGCAGGGGCGTCCGAGAAGGTGGTGCGGCCCCCGGCCAGGGCTGCCACCTCCCGGGCGATGCCCCGCATCGAAAGGCCGTCGGGGCGGTTGGCGGTGATCGCCAGGTCCAGCACCTGGTCGTTGAGGCCGAAGGCCGGACCCACGGGCGCCCCCAGGGGCGGCAGGGAATCGAGCAGCTCCCCCAGTACGGCGATGCCCTCAGAGGTGTCCGCCAGCCCGAGTTCCTGAAGCGAGCAGATCATTCCGTGGCTGGCCACACCCCGCAGTTCGGCGGGTTTGATCGTGAGGTTCACCGCCGGCAGGGTGGTGCCCACCAGGGCCACAGCCACATGCTGGCCAGCGGCCACATTCTTGGCCCCGCAAACGATCTGGAGCGGCTCCCCCGGAGCGGCCGCCCCCACATCCACCCGGCAAACGCTGAGGCTGTCGGCGTTGGGGTGGGGATCGCGGCTCAACACCCGGCCCACCACCACACCAGCCGCCTGAGCGGCCAGGTCGTCGATCGACTCCACCTCGAATCCCGCCACCGACAGGCGCTCCGCCAGTCTCTCTGGGGCTAGGGAGTCAGGGTCGCAGTCCACCAGCTCCTGCAACCACTGGAGCGAAACCCGCATCGATCGCCGGTAGAACGGCCTTCAATCCTAGGGATTGGAGGTGGGTCACCCCAGGGAGTAAGATGCGGGATTGTCACTTTCGCTTCGCTCACGCGGCGCAACGTCCTTCCATGGCCAAAAACAAGGGCGTCCGGATCGTTGTCACTCTCGAGTGCACCGAATGCCGGTCCAACCCCGCCAAGCGGTCTCCGGGTGTCTCCCGTTACACCACCCAGAAGAACCGCCGCAACACCACCGAACGGCTCGAACTGAAGAAGTTCTGCCCTCACTGCAACAGCTCCACGGTCCACAAGGAGATCAAGTGAGGCGGGCGGTGTTCCGTCACCGCCACCCCCAGCACTTCCCTTTTCCTTTCCCGTTCGTTCCCGGCCCCCAATGTCCAGCTCCTTTTTCAAAAAACGCCTCTCGCCGATCAAGCCCGGCGATCCGATCGACTACAAAGACGTCGATCTCCTCAAGAAATTCATCACCGAGCGCGGCAAGATTCTTCCCCGTCGTCTCACTGGCCTCACCGCCAAGCAGCAGCGCGACCTCACCACGGCCGTCAAGCGGGCCCGCATCGTTGCCCTGCTCCCCTTCGTGAACCCCGAAGGCTGAGTTGCCCCCTACGGCTGGGGGAAGCGCACCGGGCCGCTCGCTCCAGCCCGGTGACTTGGTGGGCCTCGTGGATGAGCGGGGCCCCCAGTTCGGCATCTTGTTGGCGATTCGCGGCAGCCGCGGCGATCTGAGCCTCGGCCCGGAGGGCCGGCCCGCCAGCCATCCGCTGCGGCGCCTGGATCTCATCGCCCAGGCCGCGCCGCATGACGATCCGGCCCGCTCCATCCGCCACTCCCCCTGGCGGCTCGATGTCGATCAACTGTCCGCTCTCACCCCGTCCGAGCGTGAGTTCGCCACCGCCTGGCTCCTGTTGCGCGAAGGCTCTGGAGAGGGTGACCTCGAACCCCTCTCCCTGACGGCCTTCAGCGATCTGGTGGGCGACGCCCTGCAGCCGACCGCGCGGGCAGCCTGCTGGCTCTGGCTCCAGGGCCCACAAACCTTTTTCCGCTGGCGCCAGGGGCAGATCTCGCCCCTGGCTGGTCGCGAGGTGCGGCGCCTGCGGCGTGAGCGCTGGCTCCTGGCCAGAACCGCCCAGAGGCAGCGCCGTTGGGGCGAACTGATGCGTTTCCGCCAGCCCCTGCCCCCACTGGAGGTATTGGGCCCTGAGGCGGAGCGGGATCTGGCGCTGCTGCGCCTCATGGCTGAGGGCGATGTCGGTGTGCCCCTGGACGAGCCCCTGCGCCGCCTCCTCCAGCAGGCCCGCTGCCCTGCCGAAAGCGGGGCGATCCGCCACCTGCTGGTGGAGCTCGGCCAGTGGTCCCCCCACCATCTGCCGTCGCTGGCCCGCTCCGCCTGGCAGCTTGGCTTCTCCGCCGCCCACCTGGAGGAGGCCGATCGGCTGGTGGCAGAGGCGGAGCGGGAGCAGCCGGGCGATCAGGGTCGGCTCGATCTCACCGCCCTTCACACCGTCACCATCGACGACGACGACACGGCGGACATCGACGATGGCCTTTCCCTCGAATGGCAGGGCGACAGGCCCCGCCTCTGGATCCATGTGGCCGATCCCGGCCGCCTGATCGCCATCGACAGCCCCCTGGATCTCGAGGCCCGTCGCCGTGGCACCAGCCTCTATCTGGCGCGCGACTCCCTGCCGATGTTCCCGCCGCAGCTCGCGACCGGACCCTTCAGCCTGCGAAGTGGCCGACGCTGCGCCGCCTGGAGCCTCGCCGTGGAGCTCGATGAGGAAGGGGCCATTGCCGGGCAAAGCCTCCATCGCAGCTGGGTGCGTCCGGCCTACCGCCTCAGCTACGCCGACGCCGATGAGCTGCTGGAGTTGGCCCCCCCCCAGGAGCGCGACCTGGTGGAGCTCCATGGGTTGCTGCAGCGCCGACGCCGCTGGCGGCTGGCGCGCGGTGCCCTGCTGCTGGACCAGCCCGAGGGCCGGGTGCGCTGCCGCGACGGCAGGGCAGAGCTGGAAATCTTCGAACCCGGGGCGGCGCGGCAGCTGGTGGCGGAGGCAATGATCCTGGCCGGCGCCGCGGTGGCCGCCCACGGCAAGCGCACCGCTCTGGCGCTCCCGTACCGCAGCCAGGCGTCCTCCACCCTGCCGAGCCCGGCGGAGCTGGCGGCGTTGCCGCCGGGCCCGGTGCGCCACGCGGCGCTCAAGCGTTGCTTGAGCCGGGGCACCCTGGGCACAACCCCAGCCCCCCATTTCAGCCTCGGGCTGGAGGCCTATGTGCAGGCCACCTCCCCAATCCGCCGCTACAGCGACCTGTTGGTGCAGCGCCAGCTGGCGGCCCAGCAGAACGGGGAGGCGCCGCTGCCGGAGTCTCAGTTGGCGCAGCAACTGGCGGAGATCGAGGCGCCGCTGCGGGAGGGGATCGCCATCAGCCGTGATGACCAGCGCCACTGGCAGCAGGTGTGGTTCGAGACCCACCCCCAGCCGCAATGGGGTGGCCTCTTCCTGCGTTGGTTGCGTCCCCAGGACCAGCTGGCCTTGGTGTGGCTGGAGGATCTGGCGCTGGAGCTGCCCGCCCGCTGCCCCGCTGGCCCCGAACCGGGCGATGCCCTGCTGGTGCAGGTACGGGCGGTGGATTCCCTGCGGGACCAGCTGCGCCTGGAGGCCCGCGGCTAGTCGGCCAACCGCGATACCCGCAGCCAGGGGCCCCAGGGGTTGGCGCAGCCGATCAGCGCCACCGGTGTGGCGGGGGGGCCGGCGCACAGCCATTCGTTCAGAGCCGGCTCGAGGGTGATCAGACGCCAGGGCTCCCCATCGGGGCCGACGCTGCCCGCCAGCCGATAGCCCCCCTCCCCATCGCCCACCACCGTGCCGTGCCAGGAACGCTCGCCGGGTTCCGGCGCAGCGAGACGGGGATCGCAGGCCGCCTGAGCCAAGCGACCGGTCCCATCCAGTCGACCGGCGCCATCCAGCCGCTCTGGTTCCCTCAGGGCGAGCCGCTGCCGTTCCCGCCACTGGGGGTGGTGCCAGGGGGTGTCCCACAGCGGCAGCGGGCCCGCCGGTGCGGTGGGCTCGTCGATCAGGGCCTCCTGCAGCTGAGCCACCGGCAGCTCGGGCGGATCGATCCCCGCCCGTACGCACAGGGCCGCCGCCAGACCAGCCGCCTGGCCGAGGTTGAGCACCAGCGGCTGCAGTCGGGTGGCGCCGTTGGCCATGTGGCTGACCCCGAAGCACTTATCGGCGGCCAGAAGGTTGACCACCTCGCGGCTGATCAACGCCCCCCAGGGGATGGTGAAGGGGGTGCCGCTCCAGCGGCCGCCCCAGCGGCAGCTTTTCGGCGCCAGCGGCCAGTCGGGGCCTGGGTAGTGATGGTCGTTGGCGTAGTTGCCCACCGCGATGGCCGTGGTGCCTTCCGCTGCGGCGGCCAGAGGGGCGATGCTCACCCCAGGTGCCTGCGGCAGCAGATGCTGCTCAAGCACCAGCTCGCGGGCCACCAGTCGGCGCCCCTCCCGCCAGTAGGGCATCAGGGCCAGGTCGTGTTCTCCCTCCAAGGACCCCGCAGCGGCCGCTGACCCGGGGAACGCCCTGCCCGATCCCAGCCAGCCGCCGCTCGCCTCCCGCAGGGCGGCCGCGAAGGCCTGGCTGTGGGCCCCCATCGCTGCTGCCAGGGCCGGGTCCACCTCATGGGCCGCCGCTGCCCCCTCGTCCGGGAAGGCCGCCGCCAGATCCCCGTGCCAGTCGTTGCCGCGCAAGGGCCAGTTGAGCATCACCAGACCCCCGGGCAGGCGGCCGTAGGTGAGGGTGGCTTCCAGGCCGAAGCGGTCGCAGGCCCCCGCAAACGGTGCCGGCAGCTCCGGGTGAAGCGCGCCCGGGCCCGCGCCAGGGGCCAGCTGCCCCATCACCACCCAGGTGGGCGACTGCACCGGGTGCTGCCGGAAGAACGGATCCCTCTCCAGCGCCTCCTGGGGCGGGGCGCTGGGTTCACCCCAGCGTTCACGGGCCTCCCAGCCAAAACGGAAGGCAGCCCCAGCGAGTGGAAAGAGATCGCCCCGGTCACTGCCGTCGATCACCACCGCCGGGGAGAGGCACGCCACCCCGCCCTCCCCGGGGCCCTCCTGGGGGCGCTCCACCAGGGCCGCCACAATCCGGCTCTCGCGACACTCCAGGGAACGAACGCGAGCCCGGGGCCACCAGCGCAGGCGCGGCTCCGCGGCCACCCAGCGGCGCAGTATCGCTTCCGCGGTGGCGGGTCGGTAGCCGAAGCAGCTGACCCAGTTCTGGTCGAGGCCCCCGGGCGTCTCCGCCGCCAGAGCCCGCAACAAGGCCCCCCACAGACCGGTTTGCCACGGGCTGAGCTCATTGCCATCGGGGCAGCAGACCCCCGCCGCACTCACCATTCCCCCCAACCAGTCGCCGGGGGTGAGAAGCAGGGTCGCGGCCCCACTGCGGGCGGCCTGCAGAGCCGCCGCCACCCCACCGCTCCCCCCTCCCCACACCAGCACCTCTGGATCCGCGCCGCCGTGGCCCATGGCCTTGATTTGCACACTGGCCGCCCAGTCTCCCGCCTCCCGCACCCCCGGTAGGATCCGGCCCACGGGCAGGGCTTGGCGCCTCCCGGCCCAGGGCGGTGCCCCCCGGAATCAGGTGCGATGTCCTTCACCCTCACAACTCCTCTTTATTACGTCAACGACCGTCCGCACCTCGGCAGCACCTACACCACGCTGGCCTGCGACACCATCGCCCGCTTCCAGCGCCTCCGCGGTGAACGAGTCACCTTCATCACCGGCTGCGATGAGCACGGTCTGAAGATTCAGCGCACCGCGGAGGCCGCCGGTCTCAGCCCCCAAGCCCACTGCGATGCCGTAAGCGAACGCTACCGGGGGCTGTGGGAGCGCTGGGGCATCAGTCTTGATCGCTTTGTGCGCACCACCGATCCGCGCCACCGCGCCTTGGTGGCCGAATTCTTTGCCCGCGTCGAGGCCAACGGCGACGTGGTTGAGGGGCGCCAGCAGGGCTGGTATTGCGTGGCCTGTGAGGAATTCAAGGATGACCCCCACGAGGCGGAGGATCCGGAATGCCCGATCCATCGCCGCCCGCTGGAGTGGCGCGATGAGATGAATCTCTTTTTTCGGCTTTCGCGCTACCAGGAGGCCATCGCCGAGCTGGTGGCCCGCCCTGGCTTCGTCATGCCGCCGTCGCGGCGGAGGGAGGTGGAGAACTTCGTGGCCAGTGGCCTGAAGGATTTCTCCATTTCCCGCATCGATCTGCCCTGGGGCATTCCCGTGCCGGGCCATGCGGACCACACCTTCTATGTGTGGTTCGATGCGCTGCTCGGTTACCTCACGGCCCTGTTCGAGCCTGGGGAGCAGCCTTCCCTCGCTGGCCTGGCGGAGCGGGGATGGCCCGCGAGCCTGCACGTCATCGGCAAGGACATCCTGCGCTTCCATGCCGTCTTCTGGCCCGCCATGCTCCTCTCGGCCGGTCTGCCCCTACCGAAGCAGGTATTTGGCCATGGCTTCCTTACCCGCGAGGGGCAGAAGATGGGTAAATCCCTGGGAAACGTGCTTGATCCGGAGGTGTTGCTGGAGCGCTGCGGCCGTGATGCGGTGCGCTGGTACCTGCTGCGTGACATCCCCTTCGGGGAGGACGGCGATTTCCAACAGCAGCGCTTCCAGGACCTCGTCAACAACGACCTGGCCAACACGATCGGCAATCTGCTGAACCGCACCTCCTCGATGGCGCGCAAGTGGTTCGACGATGCGGTGCCCCCGGCTGGCGCCGCGGCATCCCCCGACCATCCCCTGGCCCAGGCCGCCGCCGCCCGCGTTGCCACGGTGCCCGAGGGGCTGGAGCGTTGCGATTTCCGCGCCGCCGCCGAGGCGATCCTCACCCTGGCCGGAGAGGCCAACGGCTTCCTCAATGAGCAGGCACCCTGGGTCCGCCGCAAGCAGCCTGATCAGGAGGCCGCCGTGGCGGCCGATCTCTACGCCGTTCTGGAAACCAGCCGCCTGGTGGCGGTGCTGCTGGCCCCCCTGCTGCCAGAGCTGTCCGCCCGGATGCTCAGCCAGCTGGGCCAACCGCAGCTCCCCAGTGAGCCGGGCACAGCCATCGCCGGTGCCTGGGAGGCCGCCTGTTGCTGGGGGATCCTGCCCCCCGGCCAGCCCCTCCCGGAACCCTCGCCGGTGATGCTGCGCCTGGACCTGGACGGCCCCCTGTGAGCCCCATCCCCTTGCTGCTGGCAGCCCTCTTCGCCCTGCCCGCGCTCGCCGGCTGCCAGCGCCGTCCGCCCCCCCCTGAGGAGGGCAGCACGCCGTTCGTGTTCCGCTCCCTCAACCTGCGCCAGCAGGATCGCCAGGGCCAACCCGCCTGGGAGCTCACCAGCCCCGAGGCCCGCTACGACCTGCGCCGTCGCGTCGCCCAGGCCCAACAGCCCCAGGGCGTGATCTACCAGAAAGGCAAAGCCACCTACCGCCTTTCGGCGGAGAGCGGCACGGTGATCAACGACGGGGAGGTGATCCTGCTGGAGGGCGCGATCCGGGTGGAGCAGCTCCATCCCCAGCCGGTGCTGATCCGCGCTTCCCGGCTGCGCTGGTTTCCCTCCCGCCAGGTGATGGAGATCGACCGCCACCCGGAGGCCTTCGACCCCCAGACCCGGATCGTGGCGCTCCGCGCCCGCTTCCTTCTGGGTCGCGACCAGCTGGAGTTGCGCGGCAACCCCCAACTGCAGCGTTGGAGCCAACGCTTCGATCCTTTCGCCTCCGTGGCGCGTGGCCGCCCGGAACTCGTCGTCACCGTGAGCCGGGCCGATTGGGATCCAGGCGCTGGCTGGCTGGATGCACGCGGACCGGTGCGAGCTGTGCGCCGTCCGAGCGGAGCGCCTGCGGATCGTCCCCCCCAGACCCTCACCGCGCCCTTGCTGGAGGGCAACACGGTCAAACAGGAGTTCACCCTCAAAGGCCCGGTGCGCCTGCTCGATCCGGGGGAGGGAATCCGCTTCGATGGCACCGATCTACGGCTGCTGGCCAAGGAGGAGCGTCTACGCAGCGACAAGCCCTTCGTGGCACGCCGCGGGCCGGCCCTGGTCCAGGGCCAATCCTTGGTGGTGGATGGCCGCCAGCGCACCATCGAAATCCCCATGGGATGTTGGCTGGAGCAGCCGGGGGAGAGTCTGCAGGCCAGCCGTTGCCGCTGGAGCTGGACCACCCAGGAGATCATGGCCGAGGGTTCCGTGGTCGTGGAGCGCCGCGCCAACCGCCAAACCCTCCGGGGAGAGCGGCTGGAGGGGCGCCTGGGCCCCCAGGGGCAGCTGCAGCTGAGCAGCCCCGGAGGGCGGGTGCTCAGCCGCTTTGAGGTGCCCCGCCGGCAGGGTCGCCCGCCGGCTCCAGCCCCTGCACGCCGCGCACCGGAACCAATTCGTCTGTGAGGCGCCGCGCCCAACCCTCCACCCACACCTGATCGCTGCGGCCGAAGCAACGGGCTGACCACCCCCCCCGCAGCAACACACCCTCCCTGCCGATCGGTTGCACCAGCACCGACGGCAACCCCGCCAGGAGCCCATCGAATTCATCGCGGCCGGGGTAGAGGCGCAGATCCACCAGGGAGATCGCCCGCCCCTGCTCCTGCGCCCGGCGGCAGATCGGCCCAGGCCGGAAGGCCCCCTCCGCCAGCAGGCCGCGGCGTAGCACCACCCGCTCCCGCCAGAGCACCAGAACCGTGGCGGCGGGGGTGGCCGTGAGCAGCATCTGGCTGCCCCAACCCAGCTCGCGCTGCAGGGCATCGGGCAGACCGTCAGCCAGCTCGAGCCCCTCCCGGCCCTCCAGCGCCACCCGATCGGGCGGCACCGGCTCGATGCGCTCCCACAACAGGCCGACCAGCATCAGCACCACCGCCAGGAGACTGGCCAAGACACCGGCCCGCTCCAGGGCTGGCGCCATCGGCCCCTGCTGCGCCAGGCCACTGCCCTGGTTGATCACGGTCAACACCAGGCCGACGATGCCCCCCCCAAGGGCGATTCGGGCCGGGATCGGGCGCGACATGGCGCGGTGCGGGGTGTTTCTGCCGCCCACAATGACGGAAGCCGCTGTGGCTCTGCTGCAATGGGGAAGATGATGCCTTCCGTGCGATGACTCCCGCTGAGGCCTTTGCCGCGATCGCCCTGGCGGCGGTCGCCTGCGATGGCACCCTCGACCACCAAGAGGCCCGCAGCCTGCGTGGCCAGCTCAAGCGTCGCCATCCCTATGTGGAACGGAGCGAGGAGAGCATGGGAAGCCTGTTCGATGGCTTGCTCATCCAGCTCCGCGGCCAGGGCTGGCGACCGCTGCTGGGCCAGGCCATCCCCGCCCTTTCGCCCCCCCAGCAGGAAACAGCGCTGGCGATGGCCGCCCAGCTCGTGCACTGCAACCGGGTGGTTACGGCCGAGGAGAGGGAACTCCTCCAGGAGATGGCCGCCCAGATGCAGCTTGCCCCCGGCCGGGCGGAGCAGATTCTTGATGTCATCGCCGTGTTGA
>CANEWU010000071.1 GCA_947442825.1 Synechococcaceae cyanobacterium
ACACCCAAGCGCCTGACTTACATTTCGCTTCATCACTCTGAGGTTTCCGCGATGACCGTCACCCGCGCGTCCCTGTTCGGTTTCCGCCTGGCAAGCGCGGCCAGCGCCGCCGCCCCTGCGGCAGCGAGCGCCCTCTCGGCCAAGGTGGGTGGCCCCGAGCCCACCGGCCTCCGCACTGAGGGCAACGGCCCCCTGGCCTTCCGCTCCGCTCCGCTGGTGCCCCACGCCGAGTTCCCAGGCGCCTGATTCCGCGATGGCCGCTGATCCGCTCGCTGGCGGGCGTCAGCTCACCGATCTTCTCGATCTGGGCGAGCGCGAACTGGGCGAATCCCTCGCCCAGCTGGCCAGCGAATCCGGCTCTGCCTCCGCGCCCCACCGCGCAGCCGCATCCCGGCTGGGCGAGGCTCTGGCCCGGCGCCCGCAGGGTACCGCAGGCCTGGATCCCCTGGTGTGGCTGGTGTACTACCGCCTCGGCCAGTCGATCCTCGACCAGGCTCCCCTTCCCTTCCCCTGGGGGGAAAATCCGGATCAGCTGGATCGGCTGGATCACCTGGCCGGCCGGTGCCTGGCTGCCGGCCAGGTGATCGCCTGGGGAGATTCGTCTCTCTACAGCGCAGCGGAATGGGAGGCGATCCTGGCGCTGCTCCAGGAGGGTGGCGACTTTGTCGCCGACCTGATCCCCCCCTCTGCCGCCACTCAGTCAGCCCTTGAGGAGGCCACCGCAGCCGTGCTGGCGCTGGTGCGCCCCCTGCAAGCGGGCCTCGGGCCCAGCATCGAGCGGTTGCTGCAGCTGACGATCCTGGCGGTGCCCGGTCCGCGGGCCCAGGCGGCCCGGCAGAGCTTCGGGGGAGCCACCGCCTTCTTCCTGCGCGGCGCCAGCGTGATCCACGCCAGCCCCGGTCTCACCCTGCCCGGCCTGCTGGAGCGCCTGGTGCACGAGGCCGCCCACGCCGAGCTCTTTGTTCTGGCCCAGGACAGCCCCCTCTGCCACAACCGCGACGACGAGCGCCACCCGGTGCAGATCCGGCCCGACCCACGGCCGATGAACGGCATCCTCCACTCCCTGCATGTGACCGGGCGCGTCTGCGAAACCCTCGATGCGCTGCTGGCCGATGGCCTTCTGGCCTCCGGTTTTTCCGGCCATCACGAGCCGGCCCTGCTGCTGGAGGACTGCCAGCGGCTGCGGGAGCAGCAGGCGGAGCTGGGCCGCTCCTCCCTGGCCGCAGCAAGGCGCCACGGCCGGCTCACGGAGCTCGGGCAGGCGGTGTGCGAGGCAGGAGCCCGGCGGCTGGCGGGTGCAGGGGCGAAGGGTGCAAGAGCGGAGGACTCGCCATGACGGCCGACCCCTACACCGAGGCCCTCTGGCAGGGCTGGCGGGAGGCGCTGGCGGCCCAGTCGGCACCCCCGATCGACTGGCTGGGGGAGACGATCAGCGCCGACGACCTGATGGCGCGGGTGGAAGAGGCCTTGCACCGGCTGCAGGCGCTGGTGGCAGATGCCCTGCCGCCGGTGCGGGTGGGGGTGCTGGCGGCCGATGGCCTGGCCCATCTGCTGGAGGGCCTGGCCCTGGTGTTCGCCGGCGTCAGCCAGGCGGTGCTGCCCGAGGGGAGCCCGCCGGCGGAGCGGCAGGCGCTGGCCCAGCGCTACGGCCTCACCCACCTGCTGGTGGATCCGGAACAGCTGCCGCCCTGGCCGGGGCTGCGGTGCCTCGGGCGCAGCGGCGAAGGGCTGCTGCTGGTGGCCCTGCCCCCCGCCGCTGGGGGCTCTGGAGCGCCAAACGCGCCTGGGGATCTCCGGGAACTCGAGGAGTCCGCAGACGCCGCGGAGGGATCGATTGCCCTGCTCTCCACGAGCTCCGGCACCAGCAGCGGCCGGCCCACCCTGGTGCCGGTGCGGCAGGGCGCCCTGTTGAGCGCCCAGCGTCGCCTCGACCCCTCCCCCTACGACCACTTGCCCCGCCAGCTGGTCAACCCCTCGCTCCAGCTCAGCGGCCCGCGGCTGTGGAAGCTGTGGACCCTGCTGCGGGGCGATGCCTTGGTGGTGCGGGCGACCGACGCGCCCTGGGGTCCGGATACCTTCCGGGGGGAGCCCTGCGGGGGGGCGATGCCGCCCAGCCAGCTGCGGCGCCGGCTTGCGGCCGGGGATCTGGCCCAGGTGCCCGAGGGGTTCCTGGTGATCACCGGCGGCGATCACGTGCCGATGGACCTGCGCCGCGCCCTCCAGGCGATCCGTCCCCTGCGGGTGGGCATCACCTTCGCCACCAGCCAGAGCGGGCCGCTCACCTGGCTACCGCCGGAGGAACTGCTGGCCGAGCCGGAGAGCGTCGGGCGGCCGCTGGCGACGGTGCAGCTGCGGCCGGAGGGGGCGGTGCAACTGCAGCGCTTCGGGCTGGCATTTCGGGAGATGAGGATCCGCAAGACGCGCCGCTGCCTGCAGCCCGACGGGCGGGGCGCTCTGGTGGAGGGACCCGCCGGGGGCGTACGCGATTTTCTGTCCGGGGATCTGTTGGCCCTGGCGCCATCGGGGCATGTGATCTTCGGCGGCCGGGCCAACGATGTGTTCCTGTTCCAGGGGCAGATGGTCTCCCCCTACGAGATCGAAGATGGGCTGCGCGATGCCCCGGAGGTGGCCGACTGCGCCGGCTTCGGGGCCCCTTCAGCCACCTACGGGGCGGTGCCGATGGCGGCGGTGGTGCTGCGGGAGGGGGTGGCCGATCCGGCGGCGGTGGCCGAGCGGTTGCGGCAGCGAAGCCGCGAGCGGATGGGGCACCGCTCCGCCAAAAGGATCGTGGTGATGGACGATCTCCCCCGCGGCCCGGGAGGCAAGCCCCTGCGCCGTCTGCTGGCCGAACGCCATGCCCTGCGGCTCTGAGGGATCGCCGGCCCCTGGGCCGGGGGAGGAGGCGCTGCCCTGGGGAGCGCTGGAGCAGGAGATGCGGCGCACAGCTCCGGAGCAGTGGTTGCCGCAGGGGCCGGGGGTGGGGCTGAACGCGCTGCACCAGCGGCGCATCCTGATCGGCCGCTTTGCCACGGCGCCGGAGCTGAGACGGACGCTGGCCCACCCCGAGGCCCCGATCCAGGAGTGGCGGGAGGAGGCCGATCGCTATGTGCCGGGCCTCCCCGAGCGGGTGAGCCCCTGCCGGCGCTACAGCCTGGAGGGGCCGGATCTGCTCTTCGATCTCCATGCCGGTGGGGTGCCCGGCGAGCGCCCCCTGGTGCTGGGGCTCACGGGGGACTGGGGGATGTTGATGAGCCCGGTGGCCTACGTGTCGGAGGCCCTGCAGCGCAACGGCCTCGACCTGCTGCTGGTGCGAAGGCGCTGGCGGGGGGGCTATTTCCGGGGCGGCCAGGGCGACTGGCTGCCCCAGATCGCGGCGGCCATCGCGCCGCTGTGCGGGGGCCGGCGGCGGCCGCGGGCGGTGCTGGGCACCAGCGCTGGCGGATTGCCCGCCCTGGTGCTGGCGGAGCGGCTCGGGGCCCGCCAGGGGGTAGCGATCGGGCCGTACGGCGATGGGGAGCTGTTCAGCCGCGGCGGGCCGATCCGGCAGCTACGCCGCTGGGCCCGTTGGCGCCGCTGGGGCGCCGGGGGAGGGCCTTCACTGCTCCTACTGCACCCGGCTGGCCATGCCGCCGACTGCGAGGCCGCCTCCCTGATCGATCGCCACTACCGGGGGCTACGGCTGGCCCCAGCCCAGCTGGAGGTGCGGGCGGAGCCGGGCTGCGCGGAGCACAACCTCGTGCAGTTCCACGTGCATGCCGGCCGCCCCCTGCCCGACCTGTTGGCCGAGTGGCTGGCGCTGGCCTAAGGCGGTGGGGCGGCGCTGGCGATGAAGGTCAACAGCTCCCCAAGTTCGTGCATCGCCAGCAGGCGATCGGGGGTGAGGGGCACGCCGTGGTCGAGTTCAAGCTGGATGCAGAACTCCATCCGGCCCAGGCTGTCGAGGCCCAGGCCGGCCACGGGAAAGTGCTGCAGGGGCTCCGGGGGATCCGCCCCAGGAACCCTGGCATCAGCCACCAACCGTTCCCGGAGGGTGGCCAGGCCGCGCGGCGGCACGGTGACCGCCGCCAGAGCGGAGAGCAGCACCGCCAAGGCAGCACCCTGGGGGTGGGAGGCCGAGCGGGAGCTCTCCGGGGTCATGGGCAAGGGCCGGGGGCCGGATGGACTCAGCTGTCTTGCTTGAGATCCTGCAGCGCGGTGACATCGACCTCGACCGACGGGCCCATCGTGGAGGTGACGTAAAGGCTGCGCCAGTAGCGCCCCTTGGCGCCGCTGGGCTTGTTGCGGTCGATGGTCTCCTGGAGAGCCTTGAGGTTGTCGAGCAGCTTGGCGGGGTCGAAGCTCGCCTTGCCGAAGCGCACGTGCACGATGCCGGTGCGATCAGCGCGGAACTCGAGCTTGCCGGCCTTGAACTCGTTGATGGCGGAGGCCAGATCGGTGGTGACGGTGCCGGCCTTGGGGTTGGGCATCAGGCCGCGGGGACCGAGCACCCGGCCGAGCTTGGCCACCTTGGGCATCATGTCGGGGGTGGCGATCAGCAGGTCAAAGTCCATCGCACCACCGGCGATCTTCTCCACGAGCTCGTCATCGCCGGCAATATCAGCGCCGGCGGCCTTGGCCTCGGCCACCTTCTCGCCGCGGGCGATTACGGCAATGCGGATGGTCTGGCCGGTGCCGTGGGGCAGGGTAACGGTGGTGCGCAGCTGCTGGTCGGTGTACTTGGGATCGATGCCGAGGCGGGCGTGGGCCTCGATCGTTTCGTCGAAGCGGGCGTTGGCGTTGGCCTTCACCAGCTCGAGGGCCTCGATGGGGGAATAGGTGCGGTCCTCCACCTTGGCGGTGAGGGCTGCGAAGCGTTTGGAGATACGGGGCATGGCAGGTGCGGGGTGCGGGCGACCGGAACGGTCTCCCCCGGATGGGTGGACAGGTGGTGGGAGCGGCAGGCGGGCGCTCAGTCGCTGACGGCGACGCCCATATTGCGGGCGGTGCCCTCAATGATGCGCATGGCCGACTCGACGCTCGAGCAATTGAGGTCGGGCAGCTTGGTGCGGGCAATCTCCTCGAGCTGGGCGCGGCTGATCGCCCCGACCGAACCCTTGGAGGAGGTGGCGGCACCCTTATCGATGCCGGCCGCCTTGGAGATCAGCACCGAGGCGGGTGGGGTCTTGGTGATGAAGGTGAAGCTGCGGTCTTCAAAGACCGAGATCTCCACCGGGATCACGTACCCGGCCTTGTCCTGGGTGCGGGCGTTGTACTCCTTGCAGAACGCCATGATGTTGACCCCGTGCTGACCGAGGGCAGGACCCACGGGCGGTGCAGGGTTGGCTTTGCCGGCATTGAGCGCCAGCTTGATCACGGCTACGACTTTCTTGGCCATCGGCGGGTGTCGGGGAAGCGACTCCCCGAAGGGAGCTGGGAACGGAACTCCCCGGAGGGAGCCTGCGGATCGCCAGAACCGGAGAACCGGAATCCGACGGGCCGGTGGGACCACGGGGGTCCCGACCCTGGCCGTCCTCCGCAGGGAGACGGCCAGGCCGGCACGGCATCAGCTCTGCTTGCTGATCTGGGAGAACTCGAGCTCCACCGGGGTCTCCCGGCCGAAGATCGAGAGCAAAGCCTTGAGCTTGCTGCGCTCGCCGGACACCTCGATCACCTCACCCTGGAAATCCTTGAACGGACCGGCGGTGACGAGGATCTGGTCGCCTTCGGTGAGATCCACCTTGACGACAGGCTTCTTCTCGGCCGCGCGCTTGAAGATGCGGTCGACCTCCTGGCGGCTGAGGGGGCGGGGCTTGATGTGACCCCGGGCCTTGCCGGTGGCGCGCCGGTCTTCGGCGCCCACGAAGTTGATGACGTTGGGGGTGCTGCGCACCGCCATCATCGTGTCTTCGTCGAGGATCATGCGCACCAGCACATAGCCGGGGAACACCTTCTCCTCAATTGACTGGCGGTTGCCGTCTTTCTTGATCTTCACCCCAGGGGTCTGGGGGATCTCGATCTCGAGAATGCGGTTGTCGACCCCGAGGGTGACGGCCCGCTGCTCGAGGGTGGCCTTCACCTTCTTTTCACAGCTCGAGGCCACCTGCACGGCGTACCAGCGGGCCACCGGGGCCCGCTCGCCCGCGGACGCCAGCTCGCTGGCGGGCCCATCGGCGGGGAGCTCGAGGATCTCGTCGGCGTCGAGGGCGCTGTCGAGGAGGGTGTCTGGCTGAATCTCGGGCACGGATCTCACGGGTGGGGACGTCAGCGGAAGACCTGGCTGGCGACCCAGGTGTAGAAGCGGTCGATCGCGGCGATCGCCGCGGCCGACAGGCTCACCATCAGGATCACCGCGATGGACTCGCTGAACAACTGCTGGCGGCTGGGCCAGACCACCCGGCGCAGCTCGGCCAGGGTTTCGGCGGCGAAACCACCGCGCTCCTCTTCCTGCTCCTCCCGAGACTCGGGAGTGAGCTCGTCACCAGACCCGGCCGCAACCGGACGGACCGGCCGCTCGGGCTGGCTCTGACTGGACGGGGACGGGGTGATCTGGGCCAAGGAACGGCGAATCTGGCAAGGCGCGCCGATGCGACCGCGCACACCGGCAAACCGACACCCTACCGGATGCTGTTCCCTGGAGAGTCAAGGGGCCGGAAGCGCAGCGGTCCGGTGGGCCCCGCCTCCCCGGCCGGCTCCACGCGCACGCCGCGGGCGCCGCGGAAATGATCCTCCAGCAGCTCGGTGGCCAGGGGGTTCTCGATGCGGCGGCGCAGCACCCGCCGCAGCGGCCGCGCGCCGTACTCGGGCTCATAGCCCTGTTCCGCCAGGGAGGCGACCACCGTTTCCTCCACCTGGAGCTCCAGCTGCTGCTCCCGCAGCAGGGCCGCCAGCTCGGCGAGCTGCAGGCGCACGATGCGCTGAAGATCGGCCGGGCCGAGGGGCCGGAAGCGGATCACCTCGTCAATGCGGTTGAGGAACTCGGGTCGGAACTGGCGCGCCAGGGCCTGATCCACCGCCTCCTCCAGGGCCCGGTCGGGCTCGGCACTGCTTCCCTCGACGGCACTGCTCCCCTCGGCGGCGCTGCCCTCCGGACCAGGCTCGGCCCCGGCGGCGCCGCGGCGGGCGCTCTCGAGGATCGCCCGGCTAGCGAGGTTGCTGGTCATGATCACCACCGTGTGGCGGAAATCCACCGTGCGGCCCTGGGAATCGGTGAGGCGGCCGTCATCGAGCACCTGCAGCAGGAGATTGAACACCTCCGGGTGGGCCTTCTCCACCTCATCGAGCAACAGCACGGCGTAGGGCCGGCGCCGCACCGCCTCGGTGAGCTGTCCCCCCTCCTCGTAGCCCACGTAGCCCGGCGGCGCGCCCACCAGGCGGGCCACCGCGTTGCGCTCCATGTACTCACTCATGTCGAGGCGCACCAACGCCTCCTCCTCATCGAACAGGGAGGCCGCCAGGGCCTTCGCCAGCTCGGTCTTGCCGACGCCGCTGGGGCCCAGGAACAGGAACGATCCCACCGGGCGGGTGGGGGCCTGCATGCCGGCGCGGGCCCGGCGGATCGCCGCGGCCACGGCCGCCACCGCCTCCGGCTGGCCGATCACCCGCTCGCCGAGGCGCCGCTCCAGATCGAGCAGTTTCTGGCGCTCCCCCGCCAGCAGCCTCTGCACCGGGATACCGGTCCAGCGGGCCACCACATCGGCGATGTCGCCCTCCTCCACCTGCTCGCGCAGCATCGGGTCGTGGGAGAGCTCCGCCTCCAGGGCTTGGCGGCGGAGCTGCAGGTGGTGCAGCTGGTCGAACTGCAAGCGGGCCGCCTCCTCCAGGTCGCCATCGCGCTCGGCCTCGGCGATGGCATGACGCAGGTCTTCGTCGCGCTGCAGCAGCTCGCGCAGCTCCGCCAGCCGATCCCGCTCTTCGCCCCAACGCCGCTGCAGCTCCTCCAGCTGTTCGTGGGCCCGCCGCCGCCGCTCCTGCAGCTCCAACCGCTCCTCCAGCGGGGCCGCCTCGGCGGAGAGCAGGGCCAGCTCCACCCCCCGCAGCTCGGCCTCCGCCGCCTCCACCACCTGGGGCTTGGAGGTGACCTCCATGCGCAGCTGGGCGGCGGCCTCATCGACCAGGTCGATGGCGGAATCGGGCAGGCAGCGGTCGCTGATGTAACGGTCGGCCAGGCGGGTGGCCGCCACCAGAGCCCCGTCGGCGATCGTGACGCCGTGGTGGAGCTCGTAGCGCTCCCGCAGGCCACGCAGGATCTGAACGCAGGTGTCGCGGTCGGGCTCGCGCACCGTGACCTGCTGGAAGCGGCGCTCGAGGGCAGGGTCCTTCTCAATGCTGCGCCGGTAATCCTCTGCAGTGGTGGCGCCGATGCAGCGCAGCTCGCCGCGCGCCAGGGCCGGCTTGAGGATGCTGGCGGCGTCGGTGCTGGCGCGCTCACCGCTCACCAACGTGTGCAGCTCATCGAGGAAGAGCACCACCCCCTCGCCGGCGACGTCGCTATCGCGCACCTCCTGGAGCACGCTGCGCAGGCGCTCCTCGAACTGGCCGCGGAACTTGGCGCCGGCGATGAGAGCGCCGAGGTCGAGGGCCACCAGTCGCAGGCCGCGCAGGGCCTCCGGCACCTCGCCAGCAACGATGCGCTGGGCGAGCGACTCGGCCACGGCGGTTTTGCCGACGCCGGGCTCACCGATCAGCACCGGGTTGTTTTTGCCGCGGCGGGAGAGCACCTGAATCAGCCGGCGGATTTCCGTGTCGCGGCCGATCACCGGATCGAGCTCACCGGCGCGGGCGGCGGCGGTGAGGTCGCGGCCGAATCGCTCCAGGGCCGGGCCGGCCTCCACCGGCTCCAGGCGCAGATCCGGGCCGGCGGGGGGCGCGGAGGCCTGGCCGACGGGGTCCACGGGAGCGGCGGGAGCGACGGGAGCGGCGGGAGCGGCGGGAGCGGCGGGAGCCGTAGCCCCAGGGGCATCGATCCAGGCGTCGCCGGTGGGGGGACGGGCAACGGCCGATCGGCGGGGGGGCTCCGATGTCGGCGGCACCGGCGGTGCAGCGCGCGAGACCGCCACGGACGGGGAGGCGGACACGGGGGCAGGCACGGGGGCGCGGCCGCCGGTCGGGCGCCACTGACGCAGCAGCAGGTCCTCGCTGAGTCCCTCCTCGGCCAGCAGGGCGCCGCCGAGGCGGGGCTCGTCGATCAGGGCCAGGAGCAGGTGGGGGATGTCCAGCAGGCGGGAGCCCCAGGACGCGCGGCGGCGATCGGCCGCCTCCAGCAGATCCTCGAGGGCATCGCCGATGTAAAGGCTGCCGCCGCTGGCGCCGGGCTGGCCGGCGCAGAAGGATTCGAGACGGTCGAGCAGGCGGCCTGGCTCCAGGGGAAGTGGATCGATCCACGGGGCGAAGCGGGGCTCCTGCAGCAGGGTGAGCAGCAGATGCTCCACGTCCATCGAGCCGTGGCGCCAGCGACGGGCCTGGTCCTGGCTCGCCAGCAGCAGTTCCCAGGCGTCGTCGCTAAAGCGATCAGGGTCGCCCGTGAGGCTGGCGGAGGGGGAAGCGAGTCGCTCGGAGACCATGGCGGCGGATCAGCGGGCCGGAACTTCAGCCGTTCCGGTGGTGGCGGCAGCACCCGCAAGCTGGATCAGCTCGATGCGGTAGCCATCGGGATCCTCCACGAAGGCGATCACGGTGGTGCCGCCCTTCACCGGCCCGGGGTCGCGCACGATGCGGCCGCCCTGGGAGCGGATCGCCGCACAGGTGGCCTCGATGTCCTCACAACCGATGGCGATGTGCCCATAGGCGTCGCCCAGGGTGTAGCGGTCGGTGTCCCAATTCCAGGTGAGCTCGAGCACCGCAGTTTCGCTCTCGTCGCCGTAGCCCACGAAAGCGAGGGTGTAGCGGCCGGCTTCGTTATCGCGGCGGCGCAGCAGGCGCA
This sequence comes from Synechococcaceae cyanobacterium, assembly GCA_947442825.1. Lineage (GTDB taxonomy): Bacteria > Cyanobacteriota > Cyanobacteriia > PCC-6307 > Cyanobiaceae > Cyanobium. Next base: position 9,899 of record CANEWU010000071.1, read on the forward strand.
TGCCCAGCACCTCGGTGTAGAAGGCGATCGAACGCTCCAGGTGGCCGACCCGAAGCATGGTGTGGAGCAGACGCATGGTGGCCTCCCGGTGTCGCCATTCTGGCCAGCGATGCCCGCAGCGGTAAGAACGGGCACACAAGCACGGGGAGGGACGGCCCATAGGATCCCCCCCATTGCCGCACCGCCTCCGTGTACGACTCCCTCGACCTGGTGATCGATTCGATCGTGGCCCGGGAAGTACTCGATTCACGCGGCACACCCACGGTGGAGGCGGAGGTGTATCTCGAGGGTGGCGCCAGCGGTCGGGCGATCGTGCCCAGCGGCGCCAGCACCGGCGCCCATGAGGCCCACGAGCTGCGTGATGGCGGCAAGGCCTACTTCGGCAAGGGCGTCAGCAAGGCGGTGGAAAACGTGGAGGAGCGCATCGCCCCGGCCCTCTGCGGCCTGAGCGCCCTCGACCAGGCGGCGGTGGACGGCGCCATGCGTGAACTGGACGGCAGCGACAACAAGTCGTCCCTGGGCGCCAACGCGATCCTGGCGGTGAGCCTCGCCACGGCCCATGCCGCCGCCAAGGCCCTCAACCTGCCCCTCTACCGCTATCTGGGCGGTCCGCTGGCCAACCTGCTGCCGGTGCCGTTGATGAACGTGATCAACGGCGGCGCCCACGCCTCCAACAGCCTCGATTTCCAGGAGTTCATGATCGTGCCCCACGGCGCCGGCAGCTTCCGCGAAGCGCTGCGCATGGGCGCCGAGGTGTTCCACACCCTCAAGGGCCTGCTCAAGGACCGGGGCATGAGCACCGCGGTGGGCGATGAGGGCGGCTTCGCGCCGGATCTGGGCAACGACGATGCCGGCGACATCCTGGTGCAGGCGATCGAGAAGGCCGGCTACCGCCCGGGCGATCAGATCTCCCGGGCCCTGGATGTGGCGAGCACCGAGTTCTTCCGCGACGGCCGCTATGCCTTCGGCGGCGGCAGTTACAGCAGCGCCGAGATGGTGGAGGAGCTGGCCAAACTGGTGAGCCGCTATCCGATCGTTTCGATCGAAGACGGCTTGGCGGAGGACGACTGGGAGGGCTGGTCCCTGCTCACCGAGAAGCTGGGGCGCACCGTGCAGCTGGTGGGTGACGACCTGTTCGTCACCAACGTGGAGCGACTGCAGCAGGGCATCGACCGGGGCGTGGCCAACTCGATCCTGATCAAGGTGAACCAGATCGGCTCCCTCACGGAAACCCTGCAGGCGATCGACCTGGCGGGCCGGGCCGGCTACACCAGCGTCATCAGCCACCGCAGCGGCGAAACCGAGGATGTGACCATCGCCGACCTGGCGGTGGCCACCCGCGCCGGCCAGATCAAGACCGGCTCCCTCAGCCGCAGCGACAGGGTGGCCAAGTACAACCAGCTGCTGCGCATCGAAGACGAACTGGGCAGCCAGGCGATCTACGCCGGCGTCGACGACCGGGGCCCCCGCGGGCGGGGCTGAGGCCCCGGAGCCCGGACGCGGCCGGGACGCGGCGCTGATGCGGGATCTGCTGATCTTCCTGCACGTCCCGAAGACCGGCGGCACCTCGCTGGAGCGGGCGCTGATCGAGCGGCTCGGCCCGGAGGCCGTGTTGCGCTTCTCCCGGGCAAGCCGCACCAGCGCCGAGATCGGCGACGAGCTGGCCGCCCTCTCACCCGCCGAGAGGGAGCGGGTGCAGCTGCTCACGGGCCACCAGATCTGGGTGGGGATCGACCGCTTCTTCCCGGAACGGCGCCCCCGCTACATCACCTGGCTGCGCGATCCGGTGGCGAGGCTGCTGGCCAATTACTGGAAGATCCGGCGCACGCCCCAGCACCAGCTGCATGGGCGCCTCACCGCGCTCGATCCTCAGGAGGGGCTGGTGGAATTCCTGCGCGGCGACCTGACGCCGGTGGTGCGCAACCACATGACCGTGTTTCTGGGGCGCCAGGGCACCGCCGGCGGCCACGATCCTGCCCTTTGCCAGGACTGGAACCGGGAGCTGCTGGAGCGGGCGCTGGCGCAGCTGCGCACCTTCTGGTTCGTAGGTCTGCAGGAGAGCTTCCGCAGCGACCTGGCCTGGCTGGGGGACTGCCTGGGCTCGGAACTGGGCGAACATCAGGTGCACCGCGCTCCAGCGGGGGCGGACGACGGGCGCGACCGCCTGTCGCTGGCCCTGCTGGAGGCCTGTGCCGCGCGCACCCGCATGGACACCCTGCTCTTCCACGCAGCCGTGCTGCAGCGCCAGCGCCAGAGTCCGGAGCCGCTTTCCCTCCCCGGAGCCGGGTGGGGGGACGAGGGGAGGAGCGGGCCCCAGGGCGGAGGAGCCTGAGGGGCGGGAGGGGCAAAACGGAAGGAAAGCCAAAGCGCCGCAGGGACGCCGCCGGCTCTGGCCATCGTGTGAAAGTCTTTTTTCCCCTTTGGCTCCATGGCCATGCTCGATGACCTGATCGGTGGCGTTTTCACCGCGGTGGCCGGCGACAAGGCTCCCGCCCTCAACCAGTTCCTGCAGGCCAACGGGGGGGTCAACGGACTGGCCCAGAAATTCCAGACCGGTGGCGCCGGCGAGGTGTTCAGCAGCTGGGTGAGCACCGGCGACAACAAAGCCATCGCCACCGAGACCCTCAACCAGGTGCTTGGCAGCGCCCAGGTGAAGGAACTGGCCCAGAAGATGGGCGTGGATCCCGCCCAGGCCTCTGACTTCATCGCCAAGGCCCTGCCCCAGGTGATCGACAAACTCACCCCCAACGGCACGATCGAGGCCGCGGGCTGACCAACCGCCCGGCCCCAGGCCGGGCGGACCAAGCCTCGATCAGCCGCCGGAGCCCGGCAGCTGATCAATCCGGCCGTCGCGTTTGAGGCGGGCCTGGAGCTTCAGCCAGCCCAGGCCCACCGGTAGCCCCAGCACCAGGGGCACCGCGGTAAGGGCGGGGCGGGTGCTGGCTGCCAGGAGCGCCGCCGCCACCGCCAGCCCCCCC